>NZ_DATKQC010000135.1:0-35122 GCF_035532915.1 Edaphobacter sp.
GGAACCGGCCTTGGGCCGTCGATCGGTTTGCCGTCCATGAACATCGCTTCAGGCTTCGAGCGGAAACAGGGCTTCGCCGGCTCCAGCCGCCTGGTGGCAAGCTATCAGTCCCACCCGGAGATGCTCGGCTCCGAAGGCACCCCAGGCCTTCAAGCTCTTCAGCTCGCCAGCGCGGAGAAGATGCAGATCGGTGATTTCGCCGACATCGAGGTCGGCGGTGTCCTCTATGTGCTTCATACCGAAGGATATAGCGTCTCTTCACATCCCTTCCTCAAAGTGACCGCTCATCCCTCGGAAGCGTGGACCATCGGTTATCGCATGGCGACTTCGCGCGATCTGCAATCCTACGCCGGGCTCAACACGGTGCAGCAGGAGATGCCGGTCGCCGTGACCTCACAGGGCCGCATGCGCACCGAGAGCGGGCTGCATCATGAGTTCGCCATCGGCCGCAAGCTCGGCCCCGGCCTGGTCCAGCTCTCCTACTATTTTGATTCTCTCAATCAGGTGATGGTCGAAGGCGGCGGCTCGCTCAGCGACGCCGATATTGCCCAGGCCGACGAATCGCCGATGGGCGGCGTTCTGGCCGACCAGACCACCGGCAGCTTCCGCCTCCTCAACGCTGGCTACAAGACCAATGGAATGAACCTCATGCTCTCCGAGCCGATCACCACGAATATGTGGATCGCCCTTGAATACAGCACCGGCGCGGCGCTCACGGCCAAGGGTGAAGAGGTTCTCACCATGGAGGACATGCCCACCGCGCTCAAGCCGATGACCTCGCAGACGGCGACGCTCGCCCTCAAGGGAAGGGTACTTCGCAGCGGTACCAGCGTCCGCGCCGCCTACCGCTGGCAGCCGGCCCGCATGGTGACGGCGGTCAACCCCTACGCCGCTTTCAGCGATCAGGCCTACCTGAGCTGCTATCTCCGACAGGCCATCAAGTTCGGCAACCTCCTGCCTCCCGGCCTCGAGGCCACCGTCGACGTCACCAACCTGCTTGCCCAGGGCTACCGCCCCTTCGTCTCCGCCGACGGCAAGACTCTCTTCCTCGCCCAATCCCCAAGAGCGCTTCAGGCCGGTCTGGCCTTCACCTTCTAACCAGGACTCCAAAGTCTTGATTTATAAAAGGTTATTGCTCACCCCCTCAAAAACGCCAGCAAAATTCTTGTCAAGCCCCAAAGTCGCATAAATCTAACAAAATAAACGACATACGTGTTGCAAATTAGTTCCTCGCCAATTGCTAAACTATAGTTATCTACTTTTCTCAGGTGTGGCTTCCTTTTGTTTGTCATTCCCGAAGGGAATCTGCGTTTTGCTCGAATCGCCAAAACTACATCAGGAGGAGAACCTCTCCAGAAGAGCGGTGAATAAACGAAAGTAACCGGCAGAAGTTCGGCATAAATCTTTTATAAACAATGACTTGCCCGTAAAGTATCTAAAATGAAGACTTTACGAAATAAGTCCTATGGAATGAAGACTTTGGGGGTAAAGTCCAGGGGGAGGGGTACCTCAGCGCCACGCGCCCCCACGCGGCTCACGCTTCAGATATCTGCCCCTCCCGGCCTTGCCAAGAAATTTTCCGCCCTCAACGATCAACTCGCCCGCCGAGAACACCTGCCGGGCATTACCCTTCACCCGATACCCCTCAAACATCGAGTAGTCGCAGCGCATGTTGTGGGTCGCGGCGCTGATCGTAAGCTCGGCCTTCGGGTCCCAGATCACGATGTCCGCATCGCTGCCGGGAGCAATCGTCCCCTTCTTCGGATACATCCCGAAGATCCGCGCCGGGGCGGTGGCCGTGATCTCGACAAAGCGGTTCAGCGACAGCTTACCCGAATTGACGCCATGATGATGGATCAACTGCATCCGGTGCTCGATCCCCGGGCCGCCGTTCGGAATCTTCGTAAAGTCGTCGATCCCCAGCACCTTCTGGTCGGCAAAACAGAAAGGGCAGTGGTCGGTCGAAACCACCTGCAGATGGTCATGCTTCAGGCCGTCCCACAGCTTGGCCTGGTTTTTCTTCTCGCGCAGCGGAGGAGTGAAGACATACTTCGCATCCTCGAAAGAGCCGGAGTTCATATTGTCTTCAATCGACAGCAGCAGATACTGCGGACAGGTTTCGGCAAACGCCGGAACACCGCGGTCGCGCGCCTCGCGAACCTGGTTCAAAGCATCCTCTGAAGAGAGATGCACGATGTAAACCGGCGCTCCCGCGATCTCGGCCATGGCAATCGCCCGCTGCACCGCTTCTGCCTCGGCCAGCGTTGGCCGCGTCAGCGCATGGTAGATCGGCGCAGTCTTGCCCTCGGCCAGCGCCTGCTGCACGAGCACGTCGATGACGCTGCCGTTCTCGGCATGCATGCAGACCAGCGCGCCGTTCTTCGCCGTCTGCCGCAGCGCCTTGAAGATGGTCGCATCATCGGCCATCAGCACATTGGGATAAGCCATGAAAAGCTTAAAACTGGCCACGCCCTCGCGCACCATGCTGTCCATGTCGTCGAGGCCGGCCTTGCCCGCATCGCTGCCCAGATCGGTAACGATCATGTGCAGGCCATAGTCGATGCAGGCCTTGCCCTCGGCCTTCTTCCACCACAGATCGAGAGCATCGCGCATCTTCGTCCCTTTGGCCTGGATGGCGAAGTCCACGATCGTGGTCGTTCCTCCGATGGCCGCAGCACGTGTGCCCGTCTCGAAATCGTCGCTCGACATCGTACCGCCGAACGGCATGTCAAGATGCGTATGCGCATCGATGCCGCCCGGAAGCACCAGCATTCCCGCCGCATCGACAACGGTATGACCAGCCGCTGCAATCCCCGAGCGCACTTCTTTAATCACTTCGCCTTCTACAAGCACATCGGCAGCGAAGGTTTTTTCAGCAGTGACAACCGTTCCATTTTGAATCAGCAAACCCATCAGCAACTCTCTCCTGTCAGACACGCAGCAGAGCGCTCTTCCCACGTCTCCGCTGGAAGATGCGTCTTCACTTCCACCATCGTGATGCACGCATCGACAGGACAAACCAGCGAACACAGATTGCAGCCAACGCACTCTGTCTCGTCCACGCGAGGAATGCGAGCAAGCGGAGTCACATAAGGTTGACGCGCTATATCGCCATCGAGCTTCGGAATCGGAGTGACCGTAATGCTGCTTCGACTGGCCGCTTCCACTTCAGTAGGCTTCGCGTGCAACTCGATAGGACCATTGACAGCTCCGCTCACTCGGTCGACATGGATACACTGATGCGCTCCGTCCCAGCAAGCCGTATAGCAAAGACCGCAGCCAATGCACTTTGCCTCATCGATGTGCGCGACGACCTTGTAGTTCAGGTTCAGGTCCTTCCATTCGGTCACCTTCGGCAGGCTGAGCCCGCGAAAGTCCTCGATGGAATGAAAGCCCTTCTCGCACATCCAGTTCTCAAGGCCATCGATCATGTCCTCGACGATGCGATATCCAAAGCGCATCACCGCTGTGCAAACCTGCACCGTGCCAGAACCCAGAAGGATAAACTCCGCCGCATCTTTCCATGCAGCAATGCCGCCGATTCCAGAGAGAGGCAGCATCGCCTCCGGATCGCTCATCACCTGCTGCACCATGTTCAACGCAATCGGCTTCACCGCTGGCCCGCTATAACCTCCATGCGAGGATCTGCCATCGACATTCGGCTGCGGCATCAACGTATCCAGATCGATGCCGGTGATTGAGTTGATGGTATTGATGGCAGCAAGCGCATCAGCGCCGCCGCGTTTCGCCGCTCGCGCCACCTCCCGAATGTCGGTGATATTGGGCGTCAGCTTGACGATGACCGGAGTTCGAGCCTTCTCCTTCACCCAAGCCGTAATCATCTCGGCATACTCGGGAACTTGACCGACCGCTGATCCCATACCGCGCTCGCTCATTCCATGAGGACAACCGAAGTTCAACTCCAGTCCATCGGCGCCAGCATCCTCCGCCTGTTGCACAACGGTATGCCATGCCTCGCGCGTAGATTCCACCATCAACGAGGCAATGAGCGCTTGCTTCGGATAGCGTTTCTTCACCTCTGCCAACTCACGCAGATTCACATCCAGCGGACGGTCGCTGATCAGCTCAATATTGCTGAAGCCCATCATGCGCTGGCCACCCCAGTTGATCGACGAATAACGCGAAGAGGTATTCGTCACCTGCGCGCCCATCGTCTTCCATACTGCGCCGCCCCATCCGGCATCGAACGCCCGCATAATCTGTTCGCCAGTGTTGGTTGGCGGCGCGGAAGCCAGCCAGAATGGATTTGGCGAATGAATACCAGCAAAGTTTACGGAGAGATTCGGTTTCACGCTGTACTTAGACATATATCGCCTCCAGCAGACGAGCGATAGCGACACCAGCGCGCTTGCCGTCTGCCACTGCGTCCACCACTTCGCGTCCGCCGTTAACACAATCGCCGCCGGCAAAATACTTCGGATTCGTAGTCTGCCCGGTTGTGCGATTCACCACGACTCGTCCGTGTTCCAACTGTACATCGCGACATTGGGCGAGAAGCTCAAGCATCGGAGACTGGCCAATTGCAGGAATCACCATGTTGCCTTCCAGATGGAAGGTTGAACCGTCAACTGGTTTGAATAATCCATCGGAATCAATCTCCATGCGCACGCATTCGACAGAGGTAATCTCAGCAGCGGAGGAATGAATCGCCATCAATTCCGTCAACCAGAGAAAGTGAATGCCCTCTTGCAAGGCTTGCCGGTATTCAAAGTCAAATGCAGAGATGTGGTCTCTCGTGCGCCGGTAGAGAATCGAAACACTCATAGCTCCAAGCCGCTTTGCTGCATTAGCCGCATCGATGGCAGTATTGCCCGCGCCAACGACGACGACATTGCCCTCGACCGGAGTGGTCTTTCCCGTCTTATAGTCTTCGATGAATTGCAGAGCGTCGATAACGCCGGGATGAGATTCGCCCGGAATAGATAGCCGATGCATTGCGCCAAGGCCTACGCCAATGAAGATCATGTCGAATTCAGCTTCGAGTTCGGCGAGCGAGGTCTCGCCGAAAATCTCGACACCCAATCGGAATTCGACGCCCAACTCCTTGATCAACTCGATCTCGTCAAGGCTATCTGCCAGGTGTAGTTTGTACTCCGCGATTCCATAGGTATTCAAACCGCCGGGCAAAAGACGCTTGTCGAAGACAGTTACTTGAAAACCTCGTTGCTGCAACTCTGCCGCTGCTGCTAAGGACGCGGGGCCTGCGCCAATACAAGCAATCTTTTCAGATCGGTTCTCGTCCGACTTTCGCGGTAGTTTGCCGCCCTGTGCACGGAAGCCTTCCATTGCATATCGCTGGAGCCGCCCAATATCAATCGGCTGTTCGTTGAAGCCATGCATCACACAAGCACCTTCGCAGAGCACGTCTACAGGGCATACACGAGCGCAACTGGCTCCAAGGACATTTGCGTCGAGAATGCCAAGCGCCGCGCCGTGCAGGTTGCCGCTGGCAATCCTCTTAATAAACTTTGGCACATCGATATGTGTAGGACAGGCGCTGGTACAGGGAGCGTCAAAGCAATTCAGGCAGCGGTTCGCTTCAACCACTGCGGCCTGCGCCTCAAAAGGCGGATGCAGGTCTCCAAACTTCTCTGCGATCTCTGGCTTCTGCTGGAGTAACTCCTGCATTATTACTTACCTCGGGATAAATGAAAACTCGTCGTCAAGGACAAGAGGGAAGGGAACTATGGCTTGACCAGATCGCCGTACATCTCGGGTCTGCGATCGCGGTAGAACTGCCATGTCTTCCGTACTTCGGCAACCTGATCGAGATCGAGATCGGCGGTAAGCACCTCGTCTTTGTCACGCGAGGCCTCGGAAAAAATCTGGCCGCGTGGATTGCAGAAGTAACTCTGCCCGAAAAACTCGCCGATATTCCATGGAGCTTCCGTGCCAACTCGATTGATTGCGCCAACGAAGTATCCATTCGCTGCCGCATGTGCCGGTTGCTCCAGCTTCCACAGATATTCGCTTAGCCCTGCAACGGTCGCAGAAGGATTGAAGACAATGTCGGCGCCATTCAGTCCCAGCGCACGCGCTCCTTCTGGAAAATGGCGGTCGTAGCAGAGATAGACGCCAATCTTGCAGAAGCCCAGGTCGAAGACAGGGAATCCAAGATTGCCCGGACGAAAGTAAAACTTCTCCCAGAAGCCCGGATCGAGATGCGGAAGATGTGACTTGCGGTACTTTCCGAGATAGCTGCCGTGGCTATCGATTACCGCAGCCGTGTTGTAGTACACGCCTGTGCCTTCCATCTCGTAGATCGGGGCGATGATGGCGATCTGTAACTCCTTCGCCAAATTCTGTATGAGTGTTATCGTTGGGCCATCGGGCACAGCCTCTGCCATGTCATACCAGCGAGTGGACTGCTCCGCGCAGAAGTATGGCCCATAGAAAAGTTCCTGAAGGCAAACTATCTGCGAACCTTCAGCAGCAGCCTGACGAATGAGGGGAATATGCTTGTCGATCATGGCCCGCTTAATCTCGGCCAACGATCTTCCTTCATGATCAACGCTTGTCGTCTGGATCAGGGAACAACGAATGATACGCGACATTCTGATAAATCCTTCCGTGGATTCCGCCTCCTACGAGAGTGCAGATCCCTGGCAAAATCACATTGCCAACAGCCTTAGAAATATGTCGGATCGCTCGCTCGAGCTCACCTGATTCAAATCTCACGTTTGCGTCTTGCGGTCCAAGGTGAATACGCAAGATACTTACACCATCGATTTTACGCCATTCGCAAAAGAATAGCCGACTCCCCGGAGAGTCGGCTATTGCGCAACCAAAGGAAACAAAGGTTGCAGCTTCGGTTAGAACTGGCCCCAAAGAAGCTGGTTGTAGACATCGTGATGGAACTGCACCTCAGGCGCCTTCACAATCGTGCCCAGCAGGCGAGGGCAGCGGTCCGCGGATGCCTGCTTCAGGTCGGCATAGCGGGCCTTAACATCCTCACCCAATAGCTCAGTCGTCCACTTTGAATCGCGGAAACCTTCGAGTGCGGTGTAGATGTTGTCCGGCAGGTAGCGCTCCGCCTGGCGCAGATTTTTGATCTTCGCCGTATCGCCGTGAAGCCCGCTCTTGAAGACCGAATACAGGACCATGTAGGGGTTCGCATCCGGGCCCACGGAACGCACCTCCACGCGCGCGCTCTTCTCGTTGCCGATAGGAATGCGCACCATGGAACCGCGATCCGTCGCCGAAGCCTTGATCTGGTTGGGAGCCTCGAAGTGTGGATCGAGCCGGCGGTACGAGTTGACGCTCGCATTCAGCAGCAGGCAGATGTCATTGCCGTGCGTCAGAATGCGATCCACGAACTGCCATGCAAACTTCGATATCTTCTCCTCGCCATTCGCATCCCAGAAGAGATTCTTTTTGTTCTTCGAGATGGAGATGTTCGTGTGCATGCCGCTGCCGTTGACGCCGACCACAGGCTTCGGCAGGAAACTCGCGGTCATGCCCATCTGTGTCGCAATCTGCCGACAGATCAGCTTATAAAGTTGAATCTGATCGGCTGCTGCGACCACCTCTCCGTAGCTATAGTTGATTTCAAATTGCGACGGCGCAACCTCAGGATGGTCCTTCTCGTTTTCAAATCCCATCGCCCGCTGCACTTCGGCTGCGGTATCGATGAAGGTGCGTAACGGGTCCCCGGGAAGTGAGTGATAGTAGCCTCCGGTATTCACATATTTGAAGTCGCCCGTGTCGTGGAAGCAACGCTCCGCATCGGCTCCTTCAAATAAGAAGCCTTCGATCTCGTTCGCTGCATTCAGCGTGTAGCCATGCTCTGCATGCAACTTATTCGAGAACTGTTTCAACAATCCGCGGATGTCAGCGCTGTAGGGAGCGCCGCCCTTGTCGATGACTTCGCCAAAGACGAGCACTTTGCCTGCGCCGAAGACATCGGACGGAGCCCAGTAAAAGGCGCTCCAGTCCAGGGCCAAACGCAGGTCGCTCTCTCGCTGAGCGGTAAAGCCGCGAATCGACGATCCATCGAAGGTCAGATTATCCCAGCTTTTGAGCAGAAACTTTTTGTCATAATCCAGCATGTGAAGACGACCCTCAAGGTCGCTGAACATGACGGTCACGGCCTTGATACCCGGAGTGTCCGTTAGATATTTGAGTCGAGCCTCCTGGATGACATCCGCGGCTACACGGTTGCGTCGTTGCTCTTTGGCCTCAAGATTTAGCTCTTCCAATTCTGAATAGGAAAGCTCGAGAAAATTTCGCAATACAGTCGACATAACGCTCCTTCGTTATAAATAGGTATCGGTGAATAAAGCCGAAAGGGAAGCTACTTCGCGCGATCACTGAAGTTGTTTATCTCTTTGGCCCAAAGAAGGCAACCACGCCAGCCTCCAAGGTTGACTGTGCATCCACGAGGCGGCTGCCTTTTACGAAATACGGTTGATCGGAGTCATCGCGGCGGAATTCGAGCCGTGCCAGAAGGCCTTCCGGCATCTTGTATTCTCCGGTCAGGGTAAATTCGTTGACATTCTGCACTGTCCCGGTTGAGAACCCCGACTCGTCCTTGAAGTATTCGAAACGAGGTGTAAAGGCAACTTTGCTCGTGGCCTGATAGTGCAGAGCCGCGGCGATACCCTGCCAATGAGCCAGATCGGTGGTCTGATACTGCGGCGTGGCTACGTCGCTATCGATGGCCCCCGCGTTCCGGTTCTGGCCGTAGTCATAGTTGATGTACGCGCTGACCTTTGGAGTTGGTGTCAGCAACAAGGTGGTATCGATAAGGTTGCGATATCCCTTGTTGGTCTTGTTGTTCTCGGGGCCGACATAGTAGTTTGCGCTCAGCGTGTACTTCGGCTTCGTGTAGACACCCGTAAGCCCGATAGTTTTGCCGCTGTTATTGTCGCTGAAGTTGTTCCAGCCGTTCACAACCTGAACGCCAGCGGTGAAGCTTTTGGTCAGTGGCATGGAGGTGCGCAATCCGACATGGTAATAGGGAATCGCCAGCGAGAACAGCAGCGAACGTGAGTAGTTCCAGTTGTCCTTGGTTTCAATCACTTCTGCTCCAGCCGAGGTCACAAACTCACCGAAGTCCGCTTCGAACCCTTTTCCCTTGGTGGGTTTCCAGCTAACGAAGGCTTGCTCCAGATGCTTGAAGTTAGGTTCGGTGCTGAGGATTTCGTTGAAAGCTTTACCAAACCCAAGATCGATGCGGAATCCGACCGGATCGGGATCGTGAGACATCGTCAGCTTGGCCATATTCAAGCTAAAGGTATTAGCGTCATAGTCAAAGTTGCGGAGCTGGTTGCCGTTAGTGCTGTCGGGCGGATGATTTGCATTGAAGTTGTAGTAGCCATCTACCAGGCCGCTGAAGTCGATTCCGCCAACGCTCCAGACCGAGGGAGCGGCAGCGGCAGGAGCCGGTGCTGTGCTGGGAGGTGTCGCGGATGCAGTGCTTGACGGCGGAGGGGGTGGAGATGCGTCCTGTGCCTGGGAGTGCTGCGTGGTTAAAAGTGCTCCGGCGCAACATGCCAAGGCCGCGATCATGGTTCTAGTCAGTGTAGTCTTCCTCTTTGATTGAGCCATCGTTTCAGTGTCCTCTCTCTTGTTGGGTGCTGTGATGGTAATGCGCAAATAATAGGAAGTCCGTATGGAAACCGTTAAGAAGTCATAAGCATGCTGGCGCGAATGCCAGCGGTGATTGATGGCCCTCATCCTGTCAGAGAGTGATTCTGAGCAGTCTGCTAAGTGTGTGTAAGTTGGGTATAGCACGCAGATTTCGGCATTCTTTCGTCATTCTGCGCGAATCAACGCATTCGATATGGCATATCAAAAAAAGCTATCTTGATCGCCGAATACTCTGCCTTTATCCCTGCTTCGGTCGCAAAAAGTAATGCGGTCCATAGAAAAAAGTTCTTCTGCGAATGAGGGCTTGATGCTCAGCATCGGGCTGTGTACGGTACAGCTACCGCAACGTAACCAGGGATCGCAAAATCAGGCAGTTGGGCTCCAGGCGCCTTCCAGGTCTTAGCGATACGTGTCTCAATAGCGTTATCTACTTTCCAGCAAAGGAGTTCTCTGAATGTCACAAACAGTGAACCAGGCAGTAAGACTATCCTTCCCGCAGAAGATCAGCCGACTCGGCGAGCGCCTGCACGAGGCTCAGTGGCGTCGTTACGGCATGGTTATGCTCGTCGGCAAGGTACTTGGTGTTGCGGCTGTCATGCTGGTCGCCACCTTTATCACCGAGCTCTGCTTTACCAACGTGTTGGCTGCGGATTCGCCCGTAAAGGCAGCTGACATCGTCAACCCAGTCAATACCATGTGGACGCTGGTCGCCGCTTTCCTGGTATTTGGAATGCAAGTCGGCTTCACCATGCTCGAGGCTGGCTTCTGCCGATCGCGCGAGACAGTCAACGTGTTGATGGAGTGTATCGTCGATACCTGTCTCTGCGGCCTGCTCTTCTATGCCATCGGCTTCGCATTCATGTTCAGCCATGGCAATGGATTCATCGGCTATCACTGGTTCTTTTTGAAAGACATTCCGGCAACTTACGAGTCCACCGGCGTCAGCTTCCTGGCCTTCTGGATCTTCCAGTTTGCCTTCGCTGATACCTGCTCCACCATCACCTCTGGAGCCATGATCGGACGTACCGGTTTTGTCGGAGACCTGCTCTACAGTCTTGGTGTCTCCGGCTTCATCTATCCCATCATCGGGCACTGGGCATGGGGTCCGGACGGCTTCCTCGCGACCATGGGAGCCACCGGCGGCTTCCTTCCCACACTCGGCCAAAGCTTTCACGATTTCGCTGGCTCGACAGTCGTACATACTATCGGCGGCATGGTCGCTCTTGCAGGGGCAATCGTTCTTGGCCCGCGTCTAGGCAGAAAGTTCAAGCGCGATGGCGGCGGCCCCATGCTTCCTCATGACCTTACGATTGCTGCATCGGGCGGCCTGCTTCTCTGGTTCGGCTGGTACGGATTCAACCCTGGCAGCACCCTCTCCGCAATGGATTTCGAGGGCATCGGCAGAGTCTCTGCAAATACAACCCTCGCCGCCTGCGCTGCTGGCCTCACTGCCATGACGTTCGCTTACTTCATGAGTAAGAAATGGGATATCAGTTTCACGGTCAATGGATTCCTCGCCGGGCTTGTGGCAATTACCTGCCCCTGCTATTGGGTAAGTCCAACCGGATCGATCATCCTGGGCGGTGTCGCCGGTATCATCGTCGTCTTAGGGGTCGAGTTACTGGAGTGGCTCCGCATCGACGATCCTATCGGCGCAGTACCCGTTCATGGAATGTGCGGCATCTGGGGCACGCTCTCCCTCGGCTTCTTCGCCGTAGGGAAGTACGGTGCCACAGGCCCGCTTGCTCCGGACAACAGCGCTCCGCTGAGAGGTCTCTTCTACGGTGGCGGCTTGACGCTGCTCAAGGCACAGTTCATTGGGAGCGCGATCATTACCGTATCGACCTTCGCGGTGGCCATGTTGCTCATGTGGGTGGTCAATCTCACCGGTACGCTTCGTGTATCGAAAGAGGGCGAACTCTACGGCATCGATCTGCACGAGCACGGCATCTCTGCTTATCCCGAATACGTCATCACTGCCCTTGGCTCACCTTCGGGCATGACGGACGGCAGATAGCTCGTGAGGGAATGGCCGCTATCGGACATTCCCTCGCGTCTTGCTCTTTTTTGAAGCTCACTATCCAACCTGATGAATCGATGCGAGGACAGCATGACAAAAATAGAGGCGATTGTAAGGCCGAACAAGTTCGACGCGATTAAGGAAGCACTCTCGGACCTCGGTGTCGAGGGTATGACGGTAGGAGAAGTCCGCGGACACGGCAGACAGAAGGGCCACACTGAAACTTATCGTGGTCGAGAGTATGAAGTCAGCCTGATCCCCAAGCTGCGAATCGAAATTGTTGTTCCGGACGAACGTGTCGAGCCAATCATTGAAGCCATCATCAAGCACGGAGCGACGGGAGAGATTGGGGATGGAAAGATATTCCTCTTCAAAGCCGAAGATGCGATTCGTATAAGAAACCAGGAACGCGGTGAGCGAGCTTTGTAGAGCATTCGCGACCGATAAAAGAAAAGCCCGCATCGAGTGATAAAACTCGATGCGGGCTTTTCTTAAGTTGCTATAACTCGGAACGGCTTATTCAGCCGCGAGCCCTGCGGACCCCGGCCCACTGACATCGCGCGCGGCAATCTCCAGAAACGCCTTGGTGGCTCGCGTCATCGATTTCTCTTTGAGGTAAACAATCCCTAGATCACGCGTGAGGCGTAGCGATTCAATCTTCACAATCTCCAGGGAGCCGTGCTTGATCTCGTCCGCGATGTTGGCGCTAGGTAAGAAGCCGATGCCGAGGCCCGCAAGGATGAAACGCTTCATGAGCTCTCCGCTCTCCACCTCCATCACGGTTTTGGGCTGAACGTCCTGCATCCCAAAGATGTTGAGAATCAACTCGCGCTGTCGCCCCTGCTTGGGCAGCAGAAATGGGTACTTCACAATGTCCTTCACGACGACATTCTTTGCGGAGCGCAGCGGGTGGTCCTTCGGAACGGCAAGCACCAGCTCATCGCGATGGATCGTCTCTACCGCAAAACGCGAATCTTTTACAGGAAGGGAGACAACCCCAAAATCGATCTCCCGGTTAGCGAGCAGTTCGAGAGTGCGTGCTCTCTCTGCGCGAATAATCTTTAGCGCAACCTTTGGATAATATTTCTTGAACTCCACGAACACTTCCGGTAGAACATACAGGCTGGTGGACTCCTGCGCGCTGATCCCAACCTCTCCTCGCGGAGAACGCAGCTGCTCTGCCACCATCATCATCATGTGCCGCTGGCAATCGAGAGCGTGTTCGGCGAACGGCTCAAAGACACGCCCCGCCGCAGTAAAGGTAACTTTGCCCCCTTTGCGGTCGAACAGCGTCTCTCCTATCTCCCGCTCCAGCGAGCGAATCTGCGCAGAGACTGCCGGTTGCGTAATCCGCAGCTTCTCGGCTGCCTTGGAAAAACTCTTCTGTCGCTGTACCTCGACGAATGTTTTCAGCTGTTCAAAATCCATGATGAATCCCCCTAATCCACCGTTACCAGCGTAATCTTCGTAACGTTTCTCACCCACCGCATCGGCTTCTTATCGCCGCTCGCTACCAGTTTGATTGCTCCATCTTCTCCGAGGGCGCTGCCATTGATGCCAGTGGCCACAATCACATCGCCATTGTGTATCTCTCCTTCAATCTCAGCCGCGGAGTACAGCACAAAGTAGTGGTCTGTTCCTTCCACCCGCAGATAGCTCCGCAGGATGCGCCTCTGTGTCGTCTTGTCCAGCGCCACGCCACACTTCGCCAGCAGATCGCTCAACTCCACTCCGCTATAGCTCTCATCCATCTTCGTATGTGGATTGTGGACTGTGACCGTCTTCTGCGGCATCGCCTGCAACTCAGCTACGGAGAGCGTCGTCGCCTTTCCTTCTATGACAAGTGTCAGGCTCGTCGAGAGGGCGGCTTTGGCATGGATATGCTGCGGCATCTCCTGTCCCTGTGCCGGAAACCCGCTCAGATAGGCGCTCAAAACTATCGCCACCGTCAAATAGCCAGCAAACCGAATTGCTCTCATCCCCTCATCCTATCCTGTACGGCCAAGGACTTCAGGTGTACCGACACAGAAGTTGTCATTTCGGTGCCAGGCAGCATATTTTCTCGTCAAGCAAAGCTCTTCTGACACAAGTTATACTGGAAGCATGTCCAAAGTACGCGCAGCCGCAGCCATAGCCAAGGGAATGAGCATCACCCTCAAGGAGATGTTCCAGCCGACCGAAGTTGAAAACTACCCTGACGGCAAAGGTCCAATGCGAGGGGCTAAATTTCAGGAGCGTTTCCGCGGCAAGCACCAGCTTCAACGCGATGAGAACGGCCTCGAAAAGTGTGTCGCATGTTTTCTCTGCGCTGCGGCTTGCCCGTCAAACTGCATCTATATTGAGGCCGCTGACAACACCGAGTCGACTCGCATCTCCTCGGCCGAACGTTACGCCAAGGTCTACAACATTGATTACAACCGCTGCATCTTCTGCGGCTACTGTGTCGAGGCTTGCCCGACCGACGCCATCACCCATGGCCACGGCTTCGAGCTCGCCAGCCTTAACGCTACCAATCTCGTCATGCGCAAAGAAGATCTACTTGTTCCCACGCACAAGCTGCCGGACGCGGTTCGCTCCGAAAAGGACGAAGCCGAAGTGCTTGCCTAGATATCGTCAGCAATCAAGTGCAAAAGCATCTTTTATGAAAGAGTTAGGCCCGACATCCCTCGTTGGGCCTAACTCTTGTTGGAAGGTATGTTGCAGCGCTGGGGTGGCGGGACAGCAATTAGTCGTAGAAGAAGACGCGCGGCTACAATAGCAATAGGGGCAAGAACAAGGCAAGGCAACCATGGAACCACTCACAGACAATAAACAAACAATTCTTCACATCTGTCGCCGCGAGATGCTACGTCCGTTACGCGATCAGATTCTTCGCATCTCGGGTTTCGATGTAGATTCCACTCTCAGCCACACCGAGGGGATGTCCATGTTCTGGGCGCGGCCTTACGATCTTGTGCTGATCGATGTTGAAGGGGAATCAGGAATTGGCGAAGCGGAACATCTTTGCTCTGCGATTAAGACAGCTCAGCCCGGCCAGTTGATCGCCTTCGTCTGCAACTGGCGCGTTGCCATTCTCACCGACTGCCCCGACGAGATCGTTCGCACGGAGTTCGATCCGGCAGCCTTTGTCGAAGGTGTCCGCGACATCGTTCCGAAACATTAGTTGCGGCGAAGCTGACCTCGCAGCCACGCAAGAAAATGCAGCCGTAGCTCGTTGGAACGCATCTACTTCCTAACAGAACAGTTGCAGAGGCATCCGTGTTGTGCTAAAAGTTAACTATTCCAGTTTGCTTTCGGGCAAATTTGAATTTCATGCAGAGTGGTTGAGGGACGAGCCCTGTGACACCACGACAACCGGACAGAACAAACGCGTACCGGTGTCAACTCTCTCCTGGAAACAGGGAACATGAGATTAGGAGCACGCAGCCAAATTTTTAGGTTGCACCCCATTTCACCTTCCTGGCCGTTCGCGGTGTCCCCCAAAAGAGAGTATGTCGCAGGTTCAAAACTCCTCCTCTCGGAGAGAGCGTAATGAACTATTCCTGTACGGCGTATGAGCTGAAATGCAACGAGTGCGGAAAGCGGTTTGGCAACCAGCCACTGTCCGCATGCCCCGATTGTCTGGCCCCGCTTGAAGTGGCCTACGATCTGGAAGCGGCACGCGGTGTCTTCACCCGCGAAGCCATCGCAGCAGGTCCGCCCAGCATCTGGCGCTACGCTGCTCTCCTGCCCATCCCTGCTGGCTACCAGCCCGACCTTCCCGTCGGCTTCACTCCTCTCATCAAGGCCAACAACCTTGGCAAGCGCATTGGTGCAACCAACCTCTACATTAAGAACGACGCTGTCTGCTTCCCGACCCTCAGCTTCAAGGACCGTGTCGTCTCCGTAGCTTTGGCAAATGCCCAGCGCTTCGGCTTTGATACTGTTGGTTGCTCCTCCACCGGCAATCTGGCCAACTCTGTTGCCGCACAGGCCGCGCGCCTCGGTATCAAGGCTTGCATTCTCGTTCCGGCTGAGCTTGAAGCGGCCAAGATCCTCAACACGCAGGTCTATGGCGCCCGTCTGGTTCGCATCGACGGCAACTACGACCACGTCAACCGCCTCTGCAGCCAGATTGCCGACGAGTACAACTGGGGCTTCGTCAATGTCAATCTCCGCCCCTACTACGCTGAAGGCTCCAAGACCGTAGGCTACGAGATCGCTGAGAAGCTCGGCTGGCGGCTGCCCGACAACGTCATCGTCCCGATGGCTGGCGGTTCGCTCATCCGCAAGATCCGCAAAGCCTTCCAGGAGCTCGTCTACCTTGGCCTTGTGGAAGAGAAGCATGTCCGCTTCTTTGGTGCCCAGGCTACCGGCTGCTCGCCCATCTCGCAGGCAGTCAAGCTGGGCAATGATTTTATTGAGCCCCAGCGGCCAAATACAATTGCCCGCTCTCTCGCGATCGGGAACCCTGCCGATGGCCCCGCAGCCTCGCAGATGATTCGGGCCACGGGGGGCTGGGCTGAAGACGTCTCTGACGTAGAACTCGTATCCGGCATGCAGGAGCTTGCAGAGACCGAGGGCATCTTCACGGAGACGGCTGGAGGCGTTACCACTGCCGTTACGGCTCGCCTCTACGCTCACGGACGGATCTCCCCCGACGAACTTACTGTTGCCTGCATCACCGGCAACGGTCTTAAAACAACTGACGCGCTGACCGGACACTATCGGGAAGAGCGCGCCGTTCGCCCCCGGCTGGCTGACTTTGATGCTTACCTGCGGGAGTTGGATGGCGCTGCCGAACCCGAACTGGCTGCCGTTGGAGGTACTCATGGCAATTAAAGTAACTCTTCCCGCTGCCTTCACCCGCCATACCGATGGCCGCAAGCAGTTCGACTCCGCTGCGCAGAATCTGCCCGGTCTTATCGCCGATATCGACCAGACATTTCCCGCTCTCGGCACCCAGATCAAAGGCGATGACGGCAAGCTCCGCCGCTTCATCAACATTTATGTCAATGACGAGGATATTCGCTTCCTAGGCGGCGAGACCTACTCGTTTCAGGATGGCGATGAGGTAATGCTGATCCCTTCGATTGCCGGGGGCATCGCTTAAACGACCTGAAGATTTACAGATGAGAATACAGAAAAAATAATGCGGCCAGAATTCTCTGGCCGCATTATTTTTTGGGACCGAGATTGGGCAATCTCACATTCTTTCATTGTAGATACAACGGATGTAGCTGTTCAAAGCTCTTATCACCTGTAACCTTCGCGCCTGCCGCGATACATTGACGAAGAAAGAAGGACTCTACATGTTTCTGATATTGGCCGTGGTGCTGATTATTCTATGGCTGGGCGGATTCTTCGTCCTGCATATAAGCAGCTTCCTGATTCACCTGCTTATCATCTTCGCCGTCATCTCTTTCATCATGCACTTCGCGACTGGCAAACGGTCAGCCTGAGCCTCATTCTCAGCGATTAAACGCAAAGGCCGAGCCTGACTGGCTCGGCCTTTGCGTTTAATCGCTGTCTTTTATTGGTGTGCGATCGGTTGCGAAGCATCAATGATCGGTGGCGGGACAGGAGTCAAGCCGCTTGGAGTCTCTTCTCGCAGTTCAGGTAGTTTCTCTTCGAGCGCTATTTGGAGAACCTGATCCATCTCTTCTACAAAATGGAACTTCATAGAAGTTTTCAGAAGCTCCGGCAGTTCCGCCAGATCTTTACGATTGTCTTCGGGAAGAATTGCTTCGAAGATGCCTGCGCGATGTGCGGCGAGCAGCTTTTCTTTGAGTCCGCCGATAGGAAGCACCTTGCCGCGTAGCGTAATCTCCCCGGTCATAGCGATATCGCGACGCACCTTGATCTTGGTCAGAGCACTGGCCAGGCCGGTAGCGAGAGTAATGCCCGCCGATGGGCCGTCCTTAGGAATAGCACCTTCCGGTACATGGACGTGAATGTCAACGTTCCGATAGAAGTCCTTCGGCAAGCCGAGATAATGTGCCCGCGACCGTATGTAGCTCAACGCGGCCTGCGCCGATTCCTGCATGACATCGCCCAGCTGTCCGGTGGCAGTCATCTTGCCTTTACCGTCCAACACTTGTACTTCGGTCTGCAGAATCGTGCCGCCCATCTCCGTCCAGGCGAGGCCCGTTACCAGGCCAACCTCGCTCTTTTCGTGGACCTGAGAGTCACGGAACTTCGCTACGCCGAGAATCTCGCCAATATTCTCTCCAGTGACGGTCTCCTGATGCTTGGGGCCGTTCTTGACGACGCGGCGTGCAATCTTGCGGCACACATTGCCGATCTCGCGCTCGAGATTTCGCACGCCAGCCTCACGAGTGTATCCACGAATGATCTGCCGCAGAGCGTCATCTTCAAAGGTGACCTGGCTGTCAGTCAAACCCGTGCCTTCGCGCTGCTTCTTGACCAGATATTGCTTCGCAATTTCCAGCTTTTCGAGTTCGGTATAGCCATGAAGCCGCAAGATCTCCATGCGGTCCTGCAACGGCCCGGGAATCGTGTGCAAGACGTTCGCGGTTGCGACGAAGAGTACTTGCGAGAGGTCATACTCTACGTCGAGATAGTGGTCCTGAAACGAGGCATTCTGCTCGGGATCCAGAACTTCAAGCAGGGCACTGGCCGGATCGCCGCGAAAGTCCGATGCCATCTTGTCGATCTCATCCAGCATGAATACCGGGTTCTTGGTTCCGGCCTTTTTCATCGACTGAATAATCTGGCCCGGCAGCGCTCCAATATAGGTCCGCCGATGGCCGCGAATCTCAGCTTCATCCCTGACCCCACCGAGTGACATGCGCACGAACTTGCGACCTGTGGCCTTGGCAATCGACATTCCAAGTGAGGTTTTGCCCACGCCCGGAGGCCCGACAAAGCACAGGATCGAGCCCTTCGGATTCTTGACCAACTGACGCACGGCTAGAAATTCAAGAATTCGTTCCTTAATTTTTTCCAGGCCATAGTGGTCTTCGTTCAGGATTTGCTCGGCGTGTTCAATCGAGCGAATCTCCTTGGACCGCTTCTTCCACGGCACCGCGAGCAGCCAGTCAAGATAGTTGCGCGAGACGGTGGACTCAGCCGACATCGGCGGCATCGCCTCAAGCTTCTTCAACTCCAAAAGCGACTTTTCAAGAACATCCTTCGGCATGCCGGCCGCTTCAATCTTCTTCTTCAACTCATCGAACTCGGACTTTTCTCCGCGGCCAAGCTCCTTCTGAATCGCCTTGATCTTCTCGTTGAGGTAGTACTCTTTTTGTGCCTTCTCCATCTGTCTCTTCACGCGAGACTGGATGGTGCGGTCCATGTTCAACTTTTCGATGGCAAGATCTAGAACGTCCGCGACCCGCGATAGGCGCATCTCCGGATCGAACACCTCTAACAACTGCTGCTTCTCTTCAATGGACAGTTGCAGGTTTGCTGCAATCGTATCCGCCAGCTTCGCCGGTTCATCGGCACGGACGCTTGCTGCCATCGTTTCGTAGTTGAGAGATTGCTGCAGCTTCACGTACTGCTCGAACAGGGTATGGACACGCTGCATCAACTGTTCGACCTGAGGCGTCAGTTCGAGGTGCGTCTGCCCGGTCCGCACGGTCGCAACAAAAAAACCGTCGTTATCGTTGATTGCCGTCGCTCGTGCCCGCTCGATTCCTTCTACAAGCACCTTGATGTTTCCATCAGGCATCTTGACGCTCTGGACGATATTGCCGATGGTGCCCGTCTCATAGATATCATCGATATTGGGTTCATCGATGGAAGCGTCGTGTTGGGTCGCCAGAAAGATCTTCCGGTCGCCTGACAACGCCTCTTCGAGCGCTCGAACGCTGGATTCGCGGCCCACGACAAACGGAGTCATCATGTGAGGGAAGATGACCATGTCGCGGATGGGCATCATGGGCAGTTTGCGTACTTCGCCGTTCAACGTCTCTTTGGTTGGATTAGTCATCATGCTCCCTATTAGACGTCCGCCCGCGCGCAACGGTGCAAGCGCGCCAGAGGCTTTGAGTGATTGTAAATGGCTCCGGCTTGGAGAATGAATTGCATCCGAAAAGTGGAAAGGTACACATCACCCATTTTCCCGAAAACAGACCTCAAACGGAGTGCTGGAGCTAATGGACTCCGTTTGAAGCACTATCCGGCCTTCTCCAGCAACATCGGCAGCGTCAGGCTATGCTTCTTCACCATCTCCGCCGTGATGGACAACTCCTTGACCTTCTTGTTGCCCGGAACAAAGTACATCAGGTCGAGCATCAACTCTTCAAGGATCATCCGCAGCCCGCGAGCGCCTACCTTGCGCTGTATGGCCTCGCGTGCAATCTCCCGCGCCGCCTCGTCCGTAAAGGTGATCTTGACGCCTTCGAAATCAAACAGCTTCGTATATTGCTTCAGGATGGCATTGCGCGGCTTGGTCAGGATGTCGATCAAGGCAGCCTCATCCAACTCGTCAAGAACGCCCATGACCGGCAAGCGGCCTACGAACTCTGGAATCAGGCCGTACTTCAAGAGATCCTGGGGCTGTGCCTGGCGTAACAACTCGGCATCGCGCTGGGCGCGAATTGGCGTCACTTCGTCTTCCTTCGCTTCGGGATCAACGACAGCCTTGAATCCCAGAGCCTTCTTGCCAATACGCCGTCCAATTACTTTCTCCAGCCCGACAAAAGCTCCGCCGCAGATGAAAAGGATATTCGTAGTATCAACAGCAGTGAATTCCTGATGCGGATGCTTGCGCCCGCCCTGGGGTGGAACATTGGCTACTGTCCCTTCCAGGATCTTCAGAAGCGCCTGCTGCACACCTTCACCAGAGACGTCACGCGTAATCGACGGATTCTCGTCCTTGCGTCCGATCTTGTCGATTTCGTCGATGTAGATGATGCCGCTCTGAGCGCGGGCCACGTCACCATCCGCCGCCTGCAAAAGCTTCAAAATGATGTTCTCTACATCCTCGCCGACGTATCCAGCCTCGGTCAGGGTGGTGGCATCGACAATTGCGAACGGCACGTCCAGCATCTTTGCCAGCGTATGGGCCAGAAGCGTCTTGCCTGATCCTGTGGGTCCCACCAGCAGAATATTCGACTTTGCCAACTCGACGTCGTTTCCGCGAGTCTTGTTCATCTGAATCCGCTTGTAGTGGTTATAGACGGCTACAGCAAGCTTCTTCTTCGTCTGGTCTTGCCCAATGACATACTCATCCAGAAATGCTTTGACCTCCTGAGGCTTCGGCAGGTGGGCCGGAGCTGCGCCGGGCTGTGCCTCGGTACGGTCGTCTTCGAGGATGGAGTTGCACACTGCAACGCACTCATCGCAGATATAAGCTCGCGGATAGTCCGATGGAGAAGAGATGAGCTTAGCGACGGCGTCCTGCGACTTGTGGCAGAACGAGCAGCGAAGAGATTCGTCTGTGCCTCGTGACGTTTTCATAAGTACGGCAACTCCTGGTAATCCGTGCAAAGGTATAAACAGCAGTTTACACCCGTTTCATACTGTAAACCGTGGAGAGAGGTACCCGGCGCTATACACCAAATTGGTCATGACGCAAGAGAGCCCGGACCAATCGTCCGGGCTCCCTCGCGTACAAATCCAACTAGGTTCGGGGTCTATCGATAATGTCATCGATGATTCCGTATTCCTTCGACTGAGCCGCGGTCATAATAAAGTCCCGCTCCACGTCGCGTTCGATCCGTTCCAGCGTCTGACCCGTGCTGGCGCTCATCAGCTTGTTTGTGATCTCTCGAATCCGCAGAATCTCCCGAGCATGAATGTCAATATCGGTAGCCTGTCCACTCAGCCCGCCCATCGACGGCTGGTGAATGAGGATTCGCGAATTTGGCAGGGCAAAGCGCTTACCCTTTTTCCCGGCCATCAAAAGGAAAGCTCCCATGCTGGCTGCCTGACCGATGCAGAACGTCACCACATCGTTCTTGATGTACTGCATCGTGTCATAAATGGCGAGCCCGGCAGTGATCGATCCGCCCGGAGAGTTGATGTAGAGCTGTATGTCTTTCTCCGGGTCCTCGCCACTCAGAAACAGCATCTGCGCAATGATCACATTCGCAATGTTGTCATCGATCGGTGTGCCCAGAAAAATGATGTTGTCGCGCAGCAGACGGCTGTAGATGTCGTAGGCACGTTCGCCTCGACTCGTCTGCTCAATCACCATCGGTACTAATCCCATAGCGCTCTCTTTCTATAAATCAGTAAGCAAAAAAAATCTGTTTTGTTTTATCTACGAAGCCAGCTTCTCGTAGAGCACGCTTCCAGTCTTCTCGCGGCGCATCTGCTCGCGGATCCGGTCCAGACCGCCATCCTTTGCCAGCCGCTCACGGAGCGTCTCCAACGGCTCACGCGATTGGATGGAGATCATCAACAACTCACGGTCAAGGTCTTCATCGCTCACCACGACGCCTTCGGCCTCGGCGATCCTGTCGAGAATCATCGAAACCTTCACCTCGTTTACAGCCTGATCACGCTGGGCGGCGCGTAGACGGCCAAAGTCCAGCTTGCGCATGTCCTCGGCTTTCATACCCTGCTGTGCGAGAGCGCGGAGACCGCGATCGAGCCGCGCATCCACCTGCTGCTGCACAAACGATTCGGGAACAGGGAAGTGATACCGCCCGATCAACTCCTCGAGCATCTTGTCCTTTGCTCCGTTCTCGAGCGCATCCTTTTTACGGTCTGCCGTGTGCTCCCGCAGCTTGCCTTCAAAGTCGTCCCAGCTCTCGTAGTTCCCAAGCTGCTTGGCAAACTCAGCATCGCGCTCCGGATAGGTCTTGCGCTTGATGTTCTTCACGGTCACGTCATAGCTGACCGTCTGTCCCGCAAGGCGCGCATCGCCAAAGTCGGCCGGGTAATCCACCTCGAACTTCAGTTCCTGTCCGGGCTTCGCACCGCGCAGCGCGTCGTTGAACGCAGCCAGGGTGTTCTTGCCGCCAATTTCGATCAGGACATCCTCACCGGTGATGGGTGCGCTTTGCGAAGCGTTCGCTACCCCATCTTCGGTTACGGTCTGCGCCAGCTCTTTCACCTCGCCGCGAAACTGGATCTCGGCCCAGTCGCCATCGACGAGTGCACGGTCTTCGTCCACCGGTTCAACGGTTGCATGAGCGTCCAACACACGGCTAAGCTCCGCATCGAATTCCTCGCTGGTCAGTGCAACGTCCGGCTTTGCTATGTGGACACCCTCGTAACCGGCAATTTCGAACTCTGGCGCAACCTCAAATGCAGCCTTGAACTTCAGCGGCTGCCCTTCAAAAAGCTGCATGTCGAGCAACTGAGGCTCGGAGACCGGGCGCAGCTTCTGGTCGTCGATCGCCTTGCGGAAAGGCTCCGAAACCAGGCTCTCCAGAACCTCCTGCCGGACCTCTTTGGCGAACTTCGACCGGATCAGCGACTCCGGTACCTTGCCGGCGCGGAACCCAGGGATGCGCGCCAGCTTCTGATAGCGCTTCACGACCTTCTTGAAGGCCTTGGACACCTCATCTGCGCCGACTTCCACCTCGATCTCGCGAGTTAGTTCCGGGTTGAGGGATGGGGCGGGCTGGTGATCGTGACCGTGGTCATGATCATGGTCGTGGTCGTGGTCGTGGGTATGCGCCAGTTCAGGCTGCTGCTCGGCAGTCTCATTCGTCTCTGTCATCTCAGTCGGGGTCAAATCCATGCCTTCCGGGGGTGCTTGTATGTACGGGATTGCGCGATCAAAATGCTGGCCGCGTAAAACACGCCTCATTACTACTGTACGAGTCTTCGTTGTGGAGGGTCAAACCTCGACCGTTCCTGTAATTTCTTTTGCTGCCTCTTCCCGGTTCGTCAAACCTACATGTGCTGGGGGGCGTTGGTGTCCAGGTCGAAGATCTCCAGCCTGATCTTCCATTGCGCAGTCTGCCCTGGTTGTAGCACGACCATGCCAGTGTCCTCGCCGTTTGGCCATTCGCGCCCAAATGGATCGTCAAAGTTGAACTGGGGATCAATTGAGACAAAAGAATCATTTGCTGGAGCGTTGACATGGATAGCGTTGATGGTTGGGCTCAGGATGGTGATGCGCAGTCCGTAATTGCTCTTAGGGTCCCGCAGTTCAACGATGGGGCCATTATCCAGCAGGCCAGCTTTCAGTTGAACGAAGCTGTCATTCAGATTGAGTGAGCCCAGCCTGGTGCCGCCAACCCGGGTAAAGTCATAAGCCGTTCCGCTCACCGGCAAAAGTTTGCCGGTGGGAATTCCATCACGGCGATCTGAAACTTCGACACGAAGTGCGTTTGGCAGCTTCAGCGTGGCCTGGCTGCGGTGGCCACTCAGAATTGCGAATTTAGGCTGCCAGCCAATCCCGACCGGCTCGGCTTCGTCGCCAGTATTATGGGCGGAGATGTTCATCTCCAGCGCTCGGCTGTTCAACTGAACGGTTGTCGTAATGACCGTATGGGATATCCAGTGTCCGTCGAAATCTCCCGCATCATAGGTCGCCTGGACCTGACCGCCATCCGGCATCACATTTGTTTTCACGGTGTCTGCTTTTCGGTCGAGCAGCAGACCTCCGTTACTTATTCCTCCCTTTGCAGGCAGGTGGAGGCTATGGCCCTGCCAGGTTGCAATGGTGTCGTCGTTCAATGGCATGCCCCAGATGCGGTCCGCCCAGGGAGCCTCAATAGCCCCGCCTGTTGACAGGCTGGCAAGCCCACTCGCGTCCTTGCCCTCTCCGGTCATCTGCTTCGCCGCGTCTTCAAGAGAGGGCGAAGCGAGCAGGTTTACGATGCCTTTTTGTGGAATATAGGCCTGGATTTGCAGCAAGTTCATTCCACGGCCCGGCAGCAGCGTCGCCGAAATAAACTCGGGACTCTCCATGTCTGCCATCTGTGCATGTTGCAGTACCACCGGATCCTGTCCGCCAGGCTGTATGACGACGGCTCTATAGGAGGTCGGCTTTGGAACTCCAAGCTCCGTCTTAAGCTTCGTGAGATTTCCTCGGCCGCGTTCCTTCACGCCAACGGCGATCAGCAGCAACAGCACAGCCACCGTGATGGTGATCAGCAGCCCTGAACGTTTCACCGCCGTCTGCCAGGCGCGATGCCACGACTCGGCAAGCTTGTGTCTCCATAATTTCGCGTACATTCTGCTCAGCCTGGGATCTTCCAACGAGCCTCCAATTCACATTTAATTCAACGATCATCTTACGCATGTGGATTCACAAAAGCCTCACATGACCAGCCGAGCGCTTCTGCAACTATCATGGGATACAGTGACCCGTTCTAGAGCCCAGCCTCTCTCTCCGATTTTGCAGCAAATCAACGATTCCATCGTCCAGTGCAAACGCTGTCCGCGTCTTCGCGATTATTGCCGCGGGATAGGCGAGACTCGGCGTCGCGCCTATCAAGACCAGACCTACTGGTCCCGCCCCGTCCCCGGCTTCGGCGATGCGCGTGCCCGCGTTCTGATCCTGGGGCTCGCTCCCGGGGCTCACGGTGCCAACCGGACCGGACGCCCTTTCACCGGAGACGGCTCGGGAGCCTTCATGTACCCCATTCTCCATGAGCTAGGCTTTGCCAGCCAGCCGACTGGCATCTCCCGCGACGACGGCCTTAAACTCCGCCACGCGTGGATAGCCTCGGTCGTCCGCTGTGCGCCGCCGGGGGATAAGCCCCTCCCTCAGGAGATTCGCAACTGCGCTACGCATCTCGCCGATGAGATTCATGCTCTTCCCCGAGTTCGGGTGGTGGTGTGCCTCGGCAAAATCGCCTTTGACGGCTATCTCGCCTATCTTCTGCAGATGGGCATCATTGCCCGTAAGTCTGCCTACCGGTTCGCCCACGGTGCGGAGTACATTCTCCCGGATGGAATGCACCTCCTGGCTACCTATCACCCCTCGTTGCGCAACACGAACACAGGCCGTTTGAATAGCACCATGTTCACCCGAGTCTTCCTTCGCGCAAGGGAACTGGCGGGGCTGGCTGTTTAGCGTTGGTAGCCTATTTCGAAAGTAAAACCACCCCAGCGCAGACGAAGAGAGCCGCCAGCCATCTGCGCCGGTCTACATTTTCGTGCAGAAAGAGCTTCGCGGCGACGGTGTTGCCGATGTAGGTAAGGGAAGCGATGGCTGGAGCTGCGAGCGAAAGCTCGACGATGGAGAGCGTATAGAGCATGGCAAAGAAGTTGAGGGCCATGCAGAGGGCTCCGATGAGGAAGAGTGGGTTGGAGAGCACAGCGCGTACAGGGCCAAGGTAGCCAGAAAGACCCGGACGTGTGCGGAAGCGGTCGAGGTCGCCGAGGCCGCGCATGCCTGCGGCGATGAGACACTCCCCAATGATGGCAATGACAACCACAAAGAGGATGGCGGACCACTGGTGGAAGATGTGCGCGGAGTTCATCGGCCAACTCCGCTGTCCATAAGATCGAGGTCGGGGTGGTCGGTACGGGAGGGTCCGTTGGCTACAAAGCCGACGGCGCAGACGATCAGGACGATGCCCGCCCAGCGGTAAGGGCTCAGATACTCGTGCAGCCAGAAACGGCTCAGGAGTGCAATGACTACGTAGCCGAAGGCGGTGGCAGGCATCACGAAGGTAAGGTCGGCCCAGGAGAGAGCGGTGGTATAGCTGGCGAAGAATCCTATAAGCAGAAGGATGCCGGCGATGACATTGATGTTGGTAAGAGCGTGCAACAGCAGGCCGAGATGATGCAGATCGACCGGGCCAACCTGGGACATGCCGCGCGAGAGCAACGTATCACCCACCGATGCGGTAAGCATGACGGCTCCCAAAATGAGATAACGCTGCGGAGTAAGGGTATGCTTCATCGGTTTAAACGATCACTCCAGATTGGAGTGGGTTGATCCAGCCATTGATTCAGTCCGGAATCCAGAAAAAGCGGTCAGCATCAGAAATGCTGACCGCTCAGAATATAAATTGACTACGCGTTCATGCTGACGGATTCCTGCGCCTTGGCGGCGTTGGCTTCCTTCATCTTAAGTGCGGCCTTGTTGCGCTGCGAACGGAGTGTCATGAAGGACTTTGCTTCGGTGTAGAGACGGGGGACATCGCGGTTGACGATGGCCTGCCATACGACACGGAAAGCTGCCTTGGGACGGAAGTAGTACTCGTCATAGAACTTGTGCACCATCTCCATGACGTACTCGACCGGCAGGCCGGGGTATTCGATATGCGCCATCTGGTGGCCGCCATCGTCGCTCATGGCCTCATTGGTGATGAAGCCGTTCTCCTTGGCGTAGTCGAAGAACTCTGTGCCGGGGAAGGCGTGCGCGATGGAGACCTGGATGGTCTCGCAATCAAGCTGCTTGGCGAAGTCGATGGTGTTGCGAATCGACTCCTTGGTCTCGCCGGGCAGGCCGAGGATGAAGTCTCCATGGACGACGAGGCCGAGCTTGTGGCAGTCCCGGGTAAAGTCGAGCGCGCGCTGTACGGTAGCGCCCTTCTTGATGTTCTTGAGGATCTGCGGATCGCCTGACTCATAGCCGACGATGAGCAGGCGGCAGCCGGCTTCCTTCATGGCTTTGAGGGTGTCGAAGTCGGTTGTGACGCGGGAGGTGCAGGACCATGTCAAGCCGAGAGGCTTCAGCTTCTCGCACAACTCGATGGTGCGGGCCTTCTGGATGTTGAAGGTGTCGTCGTCAAAGAAGAACTCCTTGACCTGGGGGAATTTTGCCTTGGCGGACTTCATCTCGGCTGCCACATCATCGGTAGACCGCTTGCGCCAGGCATGGCCCGAGAGGGTTTGGGGCCACAGGCAGAAGGTGCACTGCGCCGGGCAGCCGCGGGTTGAGTAGAGAGCGACGTAGGGATGTAGAAGGAACGGGACGTTGTACTTGGTAACGTCGAGATCGCGGTGATAGATGTCGGTGGCCCAGGGCATCTCATCGAGCTGTTCCGGAGTAACCTGGGGGCGATCCGGATTGTGCTGGATCGTGCCTGCGGCGTCCTTGTAGCTCACGCCGAGGATCTCGTTGAGCGGCTTGCCGTTGGCAAAGTCAACGACCGAGAAGTCGAACTCGCGACGGCAGATAAAGTCGATGGCCGGGCACTCGTTGAGTGCCTTGTCGGGCGACGTCGTGACCGGTGGGCCGACGAAGGCGATCTTGATCGCGGGATAGGTCTGCTTGATGACCTCAGCCATCTTCTGGTCGCCGTCCCAGCCCATCGTGCTGGTAAAGAGGACGAGGAACTCGTAGTCCTTGAGAATCTCGACGACTTCCTGCCACTTGATATGGTGGGGCGGCGCGTCGAGCAGGCGGGACCCCTCGAGCATGCCCGCCGGATAGGTGAGCCACACAGGGTACCAGTAGGATTCGATCTCGCGAGTGGCGGGCCAGCGGGAGCTGGCACCACCGTCAAACTTCTCGAAGGAGGGCGGGTTCAGAAAGAGTGTCTTCAGGGGCATGATAATAATCCAAGTTTACCATTTAGATAAGGCGTATGAGCGTTTTTCTTTGATTCTAAGAATGGTTCGCACCTTGAGGATCAATAAGATAGGTGAAAATCAATCAAAATATCTTCGAAATCTATTCCGGTTTCAGTGTGGTTGAGGGCTGTGATTGTGCCACGGATTGGACCCAGTCCTCAAGCTGGCCTGTCTGCCGCAGAAGGTTAATCTCCGCCTTGCGCATCTCAAAGCTGGTATCGAGCACCGTCAAAAACTTCTCTCTTTCGGCAATCCGTGACTTTTCTTCATCTTTCGGCGTCATCTGCGGGCCGGATGGATTTCCGCTGCCGGACTTCAATTGAACGAGCACAATGTCTAGTTGCTGCTGAGCTAGTTGCTGGTCGAGCGTCGCAACCTCGGCCTGCGCGGCCAGTTCGGCGGTGGCGTGACGTATCTTTTGGCGTCCTTCGATAAACTGATCCCGCGCCAGGTCGGCTTCGCGCTCGGCATGGGTGGCGTCGATGGCCGATTCGCGCGCCTTGGATTTGTGAAGCATGTCGAAGAGCGGCACGGTAATCTGGATGCCCACAGCGGCATTATTCGTCTGAAAGTTCAGGTAATAGTCTTGATAGTTGTTATAGCTTGCAAAATAACTATATTGCGCCGCGAAGGAGATCTGAGGGCGCCAGAGATAGCGAGCGTCGCCTCGGGCAATCTCCTGTTTAGAACGGGCATTGGCATAGGCGGATTCGACGGCTGGGCTATTAGGGAGCGTGGCTGGAGCGAGGTCAAGTGAAGGCGCATTGAATGGAGGGATGCTGCTGCCCGATATACCGAGGCCTTGTGAGGGAAGACCGATGAGGCGGGCAAGATGCGCTCGATCGCTGGCCGTTTCATCGTCGGCGCGAAGCAGGGAAAGGCGGATCTGAGCGACAGAAAGCTTTGCGGTTGTCAGGTCGATGGGGGTGTCTTGTCCGGCATTGAGCCGATCCTGGACAATGCTGACCAGTCGGTCGGCGTAACCCTGCTGCTCGCGCAGCGCGGTCCGTCGCTGCAGGTCGCGGTCGAGCGCGAGGTAAGTAACGGCGGTATCTTCCGTGACAGCTTCCCGGACATCCGTGAGCGTGAGGGTCGCGGCTTTAATCGAGGCTCGGGCAGCGCGGATATATCCGCTCTGCGCGGCGCTGAATACGAGCGACTGCGAGGTGACATTGAAGAGGGAAGGCTGGCCGAGAGGGAATCCGTAGGATGGAGGTCCTACCCCGGCTCCGGCGACGACGTTGGGAATATAAGCGTCATGAAGCTCGCGAAGGGACGCACGAGCTTTGTCGACATCAGCTTGCGCTATCAGTACTTTGGGGTTGCTCTTGAGAGCGAGCCCTACTGCGGACGTGAAAGAGATCTGCGCCATAGCCGGAAGGCTTGCAGCGGCGACCACAGTACACGTAATGGCGAAGCGAAGAAGACGGGGCATGCGGCCTGAGAGATTCCTTCGAGATGGGCTGCCTATCATGGTATCGCTCTTTCCCTTAGGATCCCTGCAGTGATTTACGGGCAGGTGCATAGTTTGAGGCCAGCGCCGCGGCGGCGGCATACTCCCGATGCGCGGATGTGGCGTCGCCTTGATGCGCCAAAAGGTCGCCTAGCTGAACGTGGACCTTGAATGCCGGTGCGTCATCCGACTGGGCAGGGGAGGAGAGATACTCGCGCAGGAGATCTTCTGCGAGTTGAGGCGATCGGTTCATCGCGGTAAGAATGCTTGCCGCGTCCACCAGGGACGAATCTTTCCTGCGGTCGGCGGCGATGCCTGCCTGCAGCGCTTCCAGCGCTTTATCCGGCTGGTTCTGTCGCTGGTAAAACTGGCCAAGGTCGATATAGGCTGCGGCGGTCCTGCCAGCGAGAACAGCCTTTTTGAACTCCGCTTCGGCGGTCCCGGCATCCTTGTCTTCGCTGGCGATCAATGCCAGTAAACGATGCGACTGCGACGGAAAGCGAGGCTGCATCCGGCTGGCCAGCGCCCGGCCCTTATCCAGCCCACCGCCCACAATCGCTGGAGCCTCTACGTAGAACTCGCCAAGGTCGCTCATTGCCTGAATATTTTGCGGATCGAGTTGAACTGCTCGCTCGAACGAATAACGCACCTTGCGGGCAAGCGCAAAGGCGGTCAGCGGACGAGCATGCGAAGCTTTCATGCCATAGGCGCGGCCCAGCCACATCTGGGTATTACTATCGCCCGGGTTCTGAGAGGCTCCCAGTTCGCACTCCTGGATCGCGGCGTCCGCCATCTCCTGGGCGTAGTAGACGCGGCAAAGCAACTGGTGGGCATAGGCATTGCTGGGTTCAGCCGCCAATACGCCCTGCAACGAGATACGCGCCTCATCGACCCGTCCCTGTTGGAGAAGCGAGTTTGCCTGGGCATCATCTGCGAACAGAGGACTTCGGGAGAGGAAGAAAAGAACAAGGACGAACGCCATCCGGGTGTAGATCAGGTTTGTCTTTGCAACCATGATTAGTCGACTACTTTGACGGCAAGCCCATTCGAGAGGTCACGGTTACTGTTCGTTGCGCTGAGAGCAACGGTGTCCTTGTCGGTAAGGCCGCCTGTGATCTCAACCCGCATGAGATTCACCACCCCGACCTGGACTGGGGTGACCACAAGCTTGTTATGGATGACGCGGTAGACAAAGTCGTGTCCTGAAGGCTCGGTGTGCAGTGCCTCTCGCGGAATGCTCAGAACATTGAACCGCTGCTGGGTGGTTACAGTGACCGTGACATTCGTATTGGGAAGCAGGTCCTCATTCGCGTCGTCTACGGAGATGATGCATTCGCCGACGCTTCTTGTCCCATAGGCGATCACGGTTGTCGGCACGCGGGTGACGTGTCCATGCCAGACCCGGTCCTGTTTGCCTTCCCACACGATGGTGACAGGCTGTCCCACTATCAGATTGCCGATCTCCGGCTCGTCAAAATAAGCGCGGACCTGAATTTTGTTGAGATCTGCAACATCGATCAGGTCTTCCCCTGCCTGAACGAAATCGTATTGAGAGACGGGAATGGAATAAACAGTACCCGCGAGAGGCGTGCGGACATTGACGTTCGCATAGCCGTTTTGAGCGGCAAGAATACCAGCCCGTGCGTCAGCGACCTGCGCTTCGGCCCGGGTCCGGTCAGGGCCACTATATCGCTGCGTGCTGCGCATCTGGACATTTTGCAGGGAACTGTTCGCGGTTTGAAGCCGCTGCTCAGCGGCTGCAACTTCGCTGGCCGAAGCTGCGCCCTTTTGCTGAAGTTGCTTCAGCGCGGCAAGATCGCTCTCAGACTGTTGCTGCTGAATCTTCGCTCGGCCCAGGTCTCCCTGCAAGGCAATGCGTTCATCCTGAGATCCGCCCTGCTGCAGGTCGTGCATACTTGCCTGCGAGGTGCGCAGGGCCGCATTGGCAGCGGCTAATCGAGCCACTGCATCGGCATCGTCCATCTTGATGAGCAGATCGCCGGACTTTACCTTCTCGCCGACCTTGACATAGATCTTCGCTACTACCCCCGGCCCTCCTGCGTGGGCGCGAAAGTCATTGATCGGCTCAACCTTGCCGTTGGTAGGCACTGACTTGACCAGGTTTTGCCGGGTCACTGCGGCCGCCCGAATCTCCACCACGTCACGCGTAAAGGAGCGAAAAACTACAACAGCGAGCAGGATTGCCCCGAGCAGGATGCCCAACAGCGCAAAGGGATTGAGGCGTCTTGTATCGGTTGTCGGCATCTCTTGAATTTTCAGTATATAAGACGCTCATGCACAGGAAACGGAGCAGAAAAATTTGTGCCTCCGTGCAGGTGCATAGTTGGATGCGGGAGCCTTCAGCTCAAATTAAGGTCGAGTAGTTCGAGTTCGAGGCCCGGGAACTGAGGGTTTGTTCCGGCCTTCAACCGGTAGGCAACATCCACAACCGAGCCACGCCGCAAGCTCATCTCCGCGCATCGCGACGGCCAATCCGTTCCCCGGTTCCAGCCTAATGCGCTGAATTGTGTCCGGGTGCCATCCTGGCACAGTTGCAAGCAGACATGCTTTTCCTTGATCAGCCTCATATCAGCCGAAAGGATGACTCTGCGGGTTACAAATACCGGTTCCCGGTTACCAATCCCAAACGGGCCACACCGTGTCAGCCAGTCGAAAAACTCTGGTGTAAGGTTATCCAGCCCAAGCTCGACATCGCAATCGAGCGGTGGAGCGAGCAGCGGCCCATGCAATAAGGACGAGCTATAGTTCCGCATCTGCGTTCGTAAAGCCTCGACCCGCTCCGACGGTAAAGAAAACCCGACAGCATGGGCATGGCCTCCAAATCGGGTAAACAGTTGGTCCCCGTCCGCATGAACGGCGGTCAGCGCGTCGAGTAAGTGAAAGCCAGCGATGGAACGGCCAGAGCCATGTGCCTGTCCCGCTTCATGGGTCAGCACAAGAGCTGGCCTCCCCGTCCGATCGACGATTCGCGATGCGAGAATCCCCAGCACTCCTCGATGCCAGGCGGGATCGTCCAGAACGATGCACTCTGCTGGGAACGTCCCGTCGATATCTCGCAGGGAAGCAAGCTGGCCCTCAATGTCTTCAAGAGCCCTGGTCTCTGTGGCCCTCCGGTCTTCGTTCAGCTGATTGAGCTTTTTTGCCAGTCCAGAGGCCAGCTCTACGTCTCTGGTCAGAAAGAGTTCGACGACGTCGCTCGCGATATCCATTCGGCCTGCGGCATTGATACGCGGCGCAAGCCGAAAGCCGACCTCGGTCGCTGTAGGAGGGCGATTGGCCGGTATCTGGGCCACCTGCATCAGAGCTCGCAATCCGGGCTGCACCGGGTTCCGAAGCTCGCGCAGGCCAAGCGCGGCAATTACCCGATTTTCTCCCTCCAGTGGAACCGAATCCGCGATGGTCGCAATGGCTACCAGCTTCAAAAAAGAGGGAACCAGGCTGTTCCGCAATTTCGCGCGATCTTCCTCGGTATCGGCGGCAGCAGACAAAATCGCATGGGCGAGTTTGAAAGCCACCCCTGCTCCGCAAAGAGACTTGAAGGGATAGCCGCACCCCTCCTGCGCCGGGTTGACGACGGCAATGGCGTGAGGAACACCGACCGCGTCATCGGGAAGATGATGGTCCGTGACAATCAGGTCCAGCCCCAGCGCTTTGGCCTCATCGGCTGCGGCAAACGCTCGAATCCCGGTATCGACGCTGATGACCAGTCGAACTCCGGATGCAGCGGCCGCGCCCAGCACCCCTGTCTGCATCCCGTATCCTTCGCGCAGCCGATGAGGAACGTGATAAGTCACAATTGCAGGGCAATCTTTGGAGGCTGTGCGTTCAATGGCGGTCTTCAGCAGAACCGTGGCAGTCGTGCCATCCACGTCATAATCGCCGTAGATCAGGATCGGCTCACCCCCGCGAACCGCCTGCTGAATTCGTGCCACAGCTTCTGGCATCCCGAGCATCAACATTGGGTCGATCAGGTCGTCGAGGGAGGGGTGGAAAAAGGTCTCTGCCGCGGACGCATCGGCAATACCGCGCGATACCAGCCATGACGCAATGGCAAGGGGGCATCCCACCTCGCGCGCAAGCTGTGCCACGTTGTTGGCGTCGGGGGAATGGACTCTCCATTCCCGTCGTAACCCGCTCTGGGCGGAGATCATCTTTGTCTACTCGTCGCTCTCGTGGTCGTCGAGCACAATGCCGCCCATCTCAGACACGCTCTCCAGAAGGTCCTGGAAACGGTCATACCAATCCGTGGCAACTTCAAAGACGAACATCACGCCCTGGTGCGCAAAGCCGAGCTGCAGATAGCCGATCTTCCCCACGTAATTGACAAGATATTCGGCATCGTCGAGCTCCGCGGCCTCATCGTCCGGAAACGTCTGATCGCGAATCTGTTCGAGCAGGATCGCAATGTCCGACTTCTCCAGCACCACCTCGCTCATCGTCACAAAGGGAGCGCCAGCCGCCTTCGCGTGCTCGACAAAATCCTTCCATCCGTCCGGGTTTTCTTCTTCAAATAGGACGGTGGGAACGTCTTCGGTGACATAGGCATTCAGCCGGCGCATCCCGTGGCCAGCGATGAACGCTATCATGTCGTCTTTAAGCGAGATAAGATTGTCTGGTTGCATCGATCTCATATTGTCTCAGAAAGCTACGCGGCCCGCACGATCCGCCGTTGCAAAACGAGACCAGAAAAAGGAATCCGTGCCAGAATTTAAGCACCACGTATTTATCTGCACCAACGAGCGCGACGAATCCGCGTCTCGCCCGAGTTGTCTGCCCCAGGGCAGCAAGAAGCTCAAATCCGCCTTCAAGGATGCCATCAAAGACGCTGGCCTCAAACATCTCGTCCGCGCCAACGAGTCCGGCTGCCTCGATCAATGCGAACACGGACCGACCGTAGTGGTCTATCCCGAGGCCGTCTGGTACGGCTTCGTCCAGCTTAAGGACGTAGAGGAAATCGTTACCGAACACCTCGTCCATGGCCGCCCCGTGGAGCGTCTGCGCCTCCCCAGCACCTGCCTCAATACCGAGCAGTGTCCGCATAAGCCCGTGCCAAAACACAAGTAGCGCCTTGGCGAAGACCCGCTACAAGTGATAGACACGCATGATATATTCGAGTTAAAGTCAATGATTTTTTCTAAAGATTACGTTGGATATCTGGCGCGCCAGACCCTCAAGCACCTCGTCGCCGAGAAGATGATCGAAACCGCCAAGCCTGCCGTTCTCGAGGAGCGGGTTACAGCCGCCATGATCGAAGAACTGGCGCTGGAGGACCGTATCAACGACGAGGTTCGCGTCATTCTCGAAGCCTTCCAGGACGACATGCTCAAGACCGGAGCCAGCTACCCCGAGATGTTCAAAAAAGTGAAAAATGAGCTGGCCCGCAAGTACAAGGCGGTGCTGTGAGAATCTCCCGCGACAAGCTCAACAAGCTCGCCCACACCATTGCCGATACTCTCGCCGAGATTCCCGAGTGCGACTTTCTCGAAGACCGCAACACCATCCGGCAGGAGGCCCGCAAGGCCCTCGAAAAACTTCTCCTCGAAGAGACCAGGATCGACGCCGCCGCCCGCCAGAAGATCGCCTCGCAGCGCAAGATCATCATGGAAGGCTCGCAGGAGTGGGATATCCTC
>NZ_DATKQC010000136.1:0-11308 GCF_035532915.1 Edaphobacter sp.
CCGCCGAAGGTGTTGAGGGGGTCGTTGGTGAAGTTGCCCTCGCCGACGTAGCCCTTGATGGTGCCCTCGAAGTCGTCGGTGGAGAAGCGCGCAAAGCTCATCGCACCCGCCTTCACCGTGCCGTCGAGCGTGCCGTAGGTGTTCTCCTTGCCGACCGTGCCGGCGATGATCTGCTGGAAATCCATCTTCACGCCCTGATTGAAAAAATGCTTCGGCAGGTTCGAGCAGTGGAAGCAGACTGCCTTGTCCGGGTTGTCGCCGTAGTTGTTGTTCCAGTCGAGCAGCGCCGAGGGAGTCTCGCTCGCCAGCGTCAGCGCGTACATGCTCAGCGTGCCCATGGTGTCGGTCTCGCAGGCGCTGGGCAGCAGGTTCTCGCTCATCATGCTCATCACGGTGCAAGGCACTACGCCGAAGTACTCTTCCATCGAGGTCCAGCACTGCACGGAGCTGACCGTCAGCTCGCTCGCCTTCATCCATCCGTCGATCACCGCGCCCAGCTTCGACATCTTCAGCAGCGCGGCCTCGGGAACGTTGTTGGTCGAGATGTACTTCTTGATGGTGGCAAGTTTTTGCTGCACGGCATCGTCGTTATCTTTGGTGCGCTCGATGCGACCGAAGATCTCGCTGAGGTCGAGGGTCTCGACGGTGATGCCACTCTTCTCGAGCAGCTTCTCCGAGTAGCGGACGGTGTTGAAGGCGGTAGGACGCGCGCCAATCGCGCCGATGCGCAGGTTCTTCATGCCGTCGACGACGCGACAGACCGCGGCGAACCACTCGAGATCGGCCTTGAACTCAGGCGAGTCCGGCGCCTCGGTGTGCAGCCGCGTCAAGGAGTAGGGGATGCCGTACTGGCGCAGGTTGTTCGAGATCGACATCTTGCCGCAGAAGCTGTCGCGGCGAAAGGCGATCGACATCTTGCCGGCGTGGTCGGGCGTGGCCTGGATCAGCACCGGCACCTGCAGATTCGCCAGCCGCAGCGTGTCGGCGAGGCCGCGCTCTTCGCCGAAGTTGGGCAGCGTGATGATGATGCCGTCGATCTCGGCGGCGTGCTTTTTGAACAGCGCGGCGCATTTCTTCGCGTCCTCATAGGTCTCGACCGCGCCGTGCGCCGTCTCCTCGGGCGTCAGCACAATCGGCTTGATCCCCGCCGCCTCCAGCGCCGCTATCATCTCCAAACGCCCGCTCGTCGCCAAATGGCTCGGGAAAAATCCCCGGTTGCCAACAATCACGCCCATCGTCATCTGCTTCGACATACCTGCTCCATGTTTCGTGTTTAGGCTGCTTGCGCCGCCAGGTTGAATTTATTTTGCTGCATGACTCTCGTGCGCGATCTCGCGTAGCTCGCGGAAGGTCTCCAGCATCGTTACGGATGCGGGTGCGCCTTCGCCGAAGTTGAAGTAGTGTGCGCGGTAGTGGCGATAGAGCTTGTCATAAATTGCTACTGCTTCCGGTTCCGGATTATAAGTCCGATATTTCAGGCAGAGTTTGTCCTGGGCCTCTTCGACGGTGGTAAAAATTCCCGCTGCGAGCATGGCGAAGATTCCTGAGCCAAGACTGGTGGGGATGCCGTCGGGAACGACGACAGGCTTGTTGAGCACGTTCGCGTAGATCTGGTTGAGGGTCGCATTGTTCTGCGGAATGCCACCTGCATTGACCACGCGCTCGACAGGGACACCGTGCTCTGCCATGCGCTCAAGGATGATGCGCGTGTGGAAGGCGGTGCCTTCAATGGCCGCAAATAACTCGTCCTGCGCCGTGGTCAGTAGGTTCCAGCCAATGGTGATACCGGCAACATCGGCATTCACGAGGACGGTGCGGTCACCGTTGTCCCACGTAAGGCGCAGCAGCCCGGTCTGTCCGGGGCGATTCTTTTCGATGCCCTGGGCCAGCGACTTCACCGGGGTTCCGGCGCGGCGAGCGATGGCCTCGAAGATATCGCCTGTGGCGGACAGGCCTGCTTCGACGCCTGCATAGGCAGGGTGCACGCTGCCGGGAACGACGCCGCAGACGCCGGGGATGAGGCTGATCTTTGGCTGCATCGCAATGATGCATGTTGAAGTGCCGATGACGTTGACGACGTCGCCGGTGCGACAGCCCGCGCCGATGGCGTCCCAGTGCGCGTCAAACGCGCCGACGGGAATGGGGATGCCTGCACGCAGACCCAACTCTGATGCCCAGTGCTCGGAGAGATGCCCGGCGAGGTGATCGGAGGTAAGATATTCGCCGGAAAGTTTTTCGACCACGCCGTCGAAGAGCGGGTCGAGCTTCGAGAGAAAGGCCTGCGGAGGAAAGCCGCCCCACTTGGGGTTCCAGAGCCACTTGTGGCCCATGGCACAGACGCTGCGCTTGACCTTTTGGGGGTCGGTGATTCCGCAGAGCGTCGCGGCGACCATGTCGCAGTGCTCGAAGGCGCTGGCGAAGTTGGCGCGCTTGTCGGGATTGTTGCGCAGCCAGTGCAGCAGCTTGGCGAAGCCCCACTCGTGCGAGTAGACGCCGCCGCACCACTCGATGGCTTCGATGCCATCGCGATGGCAGGCTTCGGTGATCTCACGGGCCTCGCGCTTGGCGCGGTGATCGCACCAGAGATAGTACTCGTCGAGTGGCTGGAGATTCTTATCAACCGGAATGACGCTGGAGCCGGTGGTGTCGAGAGCGATAGCTTCGACCTTGTCGCCGGGGATGTTGCATTTCGCCAGCACATCGCGCATGGCCTTGGTCAGGCCGCGCATGTGGTCCTGGTGAGACTGCGTCGCATAGTCGGGATCTTCGCGCTTGCGATGCAGCGGATACTCCGCCACCGCGGTTCCGAGCGGCCCGCGCTCGCTGTCGAGCAGCGTGACGCGCACGCTAAGGGTTCCGAAATCTACTCCTGCAACAATTGCCATGTCGTTATTGTCCCCGTTCGCAGATAGGATCTTGCATCGTAAAAGTATGTCGCTTTGAAAGCGTAACGGAGGAACGGGCAATGTTGATAATCAACGTGGGCATAAGGATCAATCCATCAGGTAAGAGAACAGCGTTTGTGAAAGAGACGAGAAAACGTTTACCAACATTAGCAACACTATATTCGCCGCTCTATCCATGTCAATAAAGGTTTCAACGAAGCAGGAGAATTTTGGACGAAACAAAGGCGCTTGTCTCAGCTCCCATCCATCGCAACCTTACGATATGGATGGGAGCTGGAAACGGGTTGCCTTTCAGGCGAGCTGAATCGTAACCCGGGAGACAGAAGCTGGAGGAAGCGTGATGGTCAGCCGGTCTCCCTGAGCCTCGACAGCCAGCTTTTTGAGCTGCACCGCGTTGGGCTGCGCGAAGGTGTTGTGAGCGTGCATGTCGGTGTCCGTCAAGACCGACGCCTCCGCGGATGCAATTGTTGCGGAGCCGCGCAGCACGATCTCGGTGAGCTTCGGATTTTTCAGATCAGAGTTGGTCGCGGTGACGGTAACCGTTTTGCCGCGCATGGAGGCAGAGCCGAGCAGACCGGCAAGCGTGGTTGCCTTGCCCTTGCGCTGGTAGTGAACCTGCGGCGAAGAGAAGTTCACACGCAGCGACTGCGCCCCCTGGTGCGCGGCGTACATGTCGAAGACGTGGAAGACCGGCGTGGTGATGAACTTGTCTTCCTGCGAGAAGAAGAGAGCGTTCAGGCAGTTGACCAGTTGCGCGCACGCCGCCATGCCGACCTTTTCCGCATGGCGGTTGAAGATGTCGAGCGTCATTGCGGTAAGCAGGGCATCGCGAAGTGTTACCTGCTGGCCTAGCATGTGCGTGGGGTCGAGTTGGGTGCCGGGCTTGTACCATGCGCCGTATTCATCGACGACGAGCTTGATGTTACGGCCAGGATCGAACTCTCCCAGAAGTCCCCACTGCGCTCGCACGATCTCTTCCATATACAAGCCCTGAAGAAAAAGCTCATACCATCCTGTCTCGTCGAACTCGAGCGCATCACGCTTGCCCGCAACCCAGTCGGTGGTCTCGCCCATGCTCAGGTTCCAGGTGTAGTAGTGGACGCTCCATCCATGAAGCTCGCGCGGCATATAGTTCTTTCTGCGCAGCGCCTCGAAGAAGCTGTTGGTCCATTCGAGATTGTTATCGTTCGGGCCGGAGCCGATGAACGAGAGTGGCACGCCGTAGTGCGGAACCCATGTCGTGAAACGGCGAAACTCTTCGGCATATTCTTCCGGCTCGAAGTTGCCGCCGCAACCCCAGCTCTCGTTGCCCACGCCCCAGTACTTCACGTCATAAGGAGCGGGCGAGCCATTGGCCGCACGATGCTTCGCGAGCGTAGTCGAGCCCTCGGGCGAGTTGCAATACTCCACCCAACGCGAAAACTCCATCGCTGGCAGGCTGCGCAGGTTGCTGGCAAGATAAGGTTCAGCACCGCTCAGATGGCAGAAGCGCATGAACTCATCGGTGCCAAAGGCGTTGGTTTCGTAGAGCTGCACCGCATTACCTTTAAGTCGTTGCGCGTCGGGATCATCAGCCCAGAAGTTCGTACGGATTGGTCGCTCCTTGCTTGGACCAACGCCATCGCGCCAGTCGTAGCTGTCGGCAAAACAGCCGCCCGGCCAGCGCACCACGGGGACATGGATCTGTTTCATCCGGTCGACGATCTCCTTGCGGATTCCTCCGACGTTAGGAACGGTAGAGTTCTCTCCCACCCAGATGCCGTCATAGATCACGCCGCCGAGGTGCTCGGTGAACTGGCCATAGATCTCGGGCGCGATCGTGCCAACGCTCTCGTCGAGCAGAATCTCGACATGGGAATCGGCGGTGGCGCTCCATGCGGGACGAGCGGTGAAGGCGAACGCTGCTCCGGCGAGCGAGGAAGTCTGCAGAAATCTTCTACGGTCCAAGGAGTTTCTCCTATGCGGCAATTCAGAGGTCACGTCGGTCATCGACACATCCACTGTAGCGGCGGAGCGGATTAACGGCAAACGTTTCCGATCCATATTCGCGGTTCAAAAGGGATGGCTGCGTCGAAGGCCACCTTCCAGGAGTTGTCGCGAAGCTGTGATTGCAGCCGTTCCGCCTCTCGGTATTATCCGCGAAGGCGCATAATCGTTTTAGTTGCGTAGGCTATTCTGTAAACGCATTCCTGATAACCTCTATGGCCAACCTTGGATCGGACACGAAGAAGAAGCGTACGAAGACGACCAAAACCCCAGAACGCATGGACATTCGCACGATAGCGCGTCTTGCCAAAGTCTCCATCGCCACCGTTTCGCGAACCATCAACCGGGTGCCAACGGTGAATCCCAAGATCGCCAAGCGCGTCTGGGAGGTCATCGAAGAGCTTGATTACTTTCCCAACTCGCAGGCGCGAGCACTGGTGTCCGGGCGCAGTTGGATCCTCGGCCTGATCGTCTCCGAGATCACCAACCCATTCTTCCCAGAGCTGATCCAGGGCTTTGAGGACATCGCCGTCGAGCATGGCTACGAGATCCTGGTCAGCTCGACCAACCACGATCCCAAGCGCATGTCGCATTGCATCCGCCGCATGCTGGAGCGCAAGGTGGACGGCGTTGCGGTGATGACGTTCGGCATCGAGGCACCGCTGCTCGATCAGTTGGCCCAGCGCAAGGTGCCTTTGGTATTTGTCGATGTCGGCCCCGATGGCCCCGGCATCAACGTGCTCAAGGTGGACTACCACCACGGTATCCGCCAGGGCGTGCAGCATCTTGCCGCGCTCGGACATCGCAAGATAGCCTTTATCCGCGGGCCAGAGGGGCTGCACTCTGCCCAGTCGCGGCTCGACGCATTTATTGAGTCGTTGCGCGAGTGCGGCATCGCGCCGAACCCGGCATGGATTCTGCCTGGAGACCATACCCTCGAAGGCGGCATGGCGGCCATGCGGCAGCTGCTGACGGCAAAAGACATGCCCACGGCAGTCATGTGTTCGAACGATATGACCGCCATCGGCGTGCTGCACACCATGTATCGTGCCGGTCTGCGCGTGCCCGACGATCTCTCGGTCATCGGCTTCGACAACATTCACATCGCCGAGGTCACGATCCCACCCTTGACTACAGTGCAGATGTCGCGCTTCGATTTGGCAAAGGCGGCGGTGACGGCGCTGCGGGCCTGTGCGGAAGGAACGGAGAAGTCCGAGCAGAAGCACGAGTACAACATTCAGACCGATCTTGTGGTCAGGGAATCGACAGGATTCCCACGAGGAACGATGAAGGACCTTCCCAAAAAGATACGAGCGAAGAAGTAGGCACGAAAAAGCAATGGCGCCGGAAGCGTCCGGTGCCATCGCTGCATGGTGAGATGCAAAGGTTAGTCTGCGATGCCTACATCCGGAACGTCGATGCCAAGCGCTGTGGCCAGGGCGATCTGGTGGTCCTGCTCCTGCAGAAGAATGTCGCGGATGTGTTCGGCGGTGGCGAACTCGCCCAGCTCATCGCACTGCTTCACCCGACGGCGGTACTGGCGAATGGTTTCGTTCTCGTTGTCGAGATCGAAGCGAAGCATATCGGTTGCCTTCTCGGAGGTCTTGACCGGCTTCGGTGTGGCACAGGGCATTCCGCCCAGATAGTCAATCTGGTTGGCGATGGTGATGGCGTGGGCCAACTCTTCGCCGGCGTGGACGGCGAGTTCGGCGGCGATATTCATATACTCCGCGCCCTTCATGACCTGCGAGTAATTGACGTACGCAATGATTGCCTGGTACTCGCGGGCGAGGTCCTCGTTAAGGGCAGCGATGAGCTGTTTACGGGTGACGGAAGTTTTTGCAGTGCTTGCTTTTTCGGTCGGCATCTCTTCTCCGGTACTCCTGTGGCGGTTCTTATCCAGTGAGATGCAGGAAGTTTCGCCGAGGTTTTTAAAATTAGTGAAAAGTGTTCACCGACCTGGCAGGTCAGGCCGCAATGCTCTCCTGCGGCCCGCCTGTTCTCAGGCTTAAAGTGCAGGGTAGTCTATATATCCGTGAGCACCCGGCGCGTAGAAGGTATTGGGCTCAGGCCGGTTCAGTGGCGCTTGTTTGGCAAAACGAGCAGGCAGGTCAGGATTGGCGATAAAGAGTTTGCCGAAGGCGACGGCATCGGCTTTGCCTTCATCGAGCAACTGCTGGCCGGTCTTCTGGTCGATGGCCTCATTCGCCACAAACGTCCCCCCAAAGAGCTGCTTCAACTGCGGGCCTATGCTGTCAGGGCCGACATGCTCGCGTGCGGCGATGAAGGCAATCTTGCGTCGGCCCAGCTCACGCGCCACGTAACTGAAGGTCGCCGTGAGGTTGGAGTCGAAGATGCCATGTGAGTCGCCGCGCGGAGCGAGATGCATCCCGACCCGATTGGGCCCGAAGACAGATATCGCGGCGTCAGCCGCCTCAAGCATCAGGCGGGCCCGATTTTCAATGGGGCCGCCGTACTCGTCGGCGCGTTGGTTGGAACCGTCCTGGAGGAACTGGTCGAGCAGATAGCCGTTGGCTCCATGCAGCTCTACGCCGTCAAACCCGGCGGTCTGGGCGTTCTGCGCGCCGCGGCGAAACGCCTCGACTACCCCCTTGATCTCGCCGATCTCAAGCGCTCGCGGAGTGGGAAAAGGCCGCTGAGGACGAAGCAGGCTGACCGTTCCCGAGGCGGCAATGGCACTCGGCGCGACCGGGAGCTGCCCGTTGAGGAATGCCGGATCGGAGATGCGGCCCACGTGCCAGATCTGCGCGAAGATGCGGCCACCGGCCTTATGGACGGCGGCGGTGACGGGCTTCCATGCCTCGACCTGCTCCTGCGACCAGATGCCGGGAACATTGGCGTAGCCGACGCCCATGGGGTCGACGGGAATGCCCTCCGAGATGATCAGCCCCGCACTGGCGCGCTGGGTGTAGTACTCGACCATGATCTCTGTAGGAATGTGGTCCGGCGTACCGCGCAGTCGCGTGAGCGGCGCCATAAAGATGCGATTAGGGAGTTGCAGGTCGCCCAGTTGAATCGGGTCGAAGAGTGACGGCATTGGTGCTCCTTGGCGTCCTTCGAAGGCACGCAGAAGATTCGATGCCCTGAATGCGGCAACGGTGCGTGGGGCTGAGATGGAGACTGAAGAGAGACATTTCCTCCGTCGCAATGAGATCGCGAAGGAGGAGATGTCATCGCCCTCAAGGAGTCCCGAAGACCCTTGAACCACGTACCGCGACCGGAGCGCAGTGGGGAGAACCCTGTATTTCGCCGTTGCTGTTGCCGTTGCCGGTTGGTGCCGTCCGCGCAAATCGGTGTTAAGCCTTTCGTTTTTAAAAGCTCTCAAACAGGAAACGACTTAAGCCACTCACGAAAAGCCGGCCCAAGGTCCTCGCGCTTAAGCGCCAACTCGACGGTCGCTTTCAGGAAACCCAGCTTGTCGCCGGCATCGTGGCGCTTGCCTTCGTAGCTGAAGCCATAGACCTTTTCGTATTGCAGCAATGCCTTGATAGCGTCCGTAAGTTGCAGTTCGCCGCCCGCGCCGGGAGTAATCCCTTCGATCATCTCGAAGATACGCGGCGTGAGGATATAGCGGCCGATGATGGCGTTCTGCGAGGGAGCCTCTTCCGGCTTGGGCTTCTCGACCATGTTCTTCACTGCAAGCAGGCGAGGGTTCTTCGGATCGGGCGTGCAATCGAGACAGCCGTAGGCGGAGATGGCCGCGCCTTCGACAACCTCGGAGCCGAGGATGCTGCACTGCGTCTCGTTGAACGCTTCGACCATCTGCTTCATGCACGGCGTCGACGCATCGACGATATCGTCAGGCAGCAGAACTGCAAACGGCTCATTGCCGACGATCTCTTTGGCCTGAAGCACCGCATGGCCGAGTCCGAGCGGCTCCGATTGGCGGGTGTAGGTAATTTTTGCAAGCTTCGAAACGCTGCGGGCTACTTCAAGCAACGCGATCTTGTTCTTGGCTTCGAGCGACGCCTCAAGCTCCGGGCTGCGGTCAAAGTGGTCTTCCATAATGCCTTTACCGCGGCTGGTGATGATGATGATCTCGGTGCAGCCGGCGGCTACGGCCTCTTCGACGCCATACTGAATCAGCGGCTTGTCGACGAGGCAGAGCATCTCTTTGGGCATGGCCTTGGTGGCGGGCAAAAAGCGCGTGCCCATGCCTGCGGCTGGAAAAACGGCCTTGCGAATCTTCTGTGGAGTCTTTTGGGTCATGGATTCCTTGGATGCAATTTGATTGTGGAAAATGCTAGCAGGCAGGAGTTACAAAAAGGACAATCCATTAAATACAGTAGAAAAACGAGCGCCGATTTGCACGGTTTATTCAGTGTAAATCGGCGCAAAGCTGCTTTGGCTCAAAGCACCGGCGAATCATCATGCAGCATGGCTTTGCGGATGATCTTGATCGGAGCGAAACCCTGGCGCATGAAGTTGTTGTGAAAGGTCTCGAGATTGAAGGCCGAACCCTCTTTCTTCATCATGTCCGCGCGCAGCTTCATGATCTCGAGTTTGCCCAGCGTGTAGTAAAGATAGGTCGGGTCAGAGGTGCCGCGCTTGGTCTCGACGACACCGACGGCGCGCGACTGGTATCCCTCTTTGACGAAGAAGTCCTCGGCCTGCTCCATCGTCCACTTTCCGCCAGGCTCGCCCTCGCCTGTGTGCAGCTTGATGCTGTTGACGAAGCGGGCATCGCGCAGCAGCGCATCCTGCAACTGGCCGAGGCGGACGAGATGCGACTCGCGAATCTGGGCAGGCGTGGCATCGGGGCCGGGCGCGTCGTAACCCTGGTCGAGCATCATCTGCTCGGTATAGTGGGCCCAGCCTTCGATATTGGTGTTGGCCCCGAGCAGCTTGCGGATCTTGCTCGAGAACTCAGGCATCCAGAGAAACTGAACATAGTGGCCGGGATAGGCTTCGTGAACGCTGGTGCTGATAATCGTGCCCACGTTGAAGCTGGCCATGTGCTCGGCGATGTGCTGCGCCGTCCAGTCTTTCTCCGGCAGCGTTACGTTGAAATAGGCCTTCGCGGAGTGCGTCTCAAATGGCCCCGGAGGGTCCATCGACGCGAAGGTGGTGGCGCGCATAAACGGCGGCGTCTCTTCGAGCGTAGGCTCAACCGTGCTCGGGATGGTGATGATGTGATGCGAGTTGATAAAAGCGATGAGCGAGTCGAAGGTGTTATGGAAGGCCGACAGAAGCTGGTCCGGCGGAGGATGAATCGTTGCCAGCTCGGCGAGCACCTGCTGCGGCGTCTTGGTCGGATCGACCTCCTTTGCCACGCGAGCAAACTCAGCCTGATTCTTATGCAGATCGGCGAAGGCAATCTGTAAAAGTCTATCCAGTGGAGTGTCGACCATCTCGTCATAGGAGAGCTTCTTGCGGAACGTGTCCGCACCCAGGCGAAAGTCGCCGTTGGAACGCGGAAGAAGATCAGTCTTCATCCACGCGCCATAGGACTTCAGCGCTTCAATGACCGCTGCATTGGACTTAGCGAAGTCGGCCTTGGTATCAGGATCGGTGACGCTCGAAAAGGCGCCGGGCACGTCGTTCTGAAAGAAGCTGACCAGCCCGTCGATCTGTTCGAGCGCGATCTCGGTGTAGATGCGCGGCGGATTCTTGAGGTTCTTGCGCGCCTCTACGAGAACCTGCGGAATCAACTTCTCGCGCTCGACGACAGCGTGGAGCCGCGTATCCGCAGGCGCATAGGGCCGCTCCATGATGACGAAGATGGAGTTGGTAACGCCCGAAGAGTAAGTATCGGGATTTTTCTCCCACGGCCGAATGACTTCGAGCGTGAGCAGTTGCGAATGGATATTGTTCAGCAGAATCTCGCGGTCTCCGGCCACGCTTGCATCGAGCGCGCTGGGGTCAATGGCTTCCACCTTCTTCTCGAAGTCGTGAAGAGCTGCAATTTCCTTCTGAATCCCGGCAGAAGAGTAGTCCTCAAGCTGCGTATCGTACTGATGCAGCCCCGCACTCGTGCCCGCAGTAGGAGAGAAATGAAAGTAGACATCGCTGAAGTATTGATCGGAGACGAACTGAAAGGTCTGCGGAGCACCGTCCGCAGAGACATGCTGCGCCGAAGAACGAGTAGGCATAAGCAGAGTGGTTCCGATTACGAGAGTAAAGATGAAGAAGAGTTTGCGCATGTTTCTGGTCCTAACTAACGGTCTTTGAAATTTACTTGGACATTAAGTCTGACTGGAACCTGCTTGCCGTTCTGAGTTGCTGGCTGAAAGCGATATTGTCTAACCGCCGTTATAGCAATTTTATCTAAGTAGGAGCCGCCAGACTTGATGATGTGTACGTCTACGGGAGTGCCATCGGCGGGCACTGTTAGACCGACCAGAACAATACCAGACCTCGGATTGTGATGGAAGAGTCGAGGCTTAAATACAGGT
>NZ_DATKQC010000137.1:0-7499 GCF_035532915.1 Edaphobacter sp.
GAACAGCCCTCATCACCGGAGCCTCAACGGGCATCGGCGCCGTTTACGCCGACCGCCTCGCCAAACGCGGCTACGATCTGATCCTTGTCGCCCGCGATCAACAGAAGCTTTCCGAGGTTGCCGCGCGTCTCGAGGCAGACACCGGCCGCAAAGTAGAGACTCTCGCGGCAAACCTCAACGAAAAGGTCGGCATAGAGCGCGTGAGCGAACGACTGAGTACAGATGCAAAGATCACGGTGCTGGTGAACAATGCAGGCGTTGGCTCGGCGGGAAAACTGTTGGACTCCAAAATCGACGATCTTGAGTCCATGATCCAACTCAACGTCACGACTCTGACTCGACTAACCCTGGCTGTAGTTCCGAACTTCGTCGCACGGGCAAACGGCCTGATTATTAATATCTCCTCCATTGCGGCGCTGGCTCCAGAGGTTCTGAACGGAACATACAGTGGCACCAAGGCCTATGTGGTGAACTTCACGCAGGCCCTGCATAACGAGGTTGGAACCAGGGGCGTGACCCTCCAGGTGGTGCTTCCTGGGGCAACGTCAACGCCATTCTGGGGCAAGGCAGGCGTTCCGTTGCAACATCTACCCAGCGAGATCGTAATGACAGCGGAAGACATGGTCGATGCTGCTCTCAAAGGTCTCGATCAGGGCGAACTGGTTACAATTCCTTCTCTGCCTGATGTGTCAGATTGGGAAAAGTTTGAAGCTGCCCGCCAGGCGCTTGGCCCGAACCTTTCGCGTAAAACTCCTGCGGCGCGCTATGGAATTTCGGCCTAATTTTTCAAAGAGGCTCCTGACAAAAGTCGGGAGCCTCCTCGAAGATAGAATTGAGCGGATGGGGAGTGAGATGGAAACAAAGTCCACGCGGGAACATCTGATCGATGTTGGAGTCCGGCTGATGCACGGCCACGGCTATGGTGCGACCGGCATCAAGGAGATTCTGGAATCGGCCCAGGTTCCAAAGGGCTCGTTCTACCACTACTTCGGAAGTAAAGAAGAGTTCACAGACGCAGTTTTGGAGCGCTATGCCGCGCGTGAGATGCAGCGATGGGAGAGCATCCTCAACAATGCGAAGCTGCCTCCTCTAAAGCGCCTGCGTCGTTACTTCGATGAGTTGGTGAAGGTCTACGGACAGAAGGGACCAATCCCTGGATGCCTGATGGGAAGTTTGAGTCTTGAGATCGCCGGCCAAAGCAACATCATCCAAAAGCGATTGAGCGCCTCGTTTGGCTACTGGCAGCACGCGATTGCAATAATACTGGAGTCTGCGCTCGAACAGAAACAGCTCCCGGCTGGCACAGAGCCTGAGGCATTGGCTTCGTTTTTATTGAACAGTTGGCAGGGTGCCGTAGTGCGGTCAATGGCTGAAAAGAGCAACGAGCCCCTCCGCTGCTTCCTGCATTATGCCTTCGACATCCTTCTACCGGCGAATAGCTGACTTGGTATTTTTTTACGCGCCGTTGTGGCTGCCATTAAAGGTTAGATGGCTGCCGCAAAATGTCCCTGCTTGAACTCAGCTAACAACCAGAATAGTCACTCCAAGTAAGACAAGTAAGAGTCCGGTCCAACTGAAGTCTGGCCCCGCTCTTCCCGTCCTCGAACGTCACTCCCAAATAACTCTGTCATAAGGAGCAAATTCTATCTTTGGTTCTAGATGAGACTAGGCCTCAACGAAGCATCCATCAACGACCTCGAAGAGAAGAGGAATGCTTCGTTACGGCCTTATTTTGGAAGTTCAACCGTGCCATGGATATTGAAGGATATCTCCGACCTACGCGCTGTCTCCGAAGGCTGCGACGATGCGACGGTCAGGTGATATTCACCAGCAAGAATGGAGCGCTGTCCCTTGTCATCGACACTCGAAAGAGAGCGCGGACTTAGTTGCAGTGAAACCTGGCGGCTCTCCCCGGCCTTCAGGTGAACGCGCTGAAAGCCAACCAACGCTCGCTCGGGACCATCCACCTGCGGCGTCTTCAGGTACGCTTCCACAACCTCGTCACCCGTGCGTGCGCTGGTATTCGTCACGCTGACGGTAGCAGTGATCGGTTGGCCGGCGGCCACTGACGACGACGATAGTTTCACCGCTCCATAGCGAAAGTTGGAGTAGCTCAAGCCATAGCCAAATCCCCAAAGCGGCTTACCCGTAAAGTAGCGATAAGTCCTATTCTTCATGGAGTAGTCCGTGAAGGCCGGAAGATCATTCGTGCTTGCATAGAAGGTAATCGGCAGACGTCCAGCGGGATTGTTCTCCCCTGCCAGAGTGCGCGCAATCGCCGTGCCGCCGGCTACGCCTGGATACCATGCCTGCAAAATTGCTGCTGCATGTTCCTTCGCCCACGAGAGCGCCAATGCGCTTCCGCTCAGCGAGACAACGATAACCGGCTTCCCTGTTGCCGCAACCGCTTCCAGCATCTGCTTCTGCGAGTCCGGCAGATCAATACTGGTGCGATCACCACCATCGAATCCCTTGATTTTAATCGGCATCTCCTCGCCCTCCAGTTGCGGCGAAAGCCCGACAAAAGCAAGCACAACATCGGAGGCCTTGGCTGCGGCCACAGCTTCGTCAATCTGAACCTGCGGAGGAGTCTCCCACTTCAGAACGGCGCTTCCTCCCGCCCGATCGCCATAGTGGCTATATTCAAGCTGAAAATCGTGCGGCGTCGTATCGGTGAACGTAACTTCAATCCGCGCCGGGCGAGAACCGGTCATCACCGGCGGAGCCGTAGGCGAAGCACCCTTGGCTATCGTGAACGCTCCCATATCCAACTTGCCGCCATCAAGGCTCCCTTCAGAGAGCACCTTGCCGTCAAGGACAAACCGATAGGACTCCTTCGGCGAGTAAGGGAAATTCGAGCCGCCTTCAAAGATAAACGTGTACTTCCCTGCTGCGGGTGCGGTCATCTTGCCGGTCCAGCGAACCGAGTAGTTGTGGGTATGGATCTCCGGGTTCGGCTCAGCGTCACGCCAGTCGTACTGGACCTCTGGCTCCGTGCTCACCGCAACTGGCCTTCCGGTCCAGTCCGAAGTCGCAAAATATTCGGTGCGCAGTCCAGAGCCAAAAACCGTGCGAGGAACCGGCACACCAACCCCATCGGCCAGCATAGCGCCTTGCGCATAGTGAATCTTCGCGCCGGGAAACTGCTTCGCAATTCCATCAAGCGGAGAGACCGGGTGCAGAGCCACTCCGTTGTAATTGCCCTCGAGCGAGGCCAGCAGATCGGCCGTCGGCCCAATTACGGCGATATTTTTCACCGTCTCGCGCAGTGGCAACACGCCATTGTTCTTCAGCAATACCATCGACTCTTCCGCCGCCTTCAAGGCAATCTGGCGGTGCTGTTCAGAGGCGTCTTCAGAGAACGGGATCTTGTCGTAGGGATTGGATCCGGGTGCGCCAAACATCCCCAACTCGAAGCGCCCCGTGTACAACCGCTCCGCCGAACGCGTCACAAGGTCCTCCGGAACTACGCCCTTTCGAACCGCATCAGCCAGCGTATTGAATCCCGGAGACCAGATGCTGCACGACAGGTCTGTCCCTGCTTCGATAGAGATTGCAGCGGCATGCATAATGTCCGGCGCATTGTGATGACCATGCGTAACGTCCACAATGGCAGCGCAGTCCGACACCACAGATCCCTTGAATCCCCAGGCCCCGCGCAGATGGTCTTGCAGCAGCATCTTGTTTGCGCACGCCGCAGTCCCGTCAATGGCGTTGTAAGCGCACATGACCGACTTCACATGACCATCCACGACCAGCGAGCGGAACGCAGGCAGATAAGTTTCTTCCAGATCACGCGGGCTTACGTTGACATTGAAGACATGCCGCAGCGACTCCGGCCCGCTATGCACGGCAAAGTGTTTGGCCGTGGCAATGGCAACCGGATGCTCGGGATCGTTGCCCTGCACGCCCTCGACAAAGGCATCCCCCATGCGTCCGGTCAGAAACGGATCTTCTCCATAGGTTTCTTGCCCGCGCCCCCAGCGCGGATCGCGAAAGATATTGATATTCGGCGACCAGAAGGTCAGCCCGTAGAAGATGCGGTGGTTCCCTTCACGCTGGGCCTCGTTGTACTTCGCACGGCCTTCGGTCGAGATGACGGTTCCCATCTCATGCACCATCGCCCGGTCCCACGTCGCAGCCATGCCGATCGCCTGCGGAAACACGGTAGCAAATCCCGAGTTGGCCACTCCATGCAGCGCCTCGCTCCACGTCTGATAGTCCGGTATGCCCAGCCGCGGTATCGCCGTCGCCCAATCTTCCAGTTGCGATGCTTTTTCGTCGAGCGTCATCTTCGAGACCACATCCTTGGCGCGGACTGCCGCAGGCAATGAAGGGTCGAGATAAACGGGAGGCTTCGTCTGACCAAACGCAGACGCGGAAGCGAGTGCAAGAACAGCAATACTAAATCGTTTCATCATGGCTCCAGGTGTTTGAGGAAGCATACATGACAAAGGCCACAAAGCGCTTTAAAAAATCGATTCTGGAAGTCATTACCCCAAAAGCCTCATAAATTTCCTACGTCTTCCCCTTTGGTACTATCGTCTCAGTCCTCCTCCCGAGTCTCCATGCGAATTGTTCAGGCTGTCTTTGGTGTCTTCCATCACTTCGAACTCGCTCGCGAACTCGAGCGCCGCGGCCACCTCGAAGCTATCTACTCCACCTGGCCCTGGGCTCGGCTCAAACGCGAGGGCCTCGAGCACGCCAAAGTAAAGACCTATCCCTTGCTACACACCACAGAGATGCTCCTCCTCCGCGCCCGCATCGACTTTCCCTGGCTGCGCGACCAGTTGAGCTACGCCAACGCGCTCGCCTTCGACGAGTGGACGCTCCGCCGTATCCCTCCCTGCGACGCCCTCATCGCCATCTCCGGCGCCGGGCTCAAGACCGGCCGCCTTGTCCAGCAGCGCGGCGGCAAATTCATCTGCGACCGCGGTTCCTCGCACCATCGCTATCAGGAGCAAGTCGTTGCCGAGGAATATCGCCGTTGGGGCGTCAACCGATCTATCTCAGACATCCGCGACACTCTCCGCGAAGAGGAGACCTACGAAGTGGCAGACGCCATCACGGTTCCCTCGCGCTTCGCCGCCCGTTCCTTTGTAGAGATGGGCGTCCCCGCCGAAAAGCTCCGGGTCATTCCCTACGGCGTTCGTCTCGAGCGCTTCACTCGCACCGGCGAGCCGCCAGCTGACCGATTCGAAGTCCTCTTCGCCGGCTCCGTCGGCCTGCGCAAGGGAGTTCCCTACCTCCTCGAAGCCTTCGCCAAGGTTCGCCATCCGGCAAAGCGCCTCCGCGTCGTGGGAACACTTCATCCCGATCTCAAAACCGTACTCGATCGCCTGCCCCGCGAGAACGTGGAATTCTTCGGCTCGGTCAAGCAGGAGACACTGGCTCAGTTCATGAGCACAAGCCACGTCATGGTTCTTCCCAGTCTCGAAGAAGGTCTTGCCCTCGTTCAAGGCCAGGCACTCGCCTGCGGCTGTCCCGTCCTCTGCTCCACCAACACCGGCGGCGAAGATCTCTTTACCGATGGTGTCGAAGGCTTCATCGTGCCCATCCGCGATGTCGAAGCCCTGACAGAGAAGATGCAGCAGCTAGCCGACGACCCGGCCCTGCAATCGAGAATGAGCGAGGCGGCTCTCCGGCGCGTCCAGAGCATCGGCGGGTGGAGCGACTACGGCAATCAATGGGAGACCTTTCTCAGCGATCTCACCGCGGGCCGCCCTGCCTGATTGAGCCTTTAGCTGCCGCCGCCGACAAAGTGAACGACTTCCAGCCGGTCTTCCGCCGCCACTCCGGTCTGCGCCCACGCACTTCGCGGAACGATCTCTCCATTGTGCTCAACCGCGACGCGATCTCCCTTCAGCCCAAGTTCCGCAATCACAAGGTCAAGGCTGGCGGGTTGCGAAAGAGCGTCGAAGGTACGGGGCTGACCGTTGAGAACAAGCGTAAGAGGCATAGTTCTTTAAAGGTAGCAAAGATGCTCGCGATTCTAATGAGCATGCACCCTGGCCATCACCCAGGCCTTCAAGCGCCGTCGCACCGGAACAATCTCCTCGCACTCCGAGAAGACCCACCGGTTCAACCGCATCAGAATATCGAGAGCATCTGCATCTGCCTTCGTCGGCGTCTCATAAAGCAATGCCATCCGTGAGTCCATCAGGTATTCGATGGCGCGCCCCAATTTTTCCAGCGCCTGTCCCTGCGTCTGGGTGGGCCGCCTGCGAATGATCCGCTTCACAGCCTCCGCGTCTTGAACCACATCGGTCCGTCGCATCCGGGCAGCGTCGAGAAATGGTGCAGTAAAAGCCATGCCAGTGAGGTCCTCCATCAGATCTTTATCGGCATCGCTGTCTGCGACATGAGCCTAAGATTCGAATGGCAGATGGATTGTGCGCCATCGACATCACGTAGGTCAATATAAATCAACAAGTTGCAAACATTTGCAGTTCCCGAATGGAACCATTTACTCAACCTAATTAAGGCTTCGTCATCTTCAAGCCGGTCACCGTGCCCTCGGTGTTATGCGCGAAACGAATCCCATAAACTCCATCGGTCGACTTCAGCTTCCCCGCCGTCACCAGTTCGGACTTTTCATAGCTTGCGACCACCGTGCCGTTGATGGCACACTCCACCTTGCTCCCCTTCACCGAAAGCGCGATCGTCTGCGTCACCGGCTGGCCTACCCCCGCTGCCTTGTGCACGGCATCCGACTCGCCGCTCCGGCCGTTCATCTTAAAGGGTTCCGGCCCGAATCCGCGCACGATGAAGGTCCCATTCCCATACGCCGCGCAATAAAGATCGCTCTGCTGATCGGTTCCCATATCGTTACCGGCGATAAAGACACCATAGGGGTGCGGATGGCTGTTCAGGTTCATGTACTTCGGCTCGTTGAAGGTCGCGCTCACGGTATAGTCGCCCGATGCCGTGTCCGCGGGATTCCAATACGTCACCGCCGGCCCGGTCGTCACATGCAGCACCTTGCCCTCCTCCGACAGCTTCGCATCCTTGATCGTCTGCCCCGCCTTCGCCGCATTGGCATCGATCTGCCCCGTCCATCCCGCTGCCGAGATGCCGCCCCCGGCGACCGAACGCGAACGATCCCCCTGCCCCTGCGCGCCAACGAACGCCGGAATGAGAAGCGCAAAAGTTACAACAAGCATAGAGCGGTTATGAAGACGCATAAGTAGATCCCTCTCAAAATAGAAATCGTCAGCAATCCGAAATTATAGGATGATTCTCCCGCGTCGGCGTAAGAATCACCCCAACGGCCAAAGATGATTCAATGGCCCGCGGCCATGCCCCAGTCCAGCAGCCGTCCGAATCGCCTCGGCGACATAGATTTTCGCGCCCACCGCTGCCTCATAAGCACTCTTGCCCTGAACCAGTCCGCTCAGCAGCGCGCTCGAAAGAGCGCATCCTGTCCCATGCGTCGAGGTCGACTCGACCCGCGTCCCTGGTAGCCACCAGGTCCCACCTGCCGCCGTCAGTAGAAAATC
>NZ_DATKQC010000138.1:0-5585 GCF_035532915.1 Edaphobacter sp.
TGCAGCGTCAGTTGGCCGGGCCGGATGTTTTGTTTTGCGCAACTCTCCTCGATCAGCCGTTTGGCCAGTTCGGCGCTTTCCCGCATGGCCACTACCCAGCCCGGTGACGTAGCGGCTAAAAACATCGAGGATCACGTAGAGATGGAAGTAGGTCCACTTGGCAGACCCCAGCAGTTTGGTGATGTCCCAGCTCCACAGCTGATTGGGCGCGGTGGCCAGAAGTTCCGGTTTCTTATACGGCGGATGGGTCAGTTGGTTGCGGCGCTCGCGTCGGTCGGAACTGCCACCTGTGGATCGCTTGTGACCAAGCTGTCTGTGTCGAGAACCAATGCTCTACGTTATGATCGGCGGCACAGGATTGCGATTCGGAGAAGGGGTCGGGATTGAAATCGACAAGCATATCTCGGCGACTTCTCACCTTGCACATCCGACATTTCTGTAAACCGGCAACGGGGCTCCAGACATTGCCGAGGCCTAAATGGATTCTGCCTATGTATCACAGCAGCCGTATCGTTACTTCAACATCTTTGCCAATCTCCCATTTGTGAAGGTTGGGGACTCGAAGTTCGTCGTAAAGGAAATCAGCGCCCACGAGGGAGATCTGGGCTTGTTGCGGTTCATTGAGGGCGGAACGATCGATCAGCTTCTTAACTGAACCTGACAGATTGATAGTGTCCTTTGCCATGGCATTCTCCTGGGTAGGGAATTTCAGCCACCGTTACTGTAGCGGTCGCGAGAAGCCGAATCTATTCACAAAGGGACAGTCTCGTCGAGGGGCAAGAGTGCTCGACCGCCATCACAAATCGGGGCTGACGTTTGGGCCACGCGGTTACCAGACATCCCTGAAGAGCTTGCTTTCTTAGGTTCGCGAGCCAAGCGTCTAGAGGGGCACCCACCTGCTGGCGTTCATCGCCAACGCCAAAACAAGCCAGGCTACCCACTCCATATCTTGGATCACCTGTTTTGCTCCGATGACGAATCGCGGACACTTCCGGCGGCTCGCTCAAGCCGCCCGTTGGTAGGGATACTTCTGAAAACTAGCGAAGACCTTCTCGATCTCTTCCGGCCTGCCGAGATCGGCCGTGCATCCGCGATGGAGTCGTGATATTTCAGTCGGAGCAATGGTGTCAGTTTCTCCTGGTCCAATCACTGAACACCTTCCTTAACATAGTGCGAGAGGACGAAGTCGAGAAAGGCCTGCTGCTTAGAGTTGAACTGAGTACTGATCCCCACTCTGGCATTGGCCGCTCTTTCCTCGCGAGTCAGCGTTGGCAGAGCATAAGCGACATATGCCAGCACATCGAAGAGGTCGCTTTTCTCTGCGTTAATGAGACTCTGCATCTCCGCCATTTGCTCCGCGCCGAATCCCTTCTCGGATAAACCTTTCATTAGCTTGGCACGCGTAAAACTCAGGTAGCTTGCCGAGGAGCATCTCTAGAAATTGTTGCGCGGACATCGGCGTGCCGTCCGGTGCCAGAAACTGGTCACCATCATGTGCTGGATGGCGCGAGCTTGAGCTTTGCCGTCGGCGAGTTTCACTTTGATCTTCTGTGGACGCGTGGGGGGATTCAGGTCTTCTTTCCGGCATAACGGACGAACGGGGGGCTTTCGGTTAATCCTTTGGTTCCGGCTCAAGCGGCTCACCATCCCACTCCGGATCACTGAAGTGATTGGTCGCTTTCACAAAGTCGTAAATCGTGAAGTAGTCTTTCCCATAGAGTCGAGTGCCGCGCCCGATGATTTGTTTGATCAGGAACTTCACTGCTGACTTATGATCGGCGGCGTCGACATCACGGCTTTCTGGCTTCTTACCACCCGCGTCGTGGAACGTTAAAATCGCTCCCTCCAAGCCAATGCGATCTACTTTTCCGTATGGCTCTCGCTTCAGTGGTTCGCCTGCCTGGTAAAACGCGAACTTAATGCTGGAGGAGCCGCCGTTGATGGTAAGAATGTAGGAACCCTATTGCTTCATAGAACCTCTTCCCTATTTCTCAAGCCAGCCCCCTCGAAAGCCGGACTGACGAAGGCCCGCGACAACATAAGGACATTGCCGCGTCAGATGCCAAAGAAAACCACAGCGGTAATTTTCGATCATCAAAACGATGGGCCCCTGGTTGAGACCGTAGTGAAAAGGCGATATCCACGGGTGCGAAACGTCGGCCCTCTCGGCAAAGGTAGTATTGAAAGTCGCTTTGAACCCGTAAGGATTCTTCTCGCGCAACTTCAGTTTCTCAAAGTAAGCAAGCGTCGGGAGAACGATTTCTGGCGCAAAGGGAAGGGAAGCAATTACCGCCCACGGAGCGATGCTTCCGTCGTCAGGACCGTCGGGCACCCCGCGCGCTTTGTAGCCGAAGAATTCGCGCTCTCGGCCCTTGATCGTGCTTTTCGCCGGCCCGGGACCGTCACTGGCCGTAATTCCCCAGCATTTTGCGCCGTAGCCGTCGAAGTGAGCGGGATTACGTATGGCGTACTCCTGCTGCACGTAGGTCGCGCGGCGGCTATTCTCGAAATAGTCGATGTTTTTGCTGCGCATGTAGTCGTCCTGGATCTCGCGAAAATCGATCCACAGATGCGAGATTTGGTGAGTAAAGAGCGGGCCAGAATACAAGAACTCCCGACCGTAGATTTCCCTCCATTTATAAGTTGAGGTCCATTGCAGATAGCTTTCCTTCGGCAGCGGATGAGTCGGCGAACCGAGGCCGAGGACATAGAGAAACAACGCCTCGTCATAACCCTGCCAGCGATAGGGCAAAAAGCCGCTCTCAGGTGTCCAACCGAGGGTTACTGCGAGCCCGCCGTTTTGGGCCCAGTTCCAATCGGCTCGCCGGTATAGCATATCCGCAAGCTCTCGAATTTCACGTTCGTCAGAGGTGTTCTCCGAGAAATACGCCGACGCCGTCAGCATGCCGGCCAGGAGAAAGGTGGAGTCGACCGTGGATAACTCGCACTTCCATACCCGCTTTCCGGTGGTCATGTCGAGAAAGTGGTAATAGAAACCTTTGTAGCCAGTCGCATCCACGTCGGTGCTCTGAACGCTCTGGTGGAAGAAGCGCAAGGCCGTCAGGGTGCGCTTAACGGCATCCGCGCGACTCGTGAACCCGCGCTCCACGGCAACCGGGTAGGACGACAAAGCCAATCCTACCGCGGCGATACTCGCGGGCGAGCCGGGTTTGGTCTTGTCGATGACCAAGCCGTTAAGCGGATTCGCTTCGTGCACGAAGTAGTTAAACGTCTCACGCTGCAACGCCTCCAGTGCTTCGGAACAGGCATTTGAATCATTCATGATTTGGCATTCTGTCCGGTCCTCTTCGGCGCTAACTCCGCCGTGATGGCTGCGATGCCTTGCGGCGGCATGCGGAACTTTATATGCAGTGTTTTGCCGGAATGTTTCCATGGCATCGGCTCACGCACGATTTGGGACGCAACGTGCAACTGTTCGACCTCCCTTTCTGTTGGAAGTGCCGGCTTACCCATCTCAATCCAGAGACGCTTGGCGTTGGCATGCTCGTCGTCGATCCGCTCGATGTAAACATTGCGCGGCGACGTCAGTCCCGTCAGTTTGACTTCAACAGACTCAGCCTTGATCGGATGGCGTGGCAAAGCGTGGTTCGTCACCAGCACCGTGACAGCGTCGCGGTTGGTGATCGCCCAGACATCCACGGTCTCGCTTTTTCCCTTTACGGGTAATTCCTCTACGCCGAGACGGTGTAACAGCTCGAAGGCGCGGTAAGAAGGTTTGGCGACGCCTTGCAGAGTCAGCAGGCCAAAACCACCTTGGAACGCGGTGGCAGGCATGTAGTTCTCCTCAAAGATATCGCTAAACGTCCAATAACTGTAGCCCTCCACCAGCCCTCGGGCTTCCATCATGGTCTTGATAATGACGGCTGCCGTGTAGGGCTCATCGTGCAGGTGGTCGCGCGGATTAGAGGAAGAGCTCCATTCGGTGTAGTAGAGCGGTTTCCCGCGCGCCTTGCGGTGCGTCTCGCGCGCCCATTTGCGCAGGATACTCTCCTTACTGCGCGCCAACTGTGTCTCCGTATCTTCACCTACCGAACCCAGCGCATCGGTCGGATAGTGATGCGTGCTGACGAAGTCGACCGGAGCCTTGTTCTTCTTGCAGAAAGTGAGGAACTCCGTAATCCATTCGTTCTTCGCGGTCGCCGGCCCGCCGACCCGCAGTCGCTCGTCCACCTCCTTTATCGCCTGCACAGTGAATCGGTAGAGCTTGAAGTAACCGGCCCGCGTGCCTGTCCAGAACGCCTTTAGATTGGGTTCATTCCACACTTCAAAAAACCAGGTACTGACTTCGTCGATCCCGTAACGTTCAACCCAATGCCTTATCAGCCGGCCGACGAACTTGGCCCACTCGGTGTAATCCTTCGGAGGCGTCACATTCGCGCTGTAATGGAATACGGTCTTGCTGCCGGAAGAGAGCGTCGAGGGCATGAAGCTCAGCTCGACGAACGGCTTCATCCCGATGGAGAGAAGGAAGTCGCAGATCTGATCGGCGTTGAAGAACGAGTGGAGCAAATGATTTTGCTCGTCCATCAGTGTGCCCATGTCGTCGCTGAGAATGTCATGGAAGCGCACGTGGCGAAAACCAAGCTGTTCATGACATTGTCGCAACTGCCGTTGCCAGTCCGCGCGCAATGCCAGGGGCGCGTGCCCGCTGCCGACGGTATGTTCCCAAAAATGGGGCAGCGGAACCGGCTTATCCGATAGGCGGCAAGTGAATTGCAGCTGCTTCCTGGCACTCGTTTTCTTAGTTGTCATAATGATTTTTGGCCCTTTCCGACGCGCCAGTGCGCCTCAATCTGTTCCAGAGTTTTACCTTTGGTTTCCGGCACCAGCAGATATAAAAAGACCCAGGCGCCGATCGCGATTACACCGTATAACCAGAAAGTTCCCGCGTGCCCCAGAACCCCGACCAGGGTCAGGAAAGTCACGGCCACTACCAGATTCAATGCCCAGTTAGTGACCGTCACGGCGCTCATGGCCGCACCACGAATCTTCAGTGGATAGATCTCGGAAATCAGCAGCCAGAAGATCGGCCCGAGTCCAAAGGCGAAACACGCGACATAGATTACCAGGCCGCCAATGGCGACATAACTTTTGAAACTCGCCAACTGCGGAAACTGGAAAGCCGAGCCCAAGATCGCCAGACCAATAATCTGGCCGGCCACTCCGACCAGTAATAAAGGCCTCCGGCCGACACGGTCCAGCAGAAAGATGGCCAGCACATGAAAAAGCCACATCACCATGGTCAACCCTGCTCCAGCCAGGATCGCGGGTCCGGCGGCCCTAATGCCCGCGAACTTGAAAATAGTCGGGGCGTAATAGATGACCGTGTTAATGCCGGTTATCTGCTGAAATACGGCGAGTCCCAAGCCGACAATCATCGGCATCCTCAGTGATGGCTGGAACAGTCCCCTCATCCCCCCGGCACCTTGTTTTTTCATGCTTTCCTGGATGTCCGTGATTTCCGGACTCACGTCTGATGCCGTCCGTGCGCGCTGTAAAATCCGCCTCGCCTCTTCCACCTTTGACTTGCTGATCAGCCAACGCGGGCTGTCGGGCAACCGCCA
>NZ_DATKQC010000139.1:0-3534 GCF_035532915.1 Edaphobacter sp.
CACGCTGGCTGGCGAAGGCGTAGATAAAGTCTTCGGCTATCCCGGCGGAGCTATCCTGCCCGTCTACGATGCCCTGCGTAAGTTCCCCAGCATCCACCATGTGCTCGTGCGCCACGAGCAGGGAGCATCGCATATGGCCGACGGCTACGCTCGCGCCTCGGGCAAGACCGGCGTCTGCGTCGCCACCAGCGGGCCGGGTGCAACCAACCTCGTCACCGGCATCGCCACCGCCATGCTCGACAGCATTCCCATGGTGGCCATCACGGGACAGGTCTCCTCCAAGGTGCTCGGCTCCGACGCGTTTCAGGAGGTAGACATCACCGCCATCACCATGCCGATCACCAAGCACAACTGGCTGGTAACGCGCGCCGAAGATATCGCGCCGACCATCCGTGCTGCCTTCCAGATCGCGCAGTCAGGCCGCCCCGGTCCCGTGCTGGTCGATATCACCAAGGACGCGCAGCAGGCGACCGCCACCTTCGACTTCGAGGCTGCCGCGCCGCCGCCGCATCGTCCTCACCCAATGCTTCGCGCCGAAAGCTCGTCGATCAAGCAGGCCATCGAGCTGATTCAATCGGCCAAGCGCCCGGTCATCCTCGCCGGTCACGGCATCACGCAGTCGGGAGCCGAAGCCGAGGTCATCGCCTTCGCCGAGCGTCAGCAGATTCCGGTGGCCAGCACGCTGCTCGGCCTTGGATCGTTTCCGACGCATCATCCGCTGTCGCTCGGCATGATGGGCATGCATGGCGAGTCGTGGGTGAACAACGCGATTCAACAGGCCGACCTGCTGCTCGCCTTCGGCATGCGCTTCGACGACCGCGTTACCGGCAACCTCGCCAGCTACGCGCCCAACGCGAAGAAGATCCACATCGAGATCGATCCCAGCGAGATCAACAAGAACGTCAAGGTAGACGTCGCCCTGATCGGCGACCTGCGCCAGACGCTCGATCTGCTGCTGCCGCTGTTGCCGAAGAAGTCCGACGCAAGCTGGATCAAGGCCGTGAACGCGATGAAGGGCGACGCCTCGGTACGTGACATCATCAACCTGCCCGACAACGGCCATCTCTACGCCGCCCACGTCATCAACGACATCTGGCGCGAAGCCGAAGCCGCCGGAAGAACAGCCCAGACCATCATCGTGACCGACGTAGGCCAGCACCAGATGTGGGAGGCGCAGTACTACAAGCACGACTCTCCGCGCACGCTGGTCACCAGCGGCGGCCTGGGGACGATGGGATTTGCCCTGCCCGCAGCCATCGGCGCAAAGGTAGCCTGCCCGGAGAAAGACGTCTGGGTCATCGCAGGGGATGGCGGCTTCCAGATGACCGCCTCTGAGCTTTCGACCATTCAGCAGGAGGGCCTTGCCATCAACATTGCCGTCATCAACAACGGCTTCCTCGGCATGGTGCGGCAGTGGCAGGAGGCGTTCTACGAGAAGAACTACGCCGCCAGCCCCATCCTCTCTCCCGACTTCGTTGCACTCGCCGCCGCGCATGGCATCGCGGGCGCAACGGTGAGCCAGCGCAAGGATGTAATTCCGACGGTTACAAAATCCCGCACCAGCGGCAAGCCGTTTCTGATCAATTTCCAGGTTGAGAAAGAGGATGGCGTTTATCCGATGATCGCGCCCGGCGCCGCTCTGCACGAGATGGTTCGCAGACCGACGAAGGATCCGCTGCTTGAGACTGCGGAGGATGAGTAAGTGCCCACGTTTTCACAGATCGCTCGGGTGATTGCAATGGGACTGGGGGTTGCAGGTTTTTGTCTCAGCGTTTTTAATTTTCGACGCGATCGAGCCAAGCTTCAGGTGACTCTGCAACGAGCAGGAGATCGGCAGGGAAACCTGTCGCCTAGTTTTCCAGCCTTGTATATCGAGATTGCGAACATCGGTCGGAGATCGGCCTTTGTAAAGCAGGCTGGCCAGAGAGCTCGTGATAAACGAGCATTCAGATGGCATGAATTAGACAATAGAGTGATAAATCGGTCTCTAGGAGAAGGGGATGCTTCGATAAGCGAAAGTTTTATGCTCAAGGACTTGGGCCGCTTCAGAGAGAAGAACGCATTGCAAGCGTTTGCTATCGACTCCAAAGGAAAAAGAATTTTTTCAAACACTCTCCAAAACAAGGACTTCCCTGGGCCGAAACTTAGCAGAAGAGGTTAGGTCATACACCAAAAGGCGCTCATGCTACGAACCTTGGCAGTTTCGGTACAACGTAAACCCGTCACCCCATCCCGAGCAGCCGCGCTCCTGCTTCTGCTCGCATTAACGCCGGCCTTCGCGAAGACACCGCAGCACAGCGTCAGAATCAGAATCATCAACGCACAGACCAACAAACCCGTCACCGACGAAAACCTCAATGTAGCACTGAGAGTCGATCAAATTGGATCTGTCGCCATGAAGACGGACAAAGACGGCATTATCAATGTAGATACGGGTCACGCAACCATCATCCGCATTCTCTCGAATATGTACGGCGACTGCCGTTCGCGCGGCGAGCTTTACACCAACTACTCCATTGCCGAGATTCAGGCCAATGGCATTACCACCGGGAATCTGTGCAGCAATGCCAAATCCAAGGCGAAGCCCGGAGAACTTATCCTCTTTGAGACTCCCAAAACTTATATCCCGACGTATCCTGCGCCTCCAGCATCTAGCGCAACCACCGTACCTGTTGATCCCGCTGTTACTCCCAAGGAGAAGCCGTAAATGCTCCACACCTTTGTAGCCCTCGTCTCCGATAAGCCCGGCGTTCTTACACGGGTCGCCTCGCTGTTTCGCCGCCTGAATATCAACATCGTCTCGCTGACCGTAGGCGAGTCCGAACGCCTCGATACCTCGCGCATGACCATCGTCTGCGAGGCGCCGGAGCATGCCGCCGACCGCATTCGCGCCAGCCTCTACAAGCTCGAGATCACCGTAGACGTCGACGAGGTAGGCCGCAGCGAGGCCGTCATCCGCGAGCTTTGCCTGATCAAGGTCGCCGCCGGGCCGCGTGAGCCTAACGGCCTCTCGTCGCGCTCGCAGATCTTTGAGCTGGCCACGGTCTTTCGCGCACGCGTCGTCGATCTTGCGCCCGAATCGATTATGCTGGAGATGACGGGCAGTTCCTCGAAGATCGAAGGCCTGCTGCAGGTGCTGCGCGAGAGCGGCTACACCATTCTCGAGGTCTCGCGCACTGGCCGCATGGCCATGCGCCGCGGCCACCACACCAGCCGAGTGCTTAAGGCGCTTGGCACGCCGAACGGGAATGGCGAAGTCGATATTCCCACCATGCCGACTACCGATATCATCCCCAACGAATTTGACGAGCACTAAAACTTCACGACCACGGAATAAAATCCGCGCATTCATCGTCGTCAACGGATTCACTGAGCTACCATTAACCTAAAGGACACGAACACAATCATGGCTAAGGCATACCACGACGCAGACGCAGACCTCTCTCTTATCCAGGCGAAGAAAGTCGCCATCATCGGCTATGGCTCGCAGGGCCACGCCCATGCACTCAACCTCAAGGACTCCGGCGTCGATGT
>NZ_DATKQC010000140.1:0-5231 GCF_035532915.1 Edaphobacter sp.
TTTGAAATAGAGGCTGAGGTAGAGTATTGGCTCTCTGAGTGCGCTCTCTGCGCAAAGTAAGAACGTAATCAGTAGTCGTCCAAGCCTTCCGTTGCCGTCGAGAAATGGGTGGATGGTCTCAAACTGTACATGGACAAGGCCCGCTCGGATCAGCAGGGGCAAGCCCGTGTGCTCGTCATGCAGGAATAGTTCGAGTTGGCCGAGACACTCACCCAGAAGTTCCGGGGGAGGCGGTACGAAGACGGCATTGCCTGGGCGGCTGCCACCGATCCAATTCTGGCTGCTGCGGAACTCGCCGGGCTGTTTGCCGCTGCCTCTTCCCTTCGAGAGCAGAATCTCGTGAATCTCCCGAATCAATCGCAGACTCAACGGAAAGCCGGAACGCATTCGCTCCAGACCGTGATTCATGGCCGCGACGTAGTTCGAGACCTCCTGCACATCCTCGACGGGAACTCCCGGCGCCTCATCGTTCTCGTAGAGCAGGAGATCGGACAGCGACGACTGCGTCCCTTCGATCTGGGACGAGAGCACGGCCTCCTTGCGAACGTATGTATAAAGGAGCAGCGACAGGTCGGGCAGGAGCGAGGCCAGACCGTCGAGCCTGCCGATGGCCTGATTGGCCTGTTCCAGCAGGATCTGAAAACGCGCCAAATCCACCGGCGGCATCGGCGGCAACGGTGGCGGCACGAAAGCTCGAACAGTCTCGCCATCAAACTGCTTGAGGATATAGCGGCCTAGTCGGGCGGACCGATCGGTGTCTGGCACGGTATCCTTTCGTTAATTTTTGCGTAACGAAAGAATAGTTCATCATCCTTTTGCTGGCAAACGCGCAACAGAGAGATAAGCTTCGCGCAGGGTTTGGCTGGCCCGCGCGATGCTTACACCGCCAGACCCTGCCCGGATGCCAAATGATTAATTAACTGAGGCTTAACGCCAATTTTCTGGGTAGTTTCGAGCGCCGAACTCTTGCCGTGCGATCTAGAGACGAGTTCTCCCAGACGCTCGACGCTGTTGGTGTAGAGGGTGGCGTCCTGCGAAGCCCTCGATATCGATACATAGGCGAAGCGATCACTGACCAGTTCTGGGTGAACTCCGGTATCGACGTGGACGAGCACTCGATCGGCGGTCAGCCCCTGGGAGCTGTGCGATGTGACGGCGTAACCGTGGTCGAGATGCCGCATCTGAGCTAGATCGAGAGAAACCCTTCTCCCGCTGTCGAGGTGAATGCTGGCACGACCATCCGGTGAGAGCGCCTCGACGGTGCCTTGTTCTCGATTGGCGATTCGCAGGTCTTTCATTGGAGCGGTGAATTGTACGCGCTCGCCAATCGACAACTGGATGGTGACAGGCTTGTAGGTGTCCACTCCTTTGAGGCGTGACGGGTCATAGGAGACCTCCAGCCCATCTGCTCGCCGGACTGTGAGCTGGTGCTGCTCCGGTTGGACCTTGACCACTTCGGCATAGGTGCCAGCGGCCAGGCTATGCTTCTCGCTGCCTCTCCGGTAGCGAAGCACGTCTCCAACTTCATACTGCGAGGCCCAGGCGCGGTCTGCGCCCGTGACCTCCGAGCGGGGCGCGAGAACGGAGTTGGATTGTTCGTTTTGGTCCAGCAGTCCGCGGTGTTGAAGCTCGGCGCGGACGGCTTCGTTGATCTGGCGGCGTGAGGCATTGTCGGGGGAAACAATCAATGTTCCTGTTGGCGCGTCCGCATAGCTGCGAGCAATCTCCGCAATGCGCTCTTGCTTGTTCGGGACTTCACGAATGCGGCCCTGCTCTTGGAGCAGGGCGAGACCCGCAGCGGTGTCCCCCTGTGCGAGATATTCGACCACCCTCCGCAGTTCCGGCTCCTTTTGGCGAATGATCTGGTCCAGATGGGCCGTCCGCATTCCAGCCTGCTGGAGTTGCTCGAAGGGCTTTCCCGCTTCGACAGCCTGATGCTGGCGCGTATCCCCAATGAGCAAGACACGGTCCTGATCCCCGATCCGTCGCAAAAAGTCTCGCATCTGTCTTGTCGAACTGAGCGATGACTCGTCCAGAAAATAAAGATGCCGCTCGTCGTTGTTACCGGCTCCCTGTCGATTGCGCGCGAGAAAGCCTTGCAGCGTGTCGGCTGGGATTCCGGCCTCGCGGAGCTGGTTGGCGGCGCGCGAGGTGGGCGCAAAACCTTCGACGGAATACCCGGCACCCTCCGCCCCTCGATGAATCACAGAGAGCGCAGTCGTCTTTCCAGTGCCGGCGGTCCCTTGAAGTCCCTGAATCTGATCGCGGGAGAGCAGCACCTCTTCGACCACCCGACGTTGGGCGGTATTCAGGTGAGCATTCGCCTCTGCAATGTGGACGACCTGTTGGATGGAGGCAATCTGCTTATTCCGATTTTGTCCTTCGATCACCCGTGCAATCACTTCCTTTTCGGCGCGAATCATCTCCTCGGTGGTGAATTGACGGGCACTGGCATGAACCTTCCGCGAAGCAATCTGGAATTCACCGCTGGCCATGCGTTCATCGAGCGCAGATCGAATTTGAGTGAGTGTCAGCTCGCCCATTCCACGGCGAAGCGCGTCCCGGTAGAGGCGGCGTTCATCAACCACCGCCTCCCGCTCGAAGTTCCGGTCACGGGCGTAAGTCACGGCCTGATGGGGCGACTGGCGCGTTGCTTGATGCTCGGGTTCTGGTGTCAAAGCTCGTTGGTGAGCTTGACCTACAACCTGGTCAGCCTGATGTCCAAACTCGGCGGCGAGCTTGCGATGCGCGGCTACAGCTTCGCCCACGGAGACGGCCTTCTTGCTGTCGCGTGTGGAATGCGCGGCAATCTGCGCAGCCTCATGCCCCTCAAAGCCGCTCCGCTCCAGATAAGCGCGAATCTGCTGACTGCGCGGGCTTGAGGCGTCCAGATATTCCTGAGAGTACCCTTTGATTTCGGGAGCGCCACTGCGGCCGGAGGCGATCTCGTATCCAAGCGAGCGGAGCCGGAAGGTAAGTTCCGACTGATAAACCGCCGTGGCAAACTGTTGCGATTCAAACAAGGCCCGCTCCTGCAAGGCGCGCATCTGCCCGTTCTCACGCTCCGTGACGTTGAAGATCACGGCGTGGGTGTGAAGTTGCGGAGCCGCATAGCCATCCACTGGGCGGGCGGTATCGTGTTCAAATTTGGCGACCACAAAGGCCCCTGTGGTTTCTGCCGGACGATTCCCGCCAAGGCGCGCCTGGGTGTAGCACTCCAGCTCGCTTAGAGCGGTATCCACGGCTGCACGATGGGCCTCGCGGACGCGGTCATCCCCACCGACTAGCGCGGTCAACGATACGGACTTTGGTGCGGAAAATGTGGCATCCCAGCCGGCCCGGTGTTCGACAGGAGCGACCTTCGATCCGTCGTTGCGCTCGTACTCCTGTACGACACGATGGCGTACCAGTTGCTCGCCGGTGAACGGATGCTGGCCATCGGCGAGTCTCGCGAAATGCTCCTCGCTCACCCGCCCGGAAAGCCCAAATCGTTCTGCCAAGCGACCGTGCCACTCGCCGACAACAGCTCCATCCTGCTTCCAATAGTTCTGTTCGGCGGAGACAAATTCCTTCGCGTGGTAGGTGCGTGCCTGAGAAGAAGAGAGTGCTTTTGAGATGGTGAGCATGGTCAATCACCCATGGAGTGTGTGGACTGAGAAAGCTCCTGCGATTCCTCAGTGCCGGTGGAAGTGGCTACAGGGACGAAGGCTTTACTGGCCTTTTTATGAAGCGTTTTTGGGTCGAAGTCGAGGTCGTCGCCTTCGAGAGATCGTGGAATGAAGGCAACCTCGGTTGCTGGAATGTCACTGAAGGCGAAGGAGAATCTTGCCACGTGGTTGCCGAGTTTCAGAAAAGCATGGCGGTCGGCGAGGCCGGAGATTTCTGAGTCGAGAACAAGCGGTTCCACCTGGCGGTCGATGGTGAAGTTGCGTCCCGGCCGCGAACCATCGAAGTGGGTCTCGCGCACCCTCTCAATCTCTACTTTGCCGATGGCGCTCGACACCCACTCGGCGGCCTTGGGTTCCGTAGTTTTAAGGAAGATTTTGGTGGCCGGCTGCGACAGCATCACTTCTGCCAGATGTCCATAGATAACCTCCAACTGAGCCTTGCCCTGAAAGCCAAGGACGATAGGGTTCTTGCTCTTTCGGTTCTCGGTGATGGCGGTGTGCAACTGCGGAAGTCGCTGTAAAGTCGCCAGCTCGTCGAGCACGAACCATACCGGATGCTGATTGCCCTTCGGTTCGTTGAGCAGACGCAAAACGAGCAGGTCAATCCAGAGGCTGTGCAGCGGACGCAGGGCTTCGCGCTCGCTGGGCTTTGAGGTGATGAATATCCATCCCTTGCGCGTTTCGGCCCACTCCGTTGCGCTCCAGGTGCGCTTGGCTTGCTCTCGTGTGGGGAGCATCCGGAGGCTGTCGGCGACGAGGCCGAGCGAAGCCAGTACGCCATTCCGTTGCTGCTGCGCGCCCTTGGCGATCATGCTCGCCATCTCCGTGGTCTGTACCCGCTGATCAATCTCATCCGGGTTCGCCATCCAGTCCACCAGCTCCTGCGGCGTCGGTCCAAAGGTCAAAAGATGCGCGAAGATTTTCTGTGGCGTCTCGACGAAAAACTCTCCCTTCTTGTCCGTCGTCGGCTGGTAGAGCGAAGCCGCAATTGTCTTCGCTTCGGCCCTGCGGCGCAACTCCTCGGAAGGCCCCCAGTAGGGGCAACGTGCGTCGAGCGGGTTGAGGATGATGTCTTCACGTTTCGGATCATAGAAACGTTGGACGAACTCGCAGGCGGGGTCGTAGACGATGGCGGAATGGCCGCGTTCCTTGATCTGCATGAGGAGCTGCATGATGAGCCGGGTTTTGCCTGCGCCAGTGTCTCCCATGATCTCGATATGCTGGCCTTCGACCTGGCGCGGGATGCGCATCGGACGGCGGGATTCGATCGTCTGAAATCCCACTCCGTCCCCCTTCACTGCCCGATTGAAGGCGCTCGGAGACATCAATCGCGGTCCCTTCAGGAGCCTTCCGTACTTCCGTTCCCGAAGGCGCTCGATGTCTTTGCGTAGTGCAAAAGGAAGCTGGACGAGGAGACACAGAAAGCCGAGAAGGCCAGGCCAGACAAAGAGAGCGGCTGCGCTTCTACCGCCATAAACGAACTTCTGCAGGAAGGCATGGAGGGGCTTGTTTCTGTATGCGATCTTTTCGCCGCGAGTGATAGTTTCGAGACCTTCGGCCCGA
>NZ_DATKQC010000141.1:0-4134 GCF_035532915.1 Edaphobacter sp.
TATGTGCTCGGCCAGCCGTTGAACGCCGCAAACCACCGCAGCGCGATCCGGCTGAGAACCGTTGCAGAGCTCTATCCTGAGATTGCGGATACGGAAGCAGGCGAGGACCCGTTGCCCAGTTGCAGTGCGGCGGAGGCACTCGAACGGCAGGAGCCGTTCATCAATCAGGTGTTGGCGACAAGCGCACTCGCTATGCTGGCGCGGCTCTTTCGCTACGGCATCCTCACCCATCACGGAGCGTTCTATAACGCTTCAACAGGTCGGACTAGTGTATTGGGGGTGGATCCCGACCTCTGGAAAAAGATACAGAGGCGCACTCACAGAACTTCATTGGCCGAACGCAAGAAGCTGAGATAATGTCTCGCATACAGGTGGACCATGAAGAAATCTTCCGTCGACCCGGTGCTGGCTCTCGAAGCCAAGATGATCGTTGCGCTGGCTTTCCGAAATGGTCCCATCGAGGATCTGCATGCGGGAAAGGTCTGTCCGACCTGCAGTGCCGACAGCGCTTACTCCCGCATCTCCGATGAGGAGATGAAAGGGATCATGAAAGCGGCCGTAAACACGGTCTACTCACTGCTGTGGAAGAAAGACAACGACAGTGAGGCATATGCCAAGTCCCTTCTCCTGGGAGCAAGGTACACCGAGCGCTGGGACGACCCCGAGTAATAACCATCCAATCGACAGTTTCATTCTCACAGGAAGGTGTATCCATGTTCAAAGAACTGGGTCCGCTGCTCCGGCAGTGGACCGTCGTCATAATCCTGACGCGTTTGGAGGACGACACCATCCGCGTCAACGTCATTCCCCGCAAGCTCAACGAGAGCGACAACGACGCGCTCACCACTCCTCTTAGCGTGGCTGGCACGGCTGAAGATCTTGACGCCGAGCTGCCTTCCGCGCTGGTCCAGTTCGTTGGCGCCCATCTCGAACTGAGGAACACCCTCGAATCCGCCAAGGAGCAAATGGCGGCGGCCGCGAAGACCGCAAAGGCGGAGGCCCGCTCGAAGGCGGCACCGAAGACTGCGCCGGTCCCGACCGAGCCAGCGGCGGCTGAGACAAAGAAGCCAGCGGACGCGGCGCCCAAGCCTGCCGAGCCCAAGAAACAGGAACCGGCACGCAACGCCAGCCTTTTTGACATTGGACCGGCACCGGCGTCAGCTCCCTTGTCCGCGTCGGATGCGGACGAGGAGGAGGAGATTCTTGCCGAAACCGACGAAGACGAGCCAACGGATGAATCCGACGACTTGGACGAGGCCGCGTAAGCGCCAATCCTAGTCAAGCCCTTCCTTTCTTGGACAACTGCTCTCATCGAAACTGCGTTGACCAGTGTCTCGTCGCAGTCAACCACCTGCTGTCTGATAGGCCGAATTCCACGCCACGAGTTCCGGTTGCGCTCGGGTCGATATAGGTCTTCAGGATCGAGATCGCTCGAAATGAGCATTGGCGGAGATAACCACAAATCAAAGAAATAGGGTGTTTTTCTTACTCGGAGCGCAATGCGGTCATCGCGTCCAGCTTGCTAGCGCGGCGCGCAGGCAGAAAACTCGCTGCTAGGGCCAGCAACACCAGCAGAGCCGGGACGCCCAAGAATACCCCCACGTCATACGGGCTGGTTCCGTACAGAATTCCGCGGAGCACGCCCATTACCGCCAGTGCCACGGGAATCCCAACTGCTGCCCCCAATATCGCCGGCATCATGCCCCTACGCACCAATAGCCCGATCACATTCAGATATTTCGCGCCCAGAGCCATTCGAATCCCCACCTCGCGCGTCCGCTGCTGCACCGAATAGTCCACGATGCCATAAATGCCGATCGCATCCAGCAAGAGAGCGAAAGCTGCAAATCCTACGAGCAGTTGCATCAATAGTCTGGGAACCGAAACGGAGTCCGAGACCACTTCGCGCATGGTGCGGATTTTGATCAGGGGTAAGTCACCATCGAGAGTGTGAACCGCTGCACGTGCAGCATTCGTGACTTCAGCCGCATTGCCGTGTGCCCGCACCGTGATCCACATCCAATTGGAAGCCCACTGCGTCTCTGGCGCATAAACACCCGGAACAGGCGGTTTCATCGGCTGTTGGTGCTTCACCGAGCCGACCACGCCAACAATCGTGCGCCACTGGCCGGCGTACGCGTCGCGATAACGGTGCCCGATCGGGTCTTGCCCAGGAAAATACTGCCGGGCAAGCGTATCGTTCACAATCGCCACTGCCGGAGAGTTCGAGGTGTCGTGGGCATCGAAGTCGCGTCCACGCAGGAGGGGGATTCCCATGGTGCGGAAATAACCATCGGTCACGGCGTTGTATTCCACGAGAGTGTCCACCCAGTCGGAAGCCTTCGGCCTGCCCTCTACCTCGAAGGCACCGCCCGTCATTCCGCCATGCATGGGTAGCGTCATTACAGCCGCTGCACTCTCCACTCCTGAAGAATTTCTGAGTTGGGCCACGACATCGCGATAGAATCCAGCCACCCGCGTGTGGGACGAGTACCTCGTCTGCGGCAAATCCAGCGCGAAGGTCAGGACGTGTTCGACCCGAATTCCGGTCTCGACCTTCATCAGACGGACAAAGCTCTTTACCAAGAGCCCTGCCCCGGCCATCAAGACCACAGAGAGGGCCACTTCGCCCGCCACCAAGGCAAACATCGCGCGCCCGTGCGAACGTACCCCGCTGGAGGCGTTCCCTTCGTTTTTCAAAACGGAATTCGGTTCGGCTCCGGAAGTGGTCCATGCCGGTACCAGTCCCGCCAGAATACCCGTCAGCAGAGCAACGGCGAGGGTAAACATAAGGACCGCAGGGTCTAATTGCAAATTCGAATCAAGTGCGAATTCCGGCGGGGCCTTTCTGCGCAGCACCTCCATTAGGAACAGCGCCAGCAGCACCCCCGTTCCCCCACCCATCAAGCTAAGAAGCACGGTTTCCGTCAGCATTTGGCAGACGATCCGTGAGCGACTCGCGCCGAGCGAAGCGCGAATCGCCACCTCCTTTGCCCTTCTCGAAGCCCTTGCCAGCAGTAGGCCTGCAACATTGACAGAGGCAAGCAGCAGCACGCAAGCCACCACTGCGAACAGGATCAGTAGCGGCCCGCGGGCTTCTTCAGCCAAGGCTGCGCTAAGCGTCTGGACCTTCACGCCCCAACCAGTATTTGTGGCCGGATATTCCAATTCCAGCCGTCGTGCGATAGCGCTCATATCGCTCTGCGCCTGCTCCACGGTGATGCCTGGCTTGAGGCGCGCGACTACACCATATTGATGTTGTGTACGTCCCATTGAAGTGCTTGCGTGGAGCGGCGTGAAAAATTCGCACGTCTCGATACCCGGAAATGCAAACCCGCTGGGAAGTACGCCAATAATGGTGAATGCCCGTCCATTCAGCGTAATGGATTTTCCCAAAACCGCGCCATTCGCGCCGAACCGCTGGCGCCAGGCCGGGTATGTCAACACCACAACGGGCGCTGCGCCCGGAACCTGGTCTTCCTGAAGGAAGAGACGTCCGGTTTCCGGATTAATCTCCAGTACGCGCCAGAAATCCGCCGTAGTGGCGCCTCCGGTAATACGCTGCGGTTCCCCCTCTCCGATAAGCGTATAGTCGCCAGTCTCCGGCATGATCGCCATCGACTCGAATACGGAGTTCTGCTGTCGCCAATCAAGAAAATCTACGTAGCCTGTATTGCTGTTCTTTCCGCTGACGTGTCGCGCTTCAACGTTGACGATGCGATCGGCGTGTGGGAACGGATAGGGATTCAGCAGCAAGGCCTTCACCGCGCTGAACACGGCCGTGTTCACTCCAATCCCGAATCCCAGAGTTACGACAATGATGCACGCGAACCCGGGGTTCTTGCTCAGGAATCTCAGAGCGAATCTCGTATCCTGCGCAAGATGCTCTAGTGCGCTCCATCCCCATGCTTCACGGCTCCTCTCGTGAAGCAGAGCAACATTCCCCAGGCGGCGCCGCGCAGCGAAACCCGCCTCCTCAGGATTCATTCCGTCCTGGAGATTTCGGTCGGCCCGCTTTTGAAGGTGAAACTGGAGTTCTTCATCCATCTCGCGATGAAACCGGCGTCTCGTGAAGAGAAAAACAATTCGGCGGATTAACTCACCCAGACTGTCCATCTGCGCCCCTTCTTTCGC
>NZ_DATKQC010000142.1:0-17198 GCF_035532915.1 Edaphobacter sp.
CCAGGCATCAACTCTGGCCAGCGCCAGCTTCTCCATTGGTTCCTCTGGGATCAATTTTCAAAGTCCACCGTCTGCCTACACTACCGCAGGCTTTCTTAACAATCCAACCTTTAGCAATGAGGTCAATGGCTTCGATCCCACTGGCACGTCAGACAACCTTGAGCTGGTCATCACGGGAAGCTTATTTTTGAACGCTGGTTCTAATAGCCTTGCCGTTGGCCACGACGATGGCGCCGTGCTGAATATCGTCGGTTTCGGTAACGTTGTCGACGCTCCAGGACCTACAAGCTTCTCGAACTCGCCCTTTACTGTCAATGCTGCTTCAGCAGGGATGTATAACTTCACGCTCGAATATGCCGAGTGCTGCGGTCCACCGTCCGATCTGCTATTTACGGTCAACAGCGCGCCTGTGGGAGTAACCCCTGAGCCCAGCAGCATCATCCTGCTTGGCAGCGGCTTGATCGGAATGGCTGGCCTGGTTCGTCGCCGGATGAGCATCTAGCTGCACTGAAACTCTTCTGCCTGCATCTGTCTTCGCTGTTATAGCCGAACGTTTCCACGGAAGGAGGCGTTCGCTATCACAGTTCGAACCCCGTCGCACCGGATCCTTTCAGGCGCTTCCTTTCAGTGGCTTGGAGGTCAAGTCGGTTCTCTGCCCGCTAACGCAAATGCGAATCCTAATTCCTCAATCCTCCGCAGAGAGTTGCACAGTGCCCAACAGATAAAAGCGCAGTTCGTTGCCCGATATTTCCTGCAACTTTTGATAGACCAGGAGATTGCGATCTCGGTCTCTTCAATGAGAGATGGCCATCAACATGCCTTAGTTGTGAGTGCATCAAGGGCTCACAATTCTAAAACTCCACTGATAGAGGCCTCATGAAATTCAAGACACGTATTTTGTTCGCTATCCCTTGCCTGGCAGCCTTCCTCGCTGTGACGGGCGTCGCTCATGCATACACATTCACCGGGTCTGTGTGGGAAAATGCCACCTCCTGGCCCAACTCTCTGCCTGCCAGCACCTCTGCACTGGGCACACCCTCCGCGACATTTAGCGTGGACGGTATCAACTTCAACTCCAATGGTTCGACCGATTACACCATCGGCAGCTTCCTTACCTCTGGCGGCAACACGGTCAGCAACCAGTCGGCAAGCTTTGCAGGCATCGCGGGCGACACGCTGAACAACACCATCTATGAGTTCACCGGTTATACCAACCTCGTTGCCGGACAGACCTACAGCGTCACCCACGATGACGGAGCCATCCTCTATATCGATGGCGTTGCCGTAATCAATGCCGGCGCACCGACCTCGGCTGAGGTCTCCAGCTTTGTCGCAAGCGCCACCGGAACCTTCTCGGTTGACCTCCTCTATGCCGAGGTAAACGGAGCTCCCGCTGTCCTTACCTCCGACCTGGTTGCCACGCCTGAACCCAGCAGCATCATCCTGCTTGGCAGCGGCTTGCTTGGAGTAGCCGGTCTGGTTCGTCGTCGCATGGGCGTCTAGTTTGCCCGTTGCGTCAACGAAGCTAGTATTAAGGTTGAACAGATGGCAGAGCAGCCGAGGCAGGAACAACTTCCTTCCGGCTACTCTGCCATCTTCATTTAATCGGTCGCGATCTTTAAAATAGACAAAATAAAGCCCCACCTCGCGAGAGATGGGGCTTTGTCCAACGAAGAAGAGCTAGGCTCCGAAGGCAAGATCGATCAGAGTCTTCTCTTCCATGTCGTGGGCCTTTGCCGATCCGGTGGCTGGTGTCGCACTCGGGCTGCGCTTTACGCTCAGCACCGCACGGTCGCCAGCAAGACGCCGCAGCAGTGGCATCACATACGACATTGCGCCCATGTTCGCCGGCTCCTCCTGAACCCAGACGATCTCCTCGGCTCCGGGATGCTGGTCGAGAGCTGCCTGCAGCTCTTCCTTTGGCCACGGATAGAGCTGTTCGACAAAGATGATGCCGACGCCCATGTCCTTCCGCTTCGCCCGTTCCATGCGCAGGTTGTGGCCGACCTTGCCGCTGCAGACCAGCAGCCGCCGCGGATTCACCACCTCGTTGTCAGGCAATACATTCTGGAAGCGGTCCTTAGCGAACTCGGCCAGCGATGACGAGGCATCCGGATGCCTCAACATGCTCTTCGGCGTAAACACGATCAGCGGTTTGCGCCACGACCGCATCACCTGGCGCCGCAGCAGATGGAAGTATTGCGCCGCCGTCGATGGCTGGCAGATCTGCATATTGTCGTTCGCCGCCAGTTGCAGATAGCGCTCGATCCGTGCGCTCGAGTGCTCCGGCCCCTGTCCTTCGTAGCCGTGCGGAAGCAGCATTACGATGCCCGAGAGCAGCCCCCACTTCATCTCGCTCGACGCGATGAACTGGTCGATGATGACCTGGGCTCCGTTGGCGAAGTCGCCGAACTGCGCCTCCCAAAGCACCAACGCCTCGGGATAGTCGCGCGCGAAGCCGTACTCGAAGCCAAGCACAGCCGCTTCAGACAATAGCGAGTTGTAGACCTCGAACCGCCCCTGGTCCTTGCTCAGGTGCGACAGCGGCGAGTACTTCACCTCGGTCTCCGTATCAACCATCACCGAGTGGCGTTGGTTGAACGTTCCCCGCTGCGAGTCCTGCCCGGTCAACCGGACCAGCGTACCGGCTTCAAGCAGCGAGGCATACGCCACCAGCTCTGCCATGCCATAGTCGAAGGGCTTCAGTCCCGCCCCCATCTCCGCTCTCTGCTCAAACAGCTTCTTCACCTTGGGATGGATATGGAAGTCGCTCGGATATCTGGTCAGCGCAAGCACCAGCTCATGGATGCGCTCGCTCGAAAGGCCGGTCGAAACTTCGTCTCCCGGCAGCAGTTCGCCGCCCTTGTAGGCGTCCCAGTAGTCGGGCATGGTGCGCAGCAACGGCACATGCTCGGCCTTGGTCGCGGCCTTCTGGTCGTCGAGAAACTCCTGCTGAATCTGCTGCACCTCGGCCGCCGGATCGACGCCGATGCGCTTGGCGTAGATCTGGTAGAGCGGGGCATGGTCCTTGATGATGGCGTAGCGGCGCGGCTGCGTGACTGTAGGATCGTCCACCTCGCTGTGGCCATGTCGACGATAGCCCACCAGGTCGACCACGACGTCGGAGTGAAAGCGGTGCCGGAACTCCGCAGCAAGCGCAGCGATCCTCACCACGGCATCCGGGTCTTCCGCGTTCACATGGAAGATCGGAATCGGCAGGCGCTTGGCAATGTCTGAAGAGAAGCGCGACGAGTTCGACTCTTCGGGAATCGCGGTAAAGCCCAGCAGGTTATTGACGATGACGTGAATGGTGCCGCCGACGTTGTAGCCATGCAGCGTCGCCATGTTCAGCGACTCGGCAAGAATGCCCTGTCCCGCGAAGGCAGCATCGCCGTGAATGATCATGGGAAGCACGGCATCCTTGCCGCCCTTGCCGATACGCTCCTGCTTGGCGCGTGCGCGCCCCAGAACGACCGGATCGACCGCCTCGAGATGGCTGGGATTCGACGCAAGATGCAGCGCGATCACCTTGCCATCCGGAGAACGGTACTCGCCGGTCGCACCGATGTGGTACTTCACGTCGCCGCCGCCCATGGTGCTGCGCGGATCGACGTCTTCAAACTTGGTGAAGATCTCGGTTGCCTTGCGGCCAATCGTGTTGGTCATCACGTTTAGGCGACCGCGATGGCTCATGCCCATCACGCTCTTGGTAACGCCATACCCTGCGCTTACGGCGAGAACGCGATCGAGGAAGGGAATCAGAGCCGTAAGCCCTTCAAGCGAGAAGCGCTTCGTTCCCAGATAGCGCGATTGAATGACCTGCTCGAAGATCTCGGCGCGAATCAGTTGCGTGAGGATGAGCTTCTGGTCCGCCGCGGGAGGCGTCTGCTCCATGCGCTCCTGCAGCCACTGCCGCTGCTCCGGGCTGGGGATGTGCATGAATTCGGCAGCGATGGTGTCGCAATAGAACTTGCGGGCCTCGGCTGCAGCTTCGCCTTCGGGAGCAGGCGTTGGAAAAGGTTCGGGTGGAAGATACTGACCAAGCGGATCGAGGGAGGCTTGAAGATATCCCCAGCGACGGAAGATATCGAAAACTGTTTCACGATCTTGCTGTTCTACTGCGGAAGCCGGTGGGGTCACTACCCCTGCCTTGGTGGCCATTGCGTCCTCACTTCAGGTCTATTCGCGAAAGCGAAAATAACGTACTTCTTTTATGCTAGACCTTTCGGCGGCGCGCCGCATCTACTTCAGCGCATGTTGTGCGATAGCCGACTACAAAGTTGCACTCTGTAACCAGGGTTGAAACTCCTCTTCCCCAAAACCCAACTCTTCGCTCCGTGTCTGCCTGCCCGACGCGGTGGCCAACATCGCGTTAAATATCCTCAATCCAGCTTGTTGCACCGTCTCTTCGCCGTCGATGATGGTGCCGCAGTTGATGTCCATATCGTCGGCCATCCGCTTGTAAAGAGGGGTGTTCGAGGCCAGCTTGATCGACGGGCTGGGCTTGCAGCCGAAGACCGAGCCGCGACCCGTCGTGAAGCAGAGAAGATTTGCCCCGCTGGCGACCTGTCCGGTGGCCGAGACCGGATCGAAGCCGGGGGAGTCCATGAAGACAAGGCCTTTTTTATGAATCGGTTCGGCGTAGCGGTAGACCTCAACCAGATTGGTGGTTCCGCCCTTCGAGATCGCTCCCAGTGACTTTTCGAGGATCGTCGTCAGGCCGCCGGTCTTGTTTCCGGGCTGGGGATTGTTGTCGATGGAGCCCTTGTGCCGAGCGGTGTACTCCTCCCACCAGTGGATGCGCTCGATCAGGCGTGCTGCGACATCGGGGCTGGCGGAGCGTCGGGTCAGCAGGTGCTCCGCGCCATAGATCTCGGGCGTCTCGGAGAGGATGGCCGTGCCTCCGTTCTGGACGAGGAGGTCGACCGCCGCTCCCAGAGCGGGGTTGGCGCTGATGCCGGAGTAGGCGTCCGAGCCGCCGCATTGAAGGCCGACCATCAAATTCGAGGCAGAAACAGTGGCGCGGCTGACCTGGTTGGCTTGCTCCAACATCTCCCGCACTGTAGCGATCCCATTGCGGATGGCCGCGGCAGTGCCGCCCTCCTCCTGAATGGTGCTGGTGCGCAGGTTTGGGGAGCTTCCCGTCAGGGTGATCAGGCTATCGATCTGGTTGGTCTCGCAGCCAAGGCCGAGCAGAAGGACCGAGGCGAAGTTGGGATGGGTGGCATAGCCCGCGAAGACGCGGCGGAGCAGGTCGGCCGGCTCGCCGTGCTCGGCCATGCCGCAGCCGGTTCCGTGGGTGATGGCAACGACACCGTCTACATTCGGATAGGCGCTCAGCACTTCAGCAGTGAAGTGGGCGGCGATACGGCGGGCGACCGTGGCCGAGCAGTTAACTGTAGTCAGAACGCCGACATAGTTCCGCGTGGCTACCCGGCCATCGGACCGCACAATTCCCTGAAAAGTGGCTGCGTGAGCGGGGTCAAGAAGCTCGGTCGAATGAGCTTCGGTGCCGATGGAGTAGTCGCGCTCGAAGTTGCCGGTGATGAGGTTGTGGGTATGAACGTGCTCGCCGACAGCGATGGGATTGGTAGCAAAGCCGATGATTTGATTGAACTTACGGATGGGATGGCCAGCGGGAATGGCGTGCAGGGCGATCTTGTGGCCCGCGGGAATGTCAGACAGCGCTGTGATCTTCAACTCGGGAATAGAGGTATTGGCCTCTAGCGGGTTGAGGGCGACGGCTACGTCGTCCGAGTTGCCGAGGATGAGCATCTTGGGCATGAACTTTTCTTTTCCTCAGCGCGGCGACCGAGAGTGCGCAAAACCGGATAAATGGTAAGACCACAGTCTACTCTATTACAGATAAGCAATCTCCGGAACCAGGATGGCGGTGTTTCTCCGTTGTGCCAACTAAGATGGAAATATGGCGAGTCGGGCTTGGAGAATTCTGCTTCTGGTAGTCGCCCTCGGAGGGTTTGCCGCCGGGTCAAAGGCGCAGAGTCCCTGTAACCGGTATCCTGCTGTTTCTCAGGTTACACCCCACCCCCTAGACCCCCAATGTAACCTGTATCATGCCGTTTCTCGGGTTACATTCGACGCTGCGCCCGAAGCGGAGCAAGCTCGCCCGCTTCCGAATATCCCCCAACTGATGCATGAAGTCGAAGAGCACGAGAGGACAGCAGAGGCGGTTCAAAAGGACTATCTCTACCATGCGGTAGACACGGTTCAGGAGCTGGACGGTCATGGCCGGGTGAAGAAGACCCAGACCCAGGAATTTGACCGGTTCTGGGTGGAAGGCGTCCCTATACAAAAGCTGACAAAGAAGGATGGCAGAGAGCTAAGCGCGCGGGAGCAGGCGAAACAAGACGAACGGATCGACAAGGAAGTTGCCAAGGCCAAGGAGCGGCTGGCGAAGGCCGATGCCAAAGGCAAGCCGACCGATCCGCACGGGAACGATGAGGTCACGGTGTCGCGGCTGCTCGAACTGGGCAGCTTCAGCAACGCCCGCCGCGTGATGCTCAATGGGCGAGAGACGATTGCGGTGGACTATGCGGGAGATCCCAAAGCTAAAACGCGGAACCGGCTGGAGGGTGTGATTCGCGATATGGCGGGAACGGTCTGGGTGGATGAAGAAGACCGCGCCATTGCTAAGCTGGAAGGACATTTTCTGGATACGTTCAAGATCGGCGCGGGGCTGGTGGCGAACATCCAGAAGGGCACGAGCTTTTCGCTGGAGCAGCGCAAGGTGAACGGCGAGGTATGGCTTCCGGTCGAGGCGGATGGGCGGGGAACGGCCCGGATGCTTCTGCTCTTTAAATTCAACGGGACGTTTCGCGAGGTTGATTCGGGATACCGGAAGTTCAAAGTGTCGAGCACGATTCTGCCGGGGATGGGGAAGCCGGTGGAGAGCATACCCCAGGGGCTGAAGCCCCACTTTTAGGAGTGGTCTATAGAGGGCCAAGGCTAAAGCCTTGGCGTACCCAGAAGCCACGGTCACTACAACAAGCAACAGCAACGGCAGCGGCTGGGCTGCTATTCGTTGGGGTGGGTGATCTCTTTGGCGTAGATCTGGTGGGTGGTGCGGGGTGACTCGGGGCCGCGGTGAAGGGAGCGGACGCGGTCGCGGATGGCCTCGTCGGCGGCGGTGACGCGCTCGCGGGAGCGGAGGTAGTCCAGCCATGACTCCATGACGAAGGTCTCGTTGAGGTGCTCGGGGTTGGTGGCTTCGCGGTAGATGCCCCAGCGGATGGCGCCGTCACGGAGCCGGACGCCGCGCAGCTCGTGGATGGCGTGGGTGAACTCGGCGTAGTTCTCGGCAGGGATGTTGTAGTCGATCGAGATGCGGACGGGACCGGCGGAGTCGAGGTCGTCGGCTGGCTCGGAGTCCATGGAGGGGACGGGAATCGGCGCGGGGCGCTTCCACTGGTAGGGAGTGTGGTCGGGCGCGGGGCCTTGCAGGATATGAAAGCGGCTGACGATGGGAAGCGTGATGACGAGTCCCGCGGCGGCCGTGGCGAGGGAGATGGGAGTGGAGGTGTGTTCGGCGAGCGCTCCCCAGAGTACCGAGCCGAGCGCCATGCCGCCCTGGAAGGTCATGAGGTAGGTGCCGAGGGCGCGGGCCTGCACCCAGGCAGGTACGGCGAGCTGGACCGAGGTGTTGAGCGTGGAGAGAGTGCTGGTCCAGGCAAAGCCGGAGAAGATAAGCGCGACAATGATGAGCCAGGGGATGTGGGCGAAGGCGAGGATGAGCAGGGTGACGACGTTGTAGAGGGTCGCGGCGACGATAATGCGGTCGGCGGAGAAGCGGCGTCGGATGCGGGGGAGAGTGGTGGCTCCGACCAGAGCGCCTACGCCGAGCGAGCCGTTAAGGATGCCGTAGCCGAGCGCTCCCTGATGGAGGACGTGGCTGGCGACGACGGCGAGCAGCGCCCAGATGGCGGAGAGGAAGAAGGTGAAGGTAAAGGTGCGGACGAGCGCGGATTGCAGCTCGGGCGAGTAGCGGACGTAGCGCAGGCCGGAACGGATGGAGGCGGCGATGCGCTCGGAGGGAAGCGTGGATTTGAAGAGCGGGATGCGTTTCCAGTTGACCAGCACCCAGATGACAGCGGCGTAGGAGACGGCGTTGAGCAGGAAGACGGAGCCTGCGCCGGTATCGATGTGCTTGAAGGCGGCGACCATGAAGCCGCCGAGCGCAGGGCCGACGGCGCGTGCGAGATTGTTGCTGGCGGAGTTGAGGGAGACGGTGTCGGGGATGAGCTCGCGGGGGACCAGCTCGGGGACGATGGCCTGCCATGCGGGGTTATTCATGGCAGAGCCGATGTTGAGCATGAAGGTGAGTGCGAGCAGTGTCCACGGAGAGACGTAGCCGAGGAAGGTGAGCACGGCGAGGACGCCGACGGAGCCGAGCATCCAGGCCTGCCAGAAGATGAGCAGCTTGCGGCGGTCGAAGATGTCGGCGGTGGCACCGGCGAGCAGGCCGAGGATAAGGACAGGGAGGCTGGCCGCAGTCTGCATCAGCGCGATGAGCAGAGGCGAGGTGGTCAGCGACGTCATGAACCAGGTGCCCGCCGTGTCCTGCATCCAGGTGCCGACGGAGGAGATGGTGCTGGCGATCCAGCGATCGCGGAAGAGCGGGATACGCAGCGGCGCGAAGCCGCTGGGAGTGGGAGCGGCTCCTGCGGTAGCCGGGCCGGTGTTTGGGGTTTCGAAGGGCATGACGCGCTTGGGTTAGTTTACGGATTAATGATGGAATGCGGTTCAGGGTGGCGAGGAAACCCATGTCCCGGAATCGGGACACGGGGCACCCGGCTTTTTGTGCCGGTTGAGATGCGACGAAGACGGGCTCTTAGGGGAGCACCTGGTAGCGCGCCACCATCCCGCGCTCCATGTGGTCGCTCATGTGGCAGTGATACAGCCATATCCCCGGATCATCCGGAACCATGTCCACGGTGCTCATCTGCGCCGGCGAGACAGAGATCACGTCGGTGCGGCTTCCATGGTCCATCACGACGTTTCCGTGCCAGTGCGGCGAGTGAATATTGAATGCGTTCCCCATGGCGACCACGTACCACCGCACGCGTTCGCCTTTCTTCATGGTCATCATCGGCAGGTTGGCATACTGCATCCCGTTGATGGTGAAGCGCAGGTTGGCCCCTGTAAATCCACCGGGCAACGGGAAGTTGTAGAGGCCCTGCCAGTCCATATTTGTCGCGTCGCTCTTCTTTGTTCCTGCGGGGTCGTCCGTATGCCTTCGGATGTTCTCGTCGATGAACCAGCTCTGGTTCTCGTCGAACATCATGAACAGCGTGACGAATTCCTTGTCTACGTCCTTCGGCCTGCCATCGGGCAGCGCCATGCCCCGGCGCGTGACAATGATGGCGCCGATCAAGCCCGAGTTCACATCCATCAGCTCGTTGGCGTGCGAGTGATAGAGCCACACAATCGAACTAGGGTCGTTCGGCCCGGGGCCTGCGCGCTCCGGCACCTCCCATGTGTAGGTGAAGGTGTGGCCGGGCTCGACGTGCCCGCCCTCTTCCTCCTTCGCGCTTCTGCCGTCGTTGTACGCCACGCCTTCCGACGCCTTTTCGTAGAACACGCCGTGCGGGTGCATGCTGTAGGGATGCGTGCCGTTGTTCCTGAACACTACCTTGATGGTGTCGCCGACCTCCGCCCGCAGAACCGGCCCCAGAATTCCCAGGTACTGCTGTGATGGCGGACGCGGCTTCAGCGTCGTGAACGTGGCATCTGTGTATTCCCGGTAGATCGCCTTTTTGTAGACGCGCCCGATGCGGTGCGGGCCGTGCTCCATGAAAAATTTGGCCATGCCTTCCAACGGCATGCCCATCATCTGGTCGATTCCCGTCGGCGCGTAGTCCCAATCTACCTCGTCCGCCGCGACGTAGTAGGTGCGGACCTTCCCGCCTCGGGCAGCACGTTCTTGTGTTGTCTGGGCGGCGGCCGTGGGCAACCAGACGGCAGCAGCGGCAAGAACGATAACGGCCCAGGTGCACGGCAACAGTCCCCAGCGATTTCGCACTCTCAAACTCCTCTTTTCCGGTACTGCATCAAAAAAGGCCCACTGAATTCCGCCGCGCGAACGCGAATTCGCGTCGGGGCCAGAATTTCTTTTCCTGTCAATCTTGAAGGCTCTCAAGTTTATACCCACCTTATCCGCAACAATTCAAACGATTTCATAGGCAGCCCCTTTGCGACAGCCTGCCATTTTCGCCTGCATCGCCACGGCTAAGTTGTTTATATGCAAATACTTGCATTGATTGTGGAACTAAAATTCCTGTTGCGTTGTCCTATCGGCGCATGAGACGGTGGTAGGGCTCTCGGGGAGGGAGCTTCCTCATGCGCATACTTCATCTGTTGACTCTTGTGGCAGTGATCGCAGCTCCGCTTGCACTTCATGCCACTCAGATTACTTACACGGAAACTTTTGTCGGCAGCGGCAGCGTGACAAATGGCAACTTCACGGAGCAATTTTCGAATCAACTCGTCACGCTGACGGGCGTGGGAGATACCGACAATGTGGTCAATCAGTCGAGCGGCCTTTTTATCAATATTGTGCCGACAACATTCAGCGTTGCAGGGGGATTGGGCGGAGCATTTGCCGACGAGATACAGTTTGTTTCCAATCAGGGGCTCGGCGTTGGCGGGGTGGGCGATAACACAACCGACGCGGCTGTTATGTTTACGACAAATTCGGCGTTCAATACGTATGACCTGACGACGGCGTTCGGGCCTGTTACAGGCGCACCGATCTTCAATGCAGGAGCACACTTCGGAACCACGAGCGGGGCGTTCTCGATAGACTCTGCGGGAGACTCGACGTTCCAGGCGACGACCGGCGCCTCCCCGGTTCCGGAACCGTCTTCGCTCATCCTGCTGGGTACTGGAGCGCTGGGTGTTCTGGGTGTGATGAAGCGGAAGCTCCTCGCTGCGTAACGTATGTGAGAATTGAGTCGACTTAATCTGAAAAGCCTCTCCGGCATGGTTCGGAGAGGCTTTTTCAGTGGGTGCAAGGGGAGAGCGTTTTCACCGAGGGTGTGGATGTTGCCCGGTCTAACGCAAGGTAATACAGGGTCGCTTCACTGCGCTTCGTTCGCTCGAGACGACGTGAGGATGTTCCCGTAACCTATTGATGTGCAAAGATTTGCGCATAATGATTTTGATTCTGTGTTAATGGCGACGTGAGAAGTTGAGCGCATAGCCCCTGGGGAGGGGGCTCCTAAATGCGCACACTTTACTTGTTGGCTCTTGCGGCAGCGATTGCGGCTCCGGTTGCACTTCATGCCTCTTCACTTACTTACACGGATACCTTCACGGCCAGTGGCAGCATTGGCGGTACCAGTTTCAACAACGCTGTGGTGACGTTTACAGCTACGGCAGATCCTTCAAGCCTGATCAATGAAGGCGGTGGGATCTTCGCTCTTTCTCCTTCGGCTCCGGTATCTTTCAGCATCGCCGGTGGTGCAAGTGGCGTGTTTACCGACAGCCTTCAGCTCTTTGTCAATCAGTCGAGCAATGCCGCCGGGTTTGGCGACAATACGAACGACTTCGCTCTGCTTTACACCTCGAACCCTGCGTTTGCGGCGTATGAGCTGGGAGCGATTGGGGCGACGTCTGGCTCGTCGATCTTCAACAACTTCGATACCGATCTGGGCGAGGCTGTTTATGGAACGAGTCAAGGTGGTTTCGACCTGACTGCGGCTGGAACCTCTACGTTCTCGGCGGTAGCTGCGTCTCAGGTTCCTGAGCCTTCTTCGCTGGTGCTGCTGGGTACGGGAGCGCTGGGTGCTTTTGGTGTGGTGCGGCGGAAGTTCTCTGCTGCTTAGTGGGTGTGAATGGAAAAGCCTCTCCGGTGAATGCTGGAGAGGCTTTTGTTTGCTGACCAGCTTTTTTAGAAGAGCAGCTTCAGGCCGAATTGGATCTGGCGGGAGCTGGTGGCGGTTGCGGTGATGACGCCTGCGGTGGGGCTGGCGACTACGGCTGCGGTCTGGCTGGCTGTGTTGCCCTGCGTGGGGCCGGAGGAGATGACGACCTCGTTCGGCGTGGCGAAGTTGGTGTGGTTGAGGACGTTGAAGAACTCGGCGCGGAACTCGGCGTGGAGACGCTCGCCGAGCCGGGTGGATTTGTGCAGCGCGAGGTCGAGGTTGGTGAGGTTGGGGCCGACGAGGGTGTCGCGACCGAGGTTGCCGAAGGTTCCATAGGCCGGTGCGCTGAAGGCGGCGGCGTTGAAAAACTGCTTAGGCGTATGCGGGTAGAGATTGCCGTGGAAGTTGGGGTTGATGTTGGGGCGGACCGGGTTGCGGGTGTCTCCGCTGCCGGTGGGGTTGTAGCCGAGCTGCGGCGAGAAAGGGAAGCCGGACTGGATAGCTGCGATGGCGCTCAGCGTCCAGCCGCTGATGGCGCGGTTGGTGAGGCCGTTGAAGTTTGCACCGAAGCGGTGGTCTGCGCCGAAGGGAAGATCGTAAGTGCCGTTGATGGAGGCGAGGTTGCGGATGTCGCTGGCGGAGGGGCCGTAGTCGAGTTTAGGGTTGGCCGGGTACATGGTGAAGGCGGGCGTGTTGGCACTGACGCTGGTGTTCCATGCGGAGCCGTTGTCGAGGTTCTTCGACCAGGTGTAGTTGCCGCGGAGCTGGAAGCCGTTGGCGAAGCTGCGGTGCAGGTCTACCTCGAGGGCGTTGTAGTTGCTGATGCCGCCGGAGATCCATGACGTGGTGTTGGCTACGAGTGGATTGGCCTTCACTGTTGTCGGATAAAAGATGCTTCCGTCGACGGTGGTGGTGACGGGCTCGTTGAGGTCGGCGGAGAGAATCTGATGGTAGCCGTGCGAGCCGACGTAGCCGAGGGTGAGTGAGGTGTTGGGAGCCAGTTGTTGCTCGACGCGGAGGTCCCAGCTTAGGACGGTGGGGGTGTAGATGTCGGTCTGTACGTTGGAGGGCGAGACCAGTGAACTGGCTGAGGGCTTGGTGTTGGCCGTGATGTTGAGGCTGGAGACAGGCACGTTCGAGAGTGAGAGCGTGGTGTTGTACGGAGCGGATTGGTCGAGGCGGTAGTCGAGATTGTCGAGCAGCGAGCGGTGGATGCCGAAGCCTGCGCGGACGGAGGTCTTGCCGTTGCCGCGAACGTCCCACGCGAGGCCGACGCGGGGCTCGGGGAGGAACCTGGCGCGGTTGGTGGTGAGAGCGGAGCTGCCTACGGTTGGCGTGGTGTTGATAATGCCATTGGCGAAGGCGTAGTTGGAGGCGCGCCCCTGAGCTTCGTTCCAGCCGTTGGTGGACTCGAAGCGGAAGCCTGCGCGAACTTCGAGGTGTGGGGTGAAGTGGATAGTGTCTTCAATGTAGCCTGCGCCCAGGATGGAGCGCCAGCCTAGTTCGGTGGGATCTGGGACTACAGAGAAGGTCTTTACCGTGCCCTGAATGAAGGTGGTGAGATTGCCAAAGGAGGCTTGGCCGTACTGGTTTTGAGCGAGGTTGTCGTTTGACTGCAGGCGCTGAATCCAGCCACCGGCTTCGATCTGGTGACGGCCATGGCTCCAGAAGATGTGGTCGTCGAAGGTAAAAAGGTTGCGCGTGGTGGTGTTGTCGGAGCCTACGTTGCCGCCTGCTCCCGTTATTTGCGAAGACCCGTTGGAGGCGGTGCTACCAGCGATGACGATGGCTCCGATGGGCTTGCCTGCCACCCAGCCGGGGACGTCTACTGGCGTTGAGCCGACGAATAAGAAGGACGCGCGGGAGAAGCCGAAGCGTGCGGTGTTGAGAAGCTGTGGCGAGAAGACGTGTTGCTCCTGCGCGCTGAGGACCTGTTCGCGGAGGCTTTCGTTGATGAGAGCGAGCGGGTTTTGCGTGGGCGTGTTAGCGGTTGAGTCGTCGATGGTGTAGGCGCTAAAGAAGAGGTCTTTGGGGCTGATGTTGTAGTCGAAGCGAGTGGTGCCGAAGTCTTCGCGGATGTGCTGCATGGGGCTGGAGAAGGCTTCGGCGATGCCGGTCGGCTTGCCATTGGCGTCGAGCAGCTCAGGGCCGTTCTGTGTGGGCCAGAGGTTAAGCAAAGGCGCGACTCCATTGGCTATGCCGTAGTATTTACGCGGCCCGCTGGGATTGGCGGGGTCGGGAAGGTAGCCCTGCCGCGCCTCAGCGTCGGGCACGAAGGTGACGTCGGAGAGGCCGAGGCTCTGGCGGTAGCCTTCGTAGTTGGCGAAGAGGAGGAGCTTGTCCTTCTTGATGGGGCCGCCGAGCGAGCCGCCGAAGTTGTTGCGCTGGAACTCGGGGATGGTGGCCTGGTCGAAGTAGTTGCGGGCGTCGAGAGCGGAGTTGCGGATGAACTCGTAGGCGGAGCCGTGCAGTCTATTTGTGCCTGAAGCGGTTACGATTGAGATCTGCGCGCCCTGCCGCTTGCCGTAGCTTGCGGAGTAGGTGTCGCTGACGACGTTGAACTCGCGCACGGCGTCGACGCCGAGGAGCTGGCCGCTGGTGCCGCCGGGAGTGACGTTGATGAGCGATGCTCCGGTGTACTCGATGCCGTTGAGGAGAAAGAGATTGTCCTGTGGGCGACGGCCGGAGATGGCGAACATGTTGCCTACAGACGAATTTGAGGTCCCGATGGTGCCGGAGCGCTGGCCGGTGTAGTTGACCACGCCGGGGTTCAGGGTGATGAGCTGATCGTAGCTGCGGCCGTTGAGGGGGAGCTGCTTGATCTGACGCTCGTCGACGAGGCCGGAGCTCTCCTGCGTGGAGGTGTTGACGACGGAGGGCGTGTCCTGCACGGTGACTTGTTGCGCGACGGAATCGAGAGAGAGGCTGAGGTCGACCTGCCGGCTCTGGCCTACGGTGAGTGGGATGTCTGTGCGGTGCGCGGCGCTGAAGCCGGGAAGCTCTGCGGTGATGGTGTACGTGCCCACAGGGATGGAGGGTGCGGAGTAGCGGCCATCGGAGGCTGTGGTGAGATTGCGCTCGTTGCCGGTCTCGTCGTTGTGGACGAGGACTTTTGCGTTGGCGAGGGCCGCGCCGGTGGAGTCGGTGACGGTGCCGGAGATGGTGCCGCCGACGATCTGCGCGCGGGCGTTGATGGCGAGAAAGAGTGCCAGAGTGGTGGCGACGAGAGAGAGCTTCTTCTTGAGGAAGTGATACATGGGGTCTCCGAAAGATATACGAGGGGGCACGCCTCGCTGACTGGTTCAGGTGCGAGGCTGCGCGTTCTTCTTGATGTGATTTATGGGAGCTGGTTCTTGCCTAAGCGCAACAACAGCTTTGGAGGGAGATGCTGAAGCTCGTCGTCATTGGATCGCCCCGAAGTGGTAGCTTGCGTAGACCAGGCCGAGGGTTACGAGTGCGATGAAGATCTCGCCGAGGATGCCGACGACCAGAGGCTGCCAGCCCTGGCCCACGAGGTCTCTCAGGTTGGTGCGAAGACCTACGCCAGCGAAGGCGGGAAGGAAGGCCCAGCGAGAGAGGTTGGAGAGGCTGTTGAGCTGACCGTGGGTGAAGAAGCCTGCGGTGGCGAGAACAGAGATGGCGATGAACCCGAGGACGAACTTGGGGAACTTCTGCCAGAGGAAGAGGGCCTTGTTCTCGACGGCGGCGGCTTGTCCCTTGGAGGCCCAGTAGACGGCGTAGCCGAGGACGACGAAGCCGAGGAAGGACGACCGCGCGGTCTTGGAGAGGACGGCGAAGCGTCCGGCAGTGTCGCCGTAGATGGCTCCGGTGACGGTGGCTTCGGCGGTGTTATCGACGGCGAGTCCGGCCCAGATGCCGTAGGACTGCTGGCTCATGTGCAGGGCGTGGCCGATGGCAGGGAAGGTGAAGAGAGCGATGGCGCCGAGGGTGAGGATGGCGGCCATGGCGGTGGAGGTGTCCTCTTCGCTGGAGTCGATGGCTCCCTGGGTGGCCATGATGGCGGTGACGCCGCAGATGCTGCTGCCGATGGCGAGTAGGCTGGTGAGTTTGGGCGGCAGCTTGAAGATGCGACCGAGCAGCGTCATGACGGAGAGCGAGAGGACCAGTTCGATGGCGACGAGGACGAGGGTCATGCCGCCGATGTGGAAGAGGTCCTGCATGAGAAAGCGTGCGCCGATGAGGACGATGCCGAGTTTGAGCCAGAGCTCGTAGGTGGCTACGCCGGGCTGGAAGATGCGGGCGACGCCGAAGGTGTTGCTGATGACGAGGCCGAGGATGATGGCCCAGAGAACGTACTCAATGTGCGGAAGAGGCCACGCGGGATGCTGGGCATGGAGGACGGCGATGGTGTGCTCGAAGACTTTGCCCAGAAGACCGACGCCGAAGAGCAGCGCCATTCCCGGAACCGTCGCGGCGAAACGCGAGGCAGGGGACGGGGCCGGACCTGCAGTCGGGTTGGGTAAAGTATGGGCGGACATTTTGGGGGCTTAAGAGCAGAGGCCGAGCTAGAAGGGGATGGAGGGAAGGATGTTGAAGCGGATGAGGACAGCGAGTGCAAGGGCGATGGTTACGGCAATGAGATCGACGTTGATGGACAGTCTGCTGGCGGCGTGCGGTGTGACTGGTGTCTGATTCTGCGAGCTTGCCATGATGAAACCTCCTGCATTTCGTTCGGAAAAAGAAAAACCCACGTATCGCGATTTACGCTGATACGTGGGTTCCTGAAGTGTCTAAGCCTGAATTCGTTCTATTCGCTTAGGTAGGGGAATATCCAACGCAGCAGCCATTGCCCATACAACAGAGGCAACAGGTACAAGCTGCGATGTGCATCAATCCCATGAGGTGAGGATAGAGGGTTTGGCTGGCTGCGTCAAGGTTCAGAGAAGAAAATGTGGGACTAGATGTGGGGCTTATTGGCGGTTTAAAGAGGAAACCCACGCAGCGCGGTGGGGGCTGTTGCGTGGGTATTCCGGTAAAGCAACGAAGTGGGTGGACTTCGTTATGACTGACTCAACCCGAAGGGAGTCTTGCCATGTCTCTAAGGTAAGACTTAAGCCAAGGAGAGTCAAGGGTGTATTTAGGTATGGCGGAACTATCTGATTTAGCTGGAGATGATCTCGATTTAGCCCCCTGAGGCCGATTGTGGATTCAGCCCGTTTCAGAGGCGGCAGATGAGCAGTTCGCGCTCGTAGATCATCTCCGGAGGGAGGTGGTCGTGGACGAGCAGGAACAACTCTTCGTGGTCCATCACCTCATGCCTCCACTGGGTGCGGTCGACGGTTTGCAGCTCTTCGA
>NZ_DATKQC010000143.1:0-9197 GCF_035532915.1 Edaphobacter sp.
ACCTGAATCGAGCGCAACTGCCCCATATTCACATTGAGATCGAAGTTGCGATAAATCATTGCCAACTGGGAGCGCAAAAAGTCGGTCAAATGATCAAAGCGCACTCCTGCCACATGAATCGTGCCCGCTCCCGGCAACGAGACCGATCCTGTCCGATCCACGATATAGGAGCCGCGTATATTGACCTGTCCCCATACCTGCAAACGCAATTCATCGCCCGGTCCAATGACATAATCGGGAGTTACAGGCACATCGCTCACCGGAGAGAATGTTGAAGGAAGAGCATTCCAAAAGATCGAAGCTCCAAAGATCGGCAGCGTTCGTCCAGTTGTGGCGGCCACCATCTGCTGAAACTCTGTCAGCGCGGGCTTTTTGCGCAAGCCCAAAATTCGTTGCTGGTTCCTGAGCGACTCCTGCTGAAGTCGCTGTGCCTGCGTCAAATTCTGGGTAGTCCCGGTGGTTGACTGGTTTGTCTGCTGGGTATTGTTCGTCACGTCCGTTGCTGTCGCACCAGAATAAGTCGTACCAGCGGGGACAGTTACAGGAAAAGCTTGCTGCAGGACACCAGGCGTCTGTCCCTGGTCCGTATAGAGCCCTTGATCTGTATAAAGTCCCTGATTCTGCCCGGAGCCGCTGCGAACTCCAGCGACCACAAAGAGAAGAGCGAAAATCAGAAGGCTGACAGGCCAGCGGCCGATCCTGGTATAAGAATACTTCGCTAATGCTGTTTTCACGCCTGTAAGGTTTTCGTCTTTCTCGTCTTTGCTCATAAGGAACTGGAACACTCTGTCGCGATCTACAAACCTTGGTACAGCTTACCGGACTTTTTGCCAATTTGCCGAAAATAGAGCCTCTGAGACCTGGCTCTCGTATTCCACTGGGTACGTTGACAAGCCAGTTGCCCAGCGAACTCCGCATCAGAGTATTGGTGGAATGGGTGGCAAAGGGGATGCATCTTCTACGGTCCCAGCGATACCAAGGCGTTGAACGTAGCGTCCGTCGCCACCGCGAATGACCGTCTCCGGCCCAACCTGGTAGGCGAATCCAACACGTGGCTGAATGTCCGAGTAAACGGTCGGGTTATAGCCGCGATTGGTGTTGTGGAAGTTAGCGGCATATCCGTTTGAGAGGATCGCATCCGGACCGTGTCCCTTGGCTACGCTCGGGAAGCCGTTGCCGGGATGACTACGCCATTGAGAGGTGTGCCCGTAGTGAAACCGGTTTTCGGATCAACCAGAGGAGCCTTCGATGCGTCGTAATAGGTCGGATCGAAGTATGCCGCATTTGCCCATGCCGCGGTCCATTGCGCGAGGCTGCGCAATGGAGAACCTGCTCAACCGTCGGAATGTCCCAGGCTTTTGAGCACTAAGGAAAACGAGCTCCGCCGAAGCGGAGCCCGTGAGGGTTGCAGTATTTGTTTCAGGTTAGAACGACGCCCGCAGACTGAACTGGAACTGACGGGCCGCTTCATAGCCGTTTCCGGCTGATTGTCCGCCACCATTCCCGTTTGCGCCACCCTTGGTTGTACTCAGGCCAAATTGACTAGAGGTGTATGTCAGGTTGGGGTTGTCCGCCGTAGGGTGGTTCAGGAAGTTGAACGCCTCAGCACGGAAGGTGAGTGCCGTGTTCTCGTGGCCTGGAATCAGAACCCAGCTCTTGTTGAGAGCCGCGTTATAGCTCTGGAAACCCGGGCCTGTGATCACACCACGAGCTCCACGGGCCTGGAACTTGCCCGCGTAGGTTGTGGTCAGCACGCTGTCCTTAGTGACATAGGCTGAAGTATCAAACCACTTCGAAGTACCAGTCTGACCTGCAAACGACTTATTGGTTTTCGTTTGATGCGTCATCCAGACATACTGGGCTCCCGAACCCGGCCCTACACCCGCGAAGTCTGTGCCCGTGGTGACACTCAGAGGACTGCCGGTCTGTGCCTGTAAGGTTCCGGAGACCTGCCAGTGGCCCAAGGTTGCACGGCTGAACATGTTCGGTGAGTGGTCGAACTGGTCGATGTTGTAAACGAAGTTTGTCACGAACACATGACGGTGGTCGAAGTCGCTCGGTCCCCACATAATGTTCCTGTCAAACGTGTTGGGCAGCTTGGTGCCGTTGCTGGAGCCGAAGTCCAGCGACTTGGACCAGGTATAAGCCACACCGAACAGCAGCCCCTTCGTCAAGCGGCGACGGAGATTCGCCTGCAGTGCGTGATAGATAGATCCGCCTCCGTTCGTCGATTGATTGATGGCGTAGAAACCCTGGTAAGGACGCAGCGTATCCGCATACTTCACGCCCTGGTTCTGCGGCTCAAACAACGTTCCGGGTTGAAGCTGGTTGATGTTCAACAACTCTTCCAGATGCACACCCTTGCGGCCGGCATAGGAGAGGGTAAAGATACCCACTTTCTTGAACTCCTGCTCCGCCGTCACATTCCAGTTCCACGACTCGGGGCTGGGATAGTTATAGGCCTGCGAGGAGTACAGCAACGGATAGTTCGCTGAGGCACCGCCGCCGCCCGGGTTGTCTACGCTGCCCAGCGATACGGAAGCCGAAGGCTGGAACGGCGTGTTGCCGCCGGTGAAGACGTTGTCCGTAATGCCGAGACGCTGAATGTAGCGGCCACCGCCTGCACGAAGCACCGATCCCGGCCTTACCTGGTAGGTAATGCCGAAGCGCGGCTGGAAGTTCGTCTTGATGGTGGGTGAGTACTGACGGCCATATCCGCGGAACAGGAAGGAGTACCCATTCGCCAGAATGGCCGAGCTTACGTGGCCCCGTGCGCTCGATGGGAAGCCGCTGCCTGGGATTACCACGCCGTTCAACAACTGCTGTGGGGTGCCGGTTACGGTTCCATTGATCGGGCTTACTGTAGCCGGACTGCTGGCGTTGTAGTCCTTTGGGCTGAAGACCGACTGGTTGCCCCACTTGGCGTAGTACGGATTGTAGTAGCTGTAACGGATGCCGGCTTCGATCACCATGTTCGGCGTTACGTGCCAGCTATCCTGAGCAAACGCATCGTAAGACCAGGCACGATACAGCGTGTAGGAGCGCTGACCGATCTCACCGTAGGTATCGAACAGGCCAAGGGCTGCGTTGGCAATACCCACCTTGGAAGTAGTGCCCCCAACGCGTTGATCGGTGAACACGAACTTTCCATTTTGGTTATTGGTGGAACCTGGCGTGTTCGAGACAGTGATCTGGTCCTTGTTGTTTTCACCGGCATACTCGGCAGAGACACCGAACTTCGCCGTGTGGTTGCCCCATACCTTGGTCAGATTGTCGGCGTAGGTGAACACGATACCGCCGGACTTCGATGGATACGGTGTGCCGTCCAGCAAACTGAAGCTGCCCGGAAGCTGAATGGTTGGGTACTTATTCGGCAGGTCCTTGGTCGCAGCGCCGAATAGGTAAGGATAGTTGATGCCGTACTTGGTGCGGTCATACAGACCACTGGAGGTATCTACCCCAATGGTAACGTGGTCAGAAGCAGCGGAGACAATCGCCTCGTTTACCATGGTCGGGTTGATGGTCCAAGAGTAATGCAGAACCGCAACCTGGTTTGGACGGCTCCACAACTGCGGCAACAGGTTGAAGTTGCCATTGTGCGGCGACGTCTGGTGGAACGTATAGTTCAGGATAGTCAGACGAATGCGGTGAGCATCGGCTGGAACCCAGTCCACCACAATCGTATCCTTGCGCTGGGTCTGCGGAGCTGGAGCGGTGTCGATCCAGTTGTAGCTGGCGGTTGCCGCGTTCGGCACCGGGAAAGCATCCAGCAGGCCAACTCCGTTCGCGCTAAGATCCGATTTCGGGATGATATTGCCGGCATACGGTGTATTGGTGCCGGGATGGTACACCTGGGTCCCGGCAGCATAGCCATACAGACCGGCATTAGAGCCAAGCAGCTCGCTAAAGTCACCGTTACGCATCGCGACGGAGGGCACGGTACGTGTCACAACGTCACCCACCATGTACTTCACCCACTCCTGTCCGAAGAGGAAGAAGAGGTGTTCCTTGTTCTTGTTCCAGTGACCCGGGATATAGAGGGGGCCATTGATATTCCAACCAAACTGGTTGAAGCGGAATGCTTGGGGATGCTGTTGGGTTGCGATCGGATTAGACGGAAGTTTGCGATACCAAGTATTGGCGTTGAAGAAGTTGTTACGAAGATACTCGTACGCCGATCCGTGGAAGTCGGAGGTGCCGCTCTTGGGTACCATGCGAACCTGGCCGCCATCGGAGCGTCCGTACTCGGCCTGGTAGCTGCCGGTCAGCACCTGCACCTGGCTGGTCGTGTCCACGTCGGCCACGCCGACGCTGGTGCCGTTGGAACGGGTACGCACCATCGGAGCGCCGTCGAGTGTCAGCAGACTCTCCTGGCTGCGCGCGCCACCGATGTTCAGGCCGTTGTCCACTCCGAAGTTGAAGTTTGCCATCGGAGCATTGCGCACGACGCCCGGCTCCATCTGCGCCAGATACATCGGATTACGGCCGTTGAGTTGAATGCTCTTGACCTGCTCCTGGGTTACGAGCTGACCGAGCACGGCGCTCTCCGTCTGCACCGAGTTGGAGTTTGCCTCTACAACGATGTTGCTCGAGGTATCGCCCACCTTCATCGGCGCATCGACGCGCTTGGCGATCGTGGGGTCCACCTGCACGCCGCTGATCTTGTACGTCTGGAATCCCGCGGCTTCCACCGTCACAGTGTAGGTGCCGGGGCGAACGTTGGGAACAGTGTACTGGCCGCTCCCATTGCTGGTAACCGTGTTCTCGACGCCGGTGCCTTCGTTGCGCAGGATGACCTTTGCATTGGCCACCAAAGCGCCGGATGGGTCAGTAACCGTACCCGATACTGCGGAACTGTCAGACTGAGCGATAGCACTGACTGGAGCGAAGGGGATCGCAAGTGGGATTGCCAGTGAAGCCGCAAAAAGCGTCCTCAGCACAAGCGTCCTCAAGGGGTAATGCCTCAAATACATACATACTGCCCCCAAATGAAACAAAAACGGACGTGAAATAAGGCGTGGAAAAGACGGGTCAAACTTCACAACGCATATTTCCGATGAAGTTGGACTCTCAGTTTTGTAACGGGCTGGGTATTTGAATTTCTCTGTTAGCATCTCGGACTCCTTTAAAGTTGGGGGGAATCTTTATCTTTGATCTTTTAACTTTTTATAGGCGTTCAAACTTCCAACTGAGCGTGATTGCGCTATCACAATCCGGAACAGATTTACGCTATCAAATTTGGCATGTCAACCAAAAAATACTATGGCTGAACTATATTGAGACTGAGTATTGTGAATGATGTGTTAGCCCTCTCATAAAACACTGTCAAAAGGTGCACGTGCGCAAGCTATTAAAGAAAAAAGCAACCCTGGAAGATGTGGCGCGGGCTGCCGGGGTAGGCCCCATGACAGTCTCCCGCACCATCAATGGCCATCCCTACGTCGCCAACGAAACGGCAAAAAAAGTTCGAGCGGCGATCCGTCAACTGGACTACCGCCCTAATCACGCTGCGCGTATCCTCACCGGACAGCTCTCGAAGGCGATCGGCCTCATCGTCCCCGATCTGTCAGATCCCTTTTTCTCTATCGTGAGCCACGCCGTGCAGGAAGCCGCGCGCGAGGCCGGCTATCTGGCGTGGCTGGCCGCCTCGAACGGCGATCCGGCCATTGAGGAAGCCCAGATCGAGCAAATGACCCATCATCCTGTCGATGGAATTTTGCTTGTTCCGGCGAACAGCCAAAGCAAATACCTGAAGGCCGTCGCCGCGGGATCAACGCCGCTGGTCACGATTGACCGTCCGATCGAAGCAGTCGTAACCGATTCCGTCGAGGTCGAAAACCGGGCAGGCGCTCGGATGGCCGTGGAACACCTCATCGGGCATGGCTACAAAAAGATCACCTGCATGGTGATGAACTTTCATCTGCAGCCTGTCAAACAACGGGTTGCAGGCTACGAAGAGTGCATGCGGCATGCGAATCTTTCTCGCAGAAAGATAACCTTGTCGGACGAGACGACGGCACAAAAAGTTCTGTCAGCTTTGTTTGATTCTCCCGATCGACCCGAAGCGCTGTTTACCGCCAACAATGCATGCACCATATGCGTCATCAAAACCCTACGAATATTGGGGATTGAGGTCCCGAGAGACGTGGCCCTGGTTGGTTTTGACGACGTCGATTTTTATACGCTGCTGAATCCTCCCGTAACCACGATCCGCCAGCCTGCCGCTGAACTGGGACGCACCTCTGCCCGCTTACTGCTGCAGAAAATTAGAAGCACATCGTCTACCTCCAGCGCGAGAACGGTTCTTCCGGTCACACTGATGATTCGTGAATCCTGCGGCTGTCGGGAAGCGTGAGGTTGCACCGGAGGGGCTTCTCAAAGCACCCGACAACGACTGTTTTCTCGCGAGAATTACGCCAAATACTTAGAGCAGGGGCGTCGCATCCCCTGCTCTAAGCATCGGGTACACTTTCTGTAGTGGTGCGCATGCGATCCTTCCGAATCGGTTGCGGCACCACCTCCCGCTTAGTCGGGCCTGTAGCTCAACGGTTAGAGCAGGGGACTCATAATCCCTTGGTTGGGGGTTCAAATCCCTCCGGGCCCACCATCAGTTCGCTGCGCTCAGCAGGATTCGCAGATCGCGGAGATTGTTGCCGGTTGGGCCAGTCGAGACGGTTGCTCCGATACGTTCCAGAAAGGTGTAGGAGTCGAACTGCTGCAATGATTTCATGGCCTCCGCCTGTGGCGTTTGCTCGTCCACGATGCCTCCAGCCGCTGGGCTGTTGCCGTCAATGCCGTCGGAACCTGCTGACAGGATGACCGTCGAAGCGTCGGATGGATCGAGCAGAGTCGCTGCATAGAGGCTGAAGTGCTGGTTGCGTCCACCTACGCCGGAAGAGCCTTGATTCGCCGCGCTGGGCAGCTTTACCGTCACTTCGCCGGAAGAGATCAGGCAGACGCTGGGACAGATGCTTCTCAAGCTGCGGAGGCGATCAACGAGATAATCTGCTGCGGCACGGTAATCCCAATCGTCGCAGGTGTTGTCGATGACGACGTGAAATCCCAGATCTTCCGCTCGCAGTCGCGCGGCTTCGGCCAGATCGTCGGAGTTCAGAAGGGTGATTGCTCTTGCGGTGAAGCTCTCTGGTTTCGGAGTTTCTGGAAGATCGTGTCGATCGAAAAATTGTCGGACAGAGAGAGGGAATCTGCTTTGCAGGTCATATCGGGTGAGGATCGCGCGGCATTCCTCTACTGTCGAGCTGTCTGGAAGCGTTGGGCCTGAAGCGAGAGCGTCCAGATGTTCGGGTGGAACATCGGAGATGAGCAGCGAGACGCTTGCGATTCCTTGAGCTGCGAGGGCGAGACGTCCGCCTTTGACCGCGGAGAAGTGCTTGCGGATGCAGTTGATCTCTGCAATGGAGGCGCCGCTGTGAACCAGCTCGCGATAGAAGCTTCTTGTGTCCTCGAGCGAGATGGCGGGATCAAGAGGAAGCTCCATCATGGCGGAGCCGCCGCCGCTGATGAGGAAGAGAACCAGTGTTTCAGAGGCTTCGTCTTCTTGCAGATCGCGCAGCATTTTGAGCGCAGCCTGTGCTCCGGATAGTGAGGCTTCGTTCGGGAGCGGATGACCGCCCTGGAAGAACTGGAAGTTCGCAGGCAGGGCTGATGGCTGTTCCCCTGCGATCAACACGCCGGAGACGTCGTGGTGAGTGCATGGCCGAAGGCAGGTCAGCAACGCGCTGAGCATGGCAGTCGATGCCTTGCCGATGGCGACGACTCGAATATGCTTCACAGGATCGAGTGCGATTGGCTCGGCTCCATTGATGAGGAGTCGGAGGCTTCCTTTTTCATCGCTGACGCTTATGGCTCTGGCAAAGGCGCGCTGGATACTACAGTCCGCAAGCGATTGCCGGAAGATGCTCTGAGCCATGTCACGCAATGTCGAGGTGGTCACTTTTGGAGAACTCCCTGAAAGCTATGAGAACACCTTTTTTTTGGGGGGTCCCCCCGGGGGGTACCTCGAACATAAACCTATTTGATTGAGGAACTTATCGAAATCAAGGCCTGTAAAATATTCATTCTTCGAGACTTAGAGGGCAAAATATTGTTTACAAAGGGGTTAGCCTCAGCTACTGCTTGCCCAACTGTTTCTCAGGGAGTTCTGATTCCGTTCTTGAACTCCGAGGATATTCCCTCGGTGGCTAAAGCCATGTGAGGCAGAGCTATTTACGGACGGGATGAAGCCCGCCCCTTTCAAAGCAAGAATTTAATCAGAGCTTTCCTGACGCTGTATTTAAGTTTAGCGAATTGGATAAAACTCTTTTGCAGATTGTGCAGGTTTATTTTTGCGGGTTGAAGAGTTTTGCTTTGTGGAGGTTAGCGGGTTTTTGCCGAGAATGAGCGCGGGTTTGGGGGTTGACATGAGTTTTGAAGCTTTGGGAAGCCATTGATTGGTGCGAACAGAGAAGAAAATAGAGGGGTCTCTCCACTGCACTGCGCTCCGGGCGAGATGACGTACTTTGTTGCCGGGACTGATCGGGATTACGTGCCTTGTTGTTGGGCTTCGGCCTTCGGCTTTGGTCAAGATGACGGAGTGCGAGGCGAGACTGAGGTTCCGCCCATTCAAAGCCAGGACTGAATCACCTATTTTAAAAGAGAGAATGCATTGCGGGCTGCCGTCAATGTTGTCGCAATCTCGGCCTCGCCATGAGCGGTGGAGACGAATGCGGCCTCGAACTGCGAGGGGGGCAGCCAGATTCCCTGCTCCATCATGGCTCGGTGGAAACGGCCGAAGGCTTCGGTGTCTGAGGTGGCTGCACTGGTGAAGTCAGTAACGGCGTTCGGGGTGAAGAACCAGGTGAACATCGAGCCCACGCGGTTTACGTTCAAGGAAATTCCTGCTTCGCCTGCGATGGCGGCAACGCCTTCGGCGATGGCTTCTGTAGTTTTTTCGAGCAAGGGGTAGATCGTGTCTTTCTTCGCGATCAGCTCCTGCAAGGTGGCGATTCCCGCAGCCATCGCCAGAGGATTTCCGCTGAGCGTTCCGGCTTGATAGACCGGGCCGAGGGGCGCGAGAAAGTCCATCACATCGGCGCGACCGCCGAAGGCTCCGCAGGGCAGCCCGCCACCAATGATCTTGCCCAGCGTGGTGAGGTCAGGCGTGATGTTGTAGAGCTGCTGGGCTCCGCCGAGCGAGA
>NZ_DATKQC010000144.1:0-17041 GCF_035532915.1 Edaphobacter sp.
GACCTGAAATGCCTTATTGCGGGGAAAACAGCGAACTGTGGGGTTTATCGGCTATTCGCGACCATTCACCGTCAACCTTCGCAGCGCTAATCATTATCTGCCATTTCGAGAGATGCTGAATTCACAAATGACGGTTGACTCTCATGTTTGTTGTTCTTTGAACGTCATGGCTTCACGTCCACAAATGTTCTGCCGCGATGCTGTCCGAGCAGGATCTGAAAGAGCCGGTGGCTGATTAGTTCGTGGAGCGTCCATAGTTCCTTATTCCCCTCGAACACGGCATCCGGATTGTTCACGTCCGCCACACCGCCGCCTGTTTCGAGCGCCCGCGTCGCCTCGTTGATGATGGGATCGGTCATCACCTCGCCTGCAATCTCCCACAGTGTGATGAAACGATCGACCGCAGTGGGAAAACTGACCTTGAAGACACCGTAATTGCTCGTCGTGCGCGCCGGCTTGTAATCCAGATTGAAAGGACCGCTATACCCGTGCGCGCGCAGGAGCACGAGCACATTTAACCAGTCCAAGGGGTTGATCAATCCCACACCAAGATCCACGTCATGCTTGAGCCGGTAGCCATCGTTAATATCGATGTGCCAAAGCTTTCCAGCGACCAGTGCGCGGGCAAGCGCCGCACGTGGGGCACCGCCCCACATGAGTTCGTGCAGGTACTCCGTGTTGACGCCCACCATCTCCGGATATTTCAGGAGTCCCGAGCCGATGAACCCCAGCATCGCGTCGGTAGTGGGCAGGATCAGTTCCGCCTGCGGCTCGAAGGGTTTTGCCTCAAGGCAGTGGCGCATCGTTGAAGTACCACGCGTATGCGCTAAAGACAGGTCCTTCTCACATGCCGCGTTGATCAGATCGGCATAACGCTTTAGCATCACCGTCTCGTCGACGATCCCCTGAAACTGATATCCGAGCGTTCCGGGCCAATAGACAACAAATCGCGCACCCAGCTTATGCGCAATGCCCACGACATTCTCAAGGCGGCGCGCCGCATAGGCGCGCACCTCCGGCTGCTCGCCTGCGGGACTTCCAGCCCAGACGGGGCTGAAGAATGTTTCGCCGGTAACCATGGAGCACTGGAGTCCATATTGCTTCAGCGAAGTTGCGATGCTATCCAGGATTTCATCTTGCTTTCCCGTCATCAGTTCGCCCGGGGAAATGATGTCTGTGTCGTGACTTGTCCACCATCCGATGCCGATTTCTGAGAAATGTCGAATCACATCCGAGGGCTCAACCGGTTCACGCGTAGGAGCGTGGAAGAGCGCCTGGCCTCGGTACGCCGCGGCCCATTGGGGACCGCTGATAAAGAAGCGACGCCGAATCTCCGGAGGATAGCTCCCTCCGCAGGCAGACATGAGCCGGTCCACCAATGCGTGTTGCTCGTGCGCAGCCAAAGTCATCGTTCCTCCTCAGGTGAAGCATGATCTTTCATGACATCGATGGCGAGCGCCGAGTGCGCGATGGCGCCCCCGGCCCGCATCTCGGCAGCCACCCAAATGGCCTCCATGATCTCCTTGTCGGTCGCCCCCTTGGCAAGAGCACTCTTGGTGTGCGCGCGGATGCAATATGGGCATTGCGTTACATGAGCAACTGCAATCGCTATGAGGTCTTTCGTCTTCGCGGGCAAGGCTCCATCGGCAAAGACCTGCCGGCTGAAGGCGCGCCAGGTGTTTAGTGTTTCCGGAGTGAGCTGTTCGCGTTTCTTTGCGATTTCGAGCGTTGCAGCAGGATAAAGTGCGCCTTCCATCATTTCGTCTCCTCGTTTTAAAAGATTTTGCCGATCGTGGATTGAATCAGGTGAAGTAATGGCGAGGGAAAAACCCCAAACCAAATCAGAAATACCGTGAGAAACGCCAGGATTACCGATACGGCGGGCGAACGGCACGGGAGAGGTTCAGGCGTTTGGCCCTCCGAGACTGGCTGTTGAAACAGCTTCGCGACGACTCGCAGATAGTAGAAGAGGCCGATGGTGCTGGAGACGACCAGGACGAGAATGAGCAGCCAGGCCTGAGAATCAGCGCCTGCAGCCACAATGTAAAACTTGGCAAGAAAGCCCGCGGTCAGCGGAATACCCGCTAACGAGAGGAGCATCGCCGTAAAGACGAGCGCAAGACCTGAACGTCGCCAGTACAGACCTCGGTAGTCCTCAAGTCGATCTGCGTCGCGCTCGCCACTCGAAAGCACGGTTACCACGCCGAATGCGCCAAGGATCATGATGAAATAGGCCACGAGGTAAAAGGCCGCGGCGGTTATGCCCAGGCGACTGCTCACTTCAACTGCAACAAGCAGGTAACCCATGTGGGCAATCGAAGAGTAAGCCAGGATGCGCTTGACGTTGGTTGAGAACAGAGCCAGCAGGTTGCCGGCCAACATGGAGGCAATGGCGATGATGGACAGAACGAGGAGAAGTCGAGGGAAACGATCCGCTCCCGATAGGCTAAAGAACCGGAGGAGCAGCGCATACATGCCTCCCTTCGATACTGTGGCGACGAAAGCCGCGACCGGGGCCGGCGCGCCCTCGTAGACATCCGGCGTCCACATGTGGAACGGAGCTAACGCCAGCTTGAAGCCGATACCTGTAAGAATCAGAACAGTGCCGGGGAGCAAGAGTTCAAGGCTCACACCGCTTTGGTCTGCGGCTATGCGTTGTGCCACTGCTGCAAAATCGAGAGCGCCGACATCGGCATAGATAAGGGCGATCCCAAAGGCCAGGAATGCGGAGGAAGAGCCCGCCAGAATCAGATACTTGATGCCTGCTTCGAGGGGCAGCGGACGATCGCGGAGATAGGCAATCAACCCGTACAGTGCAACACTTAGGATCTCGATACCGAGAAACAGCGAAGCAAAGTGGATGCTCGCAGCCAGCACCATGGCACCGAGCGTAGCGACCAGCAGCAAAACGTAGAACTCCTCCTTGTTGCCTTCCCGCGCGGCGAGATAACTGTAAGACAGGAACGCGATGAAGAAGCTGGCTGCCATCAGCAGTCCCATGAAGAACAAAGCGTAGTGGTCCATGAGAAGCAATGGCGTTACCTGGTTTGTAGGAACAATGAATGTGGAGCAGAAGCCGGCCGCTAGGCCTGAGAGCGTGAGTGCAAAGGCGACAGCATGATTGCGGCGGACGGCGATCGCCAATAGCACTAGAACCGAAGTTCCGGCAACGAGCAGGAGAGGCAGGAGCGAGAGTAGGTGAATGCCATGCATCGCTCATCTCCACAGTGCCGGAGCATGGTTCGCTGCCTGTCCCAGAGTTTCAAAGACGGGCTGCGGGTAGAGACCTAACCAGAGCAGTACCACCATCAGGACGCCTAATATGAGCGCCTCGCGCGGAGCAAGGTCCGGCAGTTGCCAAGAATGGTGATTTGGTCCTTGGAACGCGCACTGAACGAAGCGCAGCGCGTAAAAGGTTGCCGCAAGTACGCCGCATGCCGCTACCGCAGCCACAGCGATGTGCGCCTGGTACGTTCCGATTAGGATAAGAAACTCGCCGATGAAATCGCCCAACCCGGGGAGCCCCAGCGCCGCGAGCGCGAAGACAAGAGCCACACCGCTCAGCCGAGGCACCGTATCCCAGAGACCGCCTATGGATTCGATCTCGCGCGAATGCACACGCTTCTCTATCGATCCGGCGACCAGGAAAAGCGCCCCGATGCTGATCGCATGGGCGATTATTGTCATAACTGCGCCCCGGAGTGCGAGGGCGTTGCCGGCAAAGATCCCAAGCATCACGAACCCAAGGTGGCCGATGCTGGCATAGGCAATAAGGCGCATGAGATTGGTTTGGGAGAAGGCCAGGATGGCGCTATAAAGAATTCCAATCACGGCAAGAACGATCATGATGGGGCTGATCGTATGCACCGCATCCGGAAAGAGCGGAAGAAGGAAGCGGATCATGGCATACGCAGCGCTAACGGCCATGAGGCTGGCGAGTATCAGATTTGTCGCCGCAGAAGCCTCGGAGCAGGCATCGGGAAGCCAGGTATGGAATGGAAAAATGGGCAGCTTCACTGCGAAGGCGGCGAGAAAGCCCAGCATGATCCACATTGCGGCCTGCGGACTGAGTTGTGTTCCCAGAAGATCCTGGTACTCGAAGGTGTAGATCCCTGTTGACCGATAATGCGCGAAGTAGAGGGCCAGAAGAGCGATCAGCATCAGCAATCCGCTCAACTGGGTAAAGAGGAAGAACTTTATTGCCGCATAGACTCTCCGTTCGCGGCCCCAAATGGAAATTAGAAAGTACATGGGAACGAGCATCAGCTCCCACGAAAAGTAGAAAAGGAACAGGTCGAGGGAGAGCAGAACGCCGAGAATCCCCGCGACGATCAGCAACAAGTTGAAATGATAGAAGCCAACTGCCGTGGTAATGTCATCCCACGAAACGACAACAGCAACCACGGCAAGAAAGAGCGTGAGCAGCACCAGCAAAAGACTCAACCCGTCCAATCCAAAGTGGAAGTGAATGCCGAATTGGGGAATCCAGTTCCAATCCAATTCCTGGTGCCATCCGGTACCGGTGTTTCCGTCGCCGAAATCGCGCGCAGCAAGATACAAAACAAGAACCAGATCAAGAGTTACCGCGAGGAGTGCGATCGAGCGGCTGAGCAGCGGATGCAGGCGCGCAAGCGGCCAGGCGACGATGCCGCCGGCGATGAGGATCGCAAGTAACCAGCCGAGAATCATGAGAAAATCACCACCCCGATGAGAACGATCGCTCCCGCAGCGATGGCGGCGGCATACCAGCGCAGTTTCCCAGATTGGGTTCGGCTCATGCCGCGCCAGGCAATCTCGTTCAACCGGCCAATGCCGGCATAGAAAACGTCTACTAAATCGCCTTTCCCGATCCTTGCCATCCAGACCACTGGCCGTACGAAGATCCGGTCGTACAGCCAGTCCATTCCCCAATCCGACAACCAGAAGCGATGCAGCAGGTTCCCCATCGGACGCGACACCATGGACGCCGCCCATTGTCTCCGTCGCAGGAAGAGCATGTAGGCGAGACTCGCGCCAAGCAGAAACACAAGCGAAGTGATGGCTTCAGAAGTGTTTTCGCCAAAGGAGACGCCGTGAGTCACAGTCGAATCCCAGTGAAGAACGGTACCAAGGTAGTTCGAGAAAAGCGTCTTGACATAACCGCCTGCAATCGACAGAAAGGCCAGAATGATGCAAGGAACCACCATCGCAGGGCCTGGCATACGCGTGACTTGACTCTTCTTCTGTCCGAAGAAGACAAGGAAGATCATCCGGAAGGTGTAGAGCGCGGTCAGAAATACTCCCCCGAGCGCGACTACCCAGAGCCCTGCGCTTCCATTGGCTGCACTATAGGCTCCCCAGATGATCCAGTCCTTGCTGAAGGCTCCCGCAGTGATGAGCGGCAAGCCCGCAAGGGAGCATCCGGCAATCAGGAAAGTCCAGAAGGCGACTGGAAGTTCCTTCCGAAGGCCGCCCATGCGAAAGATGTCGTGTTCGCCGTCCAAAGACTCAATGACAATACCGGCGCCTAAGAAGAGCAATGCCTTGAAAAAGGCGTGGGTCATGAAGTGGAAGATGGCGGCTGGCCACGCACCAACGCCGAGTGCAAGGAACATGTACCCGATTTGGCTGATGGTCGAATAGGCGAGGACGCGCTTCAAATCATGCTGTGTGAGCGCGCTAAAACCCGCCATCAGCAGCGTTGCTGCGCCGATGACCGCGACCGCGAACTGCGCCTGGGGCGCAAGCGAATAGATGACGTGCATGCGCGCAATCAGATAGACACCGGCTGTCACCATCGTCGCCGCATGGATGAGGGCGCTGACGGGCGTCGGACCTGCCATGGCGTCAGGCAACCAGGTCTGCAACGGCAGCTGCGCCGACTTGCCCACGGCGCCGCCCAGCAGCAGGAATGCTGCAGCCAGAGCTCCAGTAGAACCAATTGACCACTGAAGTGCCGCGCGATGCATGAGGTCCTGGATGTTTAAGGTGCCTAACTCGTGAAAGAGCAAAAACAGGCCGATCACCATCGCGGTATCGCCGGCGCGGGTAACAATGAATGCCTTGCGTCCGGCACGACCGTTCGCTGGGTCGCGATACCAGAAACCGATCAGCAGGTAGCTGCACAGTCCCACACCCTCCCATCCGAGATAGAGAAGCAGAAGGTTGTCCGCAAGAATCAAGGTCAGCATGCAACCGACAAAGAGATTCATGTAGGCAAAGAAGCGCCCAAAGCCATCATCGCCGCTCATGAACTCGGTCGAGTACAGGTGAATGAGAAAGCTAACAAACGCCACCACGACCATCATGATGAGCGAGAGCGGATCGAGATAGAGGGCAATCTCCGGGCGGAGGCCGTTGACGTCGAACCATCTCCAGAGCACTTGTGTGTAGGCACCGGAGACAGGAGGAGCGTTCACAAAAGAGATAGAGACAAGCAAAGAAATGAGGGAGGATGCCGCGATCGAGCAAGTCCCAAGCCATGCGACGGCCTTCTGCGACAGCCGCAGAACCGCAAGCGCCAGGGCGCTCACAAGCGGGATCGCCGGAACAAGCCAGAGAAGTCGCAGCATTGCTATCCTCTCATCTCGTTTACGGAATCGGCATCCAGTGTTTGCCGACGGTGATAGTACGTCAGTAGCAGAGCGAGACCGACTGAAACCTCCGCCGCTGCCGCCGCGAGAATAAAGAGAAACATCACCTGGCCGTCGGCCTGTCCCCAGCGGCTTCCAGCCGCGACAAAGGCAACACCTGCTCCGTTGAGCATGATCTCGATTGAAACGAGAATCAGGAGCAGATTGCGGCGCAGGAGAAGACCGGCCAATCCGAGGGCAAACAGAATGCCTCCGAGGATGAGTCCGTCGGCCATTGGAATCGATGTCATTGCCGTGCCTCCCTTCCAGACTTCGAGGTCCGTCCCAGGTGGCACGCACCCACCAGGGCCCCAAGCAACAACATCGATGCGAGCTCTACGCCGAGAAGATAGGGACCATAGAGAGCCAAGCCAATCTGTTTTGGGGTCGAGATCGAACTAATGGCTGCAGATACCGGAGCGCGGACGATCAGATAGATCACCTCGGCAAGAAGCAATTCGGACAGAATCACAGGGCCGATCCAGGCGCGCCCGGCAAACCATTTGCGTTCGGTTTCTTGGGTCCGCACTCCGAGATTCAGCATCATCACCACGAAAACGAAGAGAACCACGATCGCACCCGCATAAATAATCACCTCGAGCGCTGCGACAAGCGGAGCGCCCATCGTATAAAAGACCACCGCTACGGCGAGAAGCGAAACGATCAAATACAGGAGTGCGTGGACGACGACCAGCCGCGTGATCGCCAGGACTGTTGCGATGACGGCCACGGCGCCGGCAGCGAAGAATGCGATTTCCATCAGATTCGTCATGGCGTCAACCTGTACACATCTGTCGGTGGAGCTTCGTTCTCCGCTTCACCCTTGTCTTTACCGCCGATCTGAACTCCGGAAACACGCCAGAAGTTGTATCCGGGGTATTTGCCCGGTCCATTGATCAACAGATCTTCCTTCTCGTAGACCAGGTTCTGCCGGTTGTACTCCGACATTTCAAAGTCCGGGGTGAGTTGGATGGCGTAGGTTGGGCAGGCATCTTCGCAAAGCCCGCAGAAGATGCAGCGCGAAAAATTGATGCGGAAGAACTCCGGATAGCGGCGCCCATTCTCGTCTTCCGTCGCCTGCAATGCGATGCAGTCCACCGGGCAGACGGCGGCGCAGAGATAGCAGGCGACACAGCGTTCGCCGCCGTCCGGATCGCGCGAGAGAATAATGCGTCCTCGCGTGCGTGGCGTCAGGTACGGCTTCTCGTCCGGATATTGGATCGTGACACGCCGGCGGAAGGAGTGCAGGAACACGTTCCAGATGGTTCGAATCACGCTCAGCATCGCATCGACTTCCTCTCCTTCCTCACTTTTTCGCCAGGACGATTGCGCCGGTGACAAGCAGATTCGCGAGCGCCAGCGGAAACATCACCTTCCATCCGAGAGACATCAACTGGTCGAAGCGCATCCTCGGAAGCGAAGCGCGCAACAAGATGAAAAAGCAGAGAAAAGCAAAGACCTTGATCAGGAACCACACGAGGGGAGGCAGCCATGGGCCGTTCCATCCCCCCAGAAAGAGCACCGCGATCATCGATGAGATCAGGGTGATGCCCAGGTACTCACCGACGAAGAACATCCCAAACTTCATGCCGGAGTATTCGGAGTGAAAACCTGCGACCAGCTCCGCTTCCGCTTCGGGAAGATCGAAGGGCAAGCGTCGAGCCTCGGCGACACCTGCGATGAGAAAGAGTACGAAACCCAGGAACTGCGGAATCACGTACCAGAGGCCGCGCTGCGCCTCAACGATGGTGGCCAGGTTGAACGTGCCAGCCAGCAGCACCACTCCCATCAGCGATAGCCCCATGAAGACTTCGTAGCTGATCATCTGTGCCGCCGCGCGTAGACCGCCGAGGAGTGAATACTTGTTTCCGGACGCCCATCCGGCGAGCATAATGCTGTACACGCCGAGCGACGACATGCCCAGAAAGAAGAGCAGGCCGATATTCAAATCGGAGACCACGATCCCGGGGGCGACGGGGAGGACGGCGAACGACATCAACACCGTGACCATGATGACGGCGGGGGCAATCACGAAGACGGGCTTGTCGGCAAACGGCGGGATCCAGTCTTCCTTTGTGAAAATCTTGATCATGTCGGCAAGCACTTGCAGAAGGCCGAAGGGCCCGACGCGATTGGGGCCATAGCGGTCCTGCCAGAGCGCCAGCAGCCTTCGTTCCACCCAGATGAGAAACGCGGAGAGGCTCAGCGCCACAACCAGGACGCCAACGATCGACGCAATAGGATGAGGAGTCGTCATTGGATTCGCTCGATCCGGCGCCAGGCTGGAAACACCTCACCAAAAGCAGCAGGTAAACCATGTGGAATACCGGCAATACCTCCGGGTAGATCGGGCAGCACTTTCACCGGCAGACGGTGTTTTGTTCCGCTCAATTCAATTTCTACTTCTCCACTCCCGTCCTCTAAACCCAGGCTGCCGGCATCGGCCACGTTTAATGCAAGGTACGGCTCGAACACGAGTTTCTCGACGGCGGGAGCATGGCGACTCAGTTCTTCGGAGCCGAAGATGTGCTCGATCGGAATGACCAGCCATTCTCGTTCGCGCCGTGCAAAATGGACGGGAATCTGCTTGAAGTATTCACCTTCCCCTGCCGGCTCGATCAGGCGAACTCCCGGGTCGCCGGTGCGCAACTCCGCGCCAATCTCGCTCTGGAATTTGTTGACGGACTGAATCGAGTTCCACCCCGGCGACCAAAAGAACGGCTGCAGCCCGCCGGGCGGCTGAAGCGGTGCGCCTTCCATTGTGTAGGAAAGCGCGGAGTCCGGATCGACAGGTGGTTTGGGCTCGACCACAGTCAGATTCGCTGTCATCGCCGTGCGCCCGCTCGCGCGATGAGTTTCTCTGGGGACCTTGGCGCCGGCGACCCGAAATTCAGACGATGGCGCGGCATTGACAACGCCACTCAGTGGGGGCGTTTCCTTCGCGAGATCGGCCAGCACGTCATCGAGTGAAGACCATTCTGGCTGGCGCAGCCATCGCCAACTCTCGCGAACATCCGTCTGGTGCGGAAACACGGAGTAATACCGCTGCGCTCTCCCCTCATTGCTGACCAGCGTCCCGTCGGACTCGGAGATGGTGGCGGCGGGAAGCAACAGGCTGGCCTTGGCGGCGGTCCGATTGGCGAGATGGTCGAGAACAATGACGCGAGCGGCTGATTCGAGAAATGCGTCCGCTCTCTTGGCGGGCAGATGGCGATAGAGATCGTTCTCCAGCACAATGACAGTTCGATCTTTTGCGGTCAGCGCCACCGCCTCATTGAGCGGACGCGCGCCGAGAAGGGCCAACCCAAAGCTATTGCACTCGAGTGTAATCAGGCTGAGCATCGCTGGCTGACCGGAACTGCAGAGCGCCTTGGCCACACTGGCCGCGGATTCCACTACGGCAACACTGCGGCAACTCGGCCCTGAGACAACCAACGACCGCTTAGCCTTTTTCAGTGCGTCTGCAATCACGCGAGCCATCGCACGCACCTCCTCATGTAGCCCGGGGACCTCCGGTGCATGCGCATCGATTTCATGTGCAACGGCAAAACCCAGGCGTGCGACATCGTCTGGGGCTGCGCGATATGTAATCGTGCCCACGTCATCAAGACGCGTGGCGAACGGTGCGGAGATGAAGAGCGGTCCCCGCTGTTCCTGCACAACTTCGCGGACGGCATCATCCATCCAGAGGGGAACCCGCAGCTTTTTGGCAACTTCCATCGGCTGCTGGCGGACCGACTGCCGCAGACTCAACGCCATGCGTGGCGCCGAGTTGGTCACATCTTCGCCCAGGATTAGAACCGCATCAGAGTGTTCAATTTCGTTCAATGATGGGGAACGTGCGGACCCTCGCTTGAGGATATCGACCATTGTTGTAATCAGCGTCCACTCTTTGCTCTCAACGCCGGCAAAGAATCGATCCGCGCCAACGAGTTGCCGCAGCGCAAAATTGGCCTCAAGAGACCCCCGCGGCGATCCAATCCCAATCAACTTTTCTCTGTTTGCGATCAGGGCTTGGAATTCCCACTCCGCTGCTTCACCGGAAATCGCCTCTCCGTCGAGCTGTGGCGTCCGAATTCTGTTCGGACTATTGACGAATTCGTAAGCGAAGCGGCCACGGTCGCAGAGGAAATAGCCGTTCACCTCGCTGTGGAACCGGTTCACGACGCGGCGCAGGAGTCCATATCGTTCTCCCACTGTTACATTGCATCCGATCCCGCACTGACCGCAGATCGATGGCGCCATGCGGAGATCCCATTTGCGGGTGTAGTGGTTCCGCAGCGTACGGTCGGTGAACACGCCTGTTGGGCAAATCTCGATGAGATTGCCCGCGAACTCATTCTCGAGGACGCCGTCTTCGTTGCGCCCGAAGAAGACCGTATTTGCCATGCTGAAGGCATTCAGGTCGTTTCCTCCGGCATACTGCCGATAAAAGCGCACACAGCGATAACACTGGATGCACCGGTTCATCTCGTGATAAACAAAGGGTCCGAGGTCCTGATTCCGGAATGTGCGTTTCTGAAACTCTGCTCGGCGGTAGTCATGGCCCGTCATCACCGTCATGTCCTGCAGATGGCATTCACCGCCCTCGTCGCACACCGGGCAGTCATGGGGGTGGCTCAGCATCATTCCTTCGATGACTCCCGCGCGAAAGGCCACCGCATCCGGGTCAAGCAGGGAAATCCGTGCATCCGGCGAGGCCGGTGTCATGCATGCCATCACAAGCTTGCCCTTTTTGTCCTGTTCGTCTTTGAATTGCTTGATGGCACACTGGCGGCAGGCGCCAACCGATCCCAGGGCTGGGTGCCAGCAGAAGTACGGCAGGTCAAACCCAAGCGAAAGACAGACGTGCAGCAGGTTCTTCTGCGGGTCGGCTTCATAGGGCTTTCCGTCGATGTAGATGATTCCCATCAGGCTCTCCACATCACGACTTCCAGGGACAACGCTGTTCACGAATGTGGTGTTCAAAGTCCTCGCGGAAGTACTTCAATGCGCTTTGCAGGGGCTCGGCCGCGCCTGGCGCAAGCGCGCAGAACGTGTTCCCGGGCGCCAGGAATTTCGTTTGGAATGCGAGCTTGTCGAGATCTCCCGGTTTCCCGCGTCCTTCTTCCATTGCGGCGAGGATTTGCTTCGCCCAATTCAGGCCGCTCCAGCACGGAGTGCACCAGCCGCAAGACTCTTGGGCGAAGAAGTGAATCAGATTCGAAGTCATCCCCACGGGACAGGTGTGATCGTCGAGGACGATCATGGTGCCGGTACCAAGCCGGCTTCCGGCCTTCTGCACTTCGAGGAAGTCCATCGGAACGTCGAGATGCTCTTCGACGAGAAAGTCCGTCGATGCGCCGCCGGGGAGCACTCCGCGGAATCGAAGACCGTCGCGCATGCCGCCGGCGTGTTCTTCAAGGATTTCGCGCATCGGCGTGCCCATAGGAAGTTCCCATAAGCCGGGTCGCTTGACTTTGCCGCTCGCGCCATAGATTTTCGTGCCATAATCTTTGCTTCGGCTCAGGCTCTGATACCAGGTAAAGCCCTTTGCCAAAATGTGCGGCACGTTCGCCAGCGTCTCGACATTGTTTACCGTGGTCGGCTTACCCCAAAGACCGGCGACGGGCGGAAACGGCGGCTTGGAGCGGGGGTTAGCCCGCTTGCCTTCGAGGGCGTTGAGCAAACCGGTCTCCTCGCCACACATGTAGCGGCCTGCGCTCACGTGCAGAATCATCTCCAATGCGAATTCCGATTTGAGGATGTTCTTTCCCAAATATCCAGCCGCGTATGCGTCGGCAATTGCTTTGGCCAATCGTTCCTGAGCCAGCTTGTATTCGCCGCGAATGAAGATGAAAGCCACATTCGCCTGGGTAGCGTAGGCAGCCAGGATCAGCCCCTCAATCAACTGGTGGGGATTGCCTTCCATCAGATAACGATCCTTGAATGTACCGGGCTCCATCTCATCGGCGTTGGCAACCACGTACTTGGGCCGTGGCACGTTATCACCCATTGGCACAAAGCTCCACTTCATTCCGGTGGGGAAGCCCGCTCCGCCGCGGCCACGCAGGCCGGCCTTCTTCACTTCCTCCTGTACGGCTTGAGGGGTCATCTCGCGCAGAGCTTTGCGCAATCCCTGGTAGCCACCCACCTGCTCATATCCGCGCAGGCTAAGCCCCTTGCCGTCGAGTGGAATCGCCTCCGTCAGTGGTCTCTCCTGGGTCACAGCTACTTGTATGCCTCCAGCACTTCGTCGATCCGATCTGGACCAAGGTCGGTATGCAACTCGTTGTCCACCAGCATTGCCGGCGCATGATCGCACGCGCCGAGGCAAACGATCGGCAAGAGAGTGAACCGGTTGTCGGGCGTGGTCTCTCCGAACTGAATCCCTAATCGCTTGGTGAGGTGCTCGCGCATCCGTTCATAGCCCAGAATCCAGCAGCTCACGCTATTGCAGAGCATCACCACATGCCGGCCTACTGGCTTGCGAAAGATCAGGTTGTAGAACGTCGCCACCCCGTCGAGATCCGCCGCAGACATTTCGAGCAGGTCGGCGATATCGCGCACACTCTCGTCGGAAACCCATCCGCGATGCCGTTGCACAATTTTCATCGCGTCAATGCATACCGCTTCTCTCGTGGGGTAACGCGCCAGTTCCGCCTCGATCTCCTCTCGTTCCTCAACCGTTAACATGCTTGTCCTCGTCGTATCGTCATCGGTCTACGTCGGCCAGTACAAAGTCCATCGCGCCCAGGATGGCGAGCAGATCGGGAATCATCCGGCCGCGAGCCAACAGGGGAAGCATCTGCATGTGCGCGAAAGAAGGCGTGCGAATCCGGGTGCGATAGGAGGTCGTGCTTCCATCGCTCACCAGGTAATATCCGTTGTTTCCTTTTGTGGCCTCAATTGCACCTAGTGCTTCACCGGGCGGAATCACCGGTCCCCAACTCACCCCCAGAAAGTGGGTGATAAGCGTTTCGATATCGTGCATGGTGCGATCTTTGAGCGGAGGGCAGGCGCGCGCATCGAGTGATTTGTAGGGGCCCTCCGGCATGTTGTCGACGCACTGCTCGATGATGCGGAGGCTCTGGCGCATCTCTTCGACGCGCACCATGCCGCGATCGTAGCAATCTCCGTGAGTCCCAGTCGGGATATCAAATTCGAAGTGCTCGTAGCCGGAGTAGGGTTGGGTCTTGCGGAAGTCCCACGCAAATCCGCAGGCGCGCAGACCGGGCCCGGTGACTCCCCATTCGATAGCCTCATCCTTTGTGAAGGTGCCCACACCCTGCGTGCGTCCTTTGAATATCCAGTTCTGCATTACCTCCTTGTCGTACTCGGCGAGCCGCGGAGGAAGGTACTTCAGGAAATCCCGGATCAGCCCGTCCCAGCCTCTCGGCAGATCCTGCGCCACACCGCCGATGCGGAACCAATTGGGATGCATGCGCGCCCCACAGATCGCCTCGATGATGCCGAAGGCTCGCTCGCGGTCATTAAAGGTGTAGAACACAGGAGAGAGCTGCCCGAGGTCCTGTGCAAAGGTTCCGTACCAGACCAGGTGGCTGATGATGCGAAAAAGCTCGGCCAGCATCACCCGGATCACTTGGGCGCGGGGCGGCACCTGAATTCCGGCGAGCTTCTCTACCGCCATCAGGTAGGCCATGTTGTTCATCACGCCGCCGAGATAATCGACGCGGTCCGTATAGGGGATGTAGGTGTGCCAGGACTGGCGCTCACCCATCTTCTCGGCGCCGCGATGGTGGTAACCAATGTCGGGCACAGCATCGACGATCTCTTCGCCGTCCAACTGTAAAATCACCCGCAGCACACCGTGCGTACCCGGATGCTGCGGACCCACATTAAGGAACAGGAAGTCCTGACCGTCGCGACCGGACTTCATACCCCATTCTTCGGGCCGGAATCGTAACGCCTCCTGTTCTGCTTCCTGTTTTGCGTCGGGAAGCTGAAAGGGTCCCATCTCCGTTGCGCGCGCCGGGTGATCTTTGCGGAGCGGATGTCCAACCCATGTCCGGGGCATGAGAATACGTTCAAGGTGCGGATGACCTTGGAAACGGATCCCGAACATGTCCCAGACTTCCCGCTCGTACCAGTTCGCCGCTGGCCAAAGATCGGTGATTGTGTCGATCGCTGCTCGTTCCTCCTTGAGAGGCGCCTTGATCCGGATGTATTCGTTGCGGTCGAATGAAAGCAGATGGTAGACAATCGTGAAATCACTAGCCGGCGCATCTTGGGGATGCGTTCTCATCCGCTCATCGACGGCCGTGAGGTCGTAGAGCATTCGGTAGGGTCGATCAACTTCTGTCCTCAGCCGGTCAAGCACTCTGTGGACGTGCTTTGGCGCAACCCAGAAGGTCGGAATCCCGTCCGCCGTTACCTGCGTCGCGATCGCATCTTCTCCAAGCGATGCTCTGAGTTCATCCGCGGAAGCAGAGGGAGCAACGGATTGTGGGGCGATGGTGAGCATCATCAGATCTCGTCTACCGGACGAAGCGTTGTGGCGCGTTGTCTTTCTCCGCGATTGATGTCGCGTTGGGATGGGAGAAGTGCGCGTGTCGTTTCCTGCGGACCGACCACCCAGCTCAGAGGCCGCCGCTCGGTCCCGACAGCTTTCTGGAGCAGGATCAAACCCTGCTCGAATGCATCAGGCCGCGGTGGGCAGCCGGGAACATACACGTCAACCGGAAGAAACTTGTCGACTCCCTGCACCACGCTGTAGATGTCATACATTCCTCCAGAGTTGGCGCAGGAACCCATGGAGATCACCCACCGGGGTTCCATCATCTGCTGATAGAGACGGAGAATGACGGGAGCCATTTTGATGAAGACGGTGCCTGCAACCACCATCAGGTCAGCTTCCCGCGGTGTTCCGCGGATGACCTCTGCACCGAATCGAGAGATGTCGTACTTGCTGGTCAGGCTCGTGGCCATCTCGACGTAGCAGCAGGAGAGCCCGAAATTGAACGGCCAGATAGAGTTCTTTCGTCCCCAACCGAGAAGGTCCTGGAGGCGCGAAAAGACAACGCTGCGCCGAACGGCGTTTTCTGTCGGGTCTTCGCCTGGCCGCACTAGCTCTACGAGAGCGTTGCGCTGCTCGGCCGGAGAGCGCATTAAGGCCGCTCCTTCCCACGCGCAGTAGCGGGATACCAGTCAAGCGCTCCGGTGCGCCAGAGATAGACAAGGGCAGCCAGCAGAACGCCGACGAAGATAGCCATTTCTACATAGCCAGACCAGCCGAGGTCACGACCGGCAACAGCCCAAAGGAAGAGAAAGACAGCCTCAAGGTCGAAGACCACAAAGAAGGCCGCCGTCAGAAAGAACTTCACCGACAAACGCGCCTGTGCTGAACCCTCGGAGACGATGCCGGACTCATACTGCGAGCCGGTCGAGGGCTCATCATGGCGCTGTCCCAGAACATACGAAAGGCTCAGCATCACCACTACGATGAGAAGCACCGCCGCAAAATAGACGGCCAAGGGCCATACAGTCATTCGATCCCCCGATGCACGGCGATCTCGCCGAGGTAAAACATGCCTCTGCGCGGACCCCTACACCTATGTCGCTCGAATTCCATGAGCCGTTCCATTGCTTCGCGCTTGGCAGCAATCCAGCATCTCCTATGCCGCCTGTTCTGTAGGTCAGGGAAACAATTGCCCAAAACACGAACTTAACCAGCTTCTCTACAGTTGATGCGAATCGCAATAGGCCATTCATCACAACCAGAAGTACGTGTGTAATGCATCACGGCACACTACGGAGATTGGGATGGGCTGCGAAGAGTCGGAAATGCCATGAGACTTTGGTCGCTGTGGGTGCAGAGTGGCCATGCGAGAATGACATACCATGGATAACCGTTGGGTTGTTTTGCAGCATGTTGAATGGGAAGGACCGGGGATCATTATCCGAGAGGCGGAGAAGCGAGGGTACAAAACCGATATACGACGGCTCGACCGCGAAGATCCGCTCCCCGATGCGGATCAGGTAGACGGTCTGGTGGTGATGGGTGGTCCATTGGGCGCGTATGAAGACGAACGATACCCATTTCTCATAAAAGAATGCGAATTGTTGGCAACGGTGGCCCGGCGCGGCGTTCCTCTGCTCGGTGTTTGCCTGGGAGCGCAGCTCTTGGCAAAGGCGCTCGGAGCCAAGGTGTTTCCCGGACATGGATCTGAAATCGGTTTCGGCTCAATAGAACTAACCGCAGCAGGGCAAGAGGATCCGCTGTTCGCCGGCGCCGGTCTTTCTGTTCCTGTCTTTCATTGGCACGGCGACACCTTCACCTTGCCGGAAGGCGCCGTGTTGCTGGCTGGGAGCCCAATGTACCCGCATCAGGCTTTCCGATTTGCAACCCGGGCCTACGGACTGCAGTTTCATGTCGAGCCGGATGCGGAGACATGGACGGCGTGGCGAAACCATTTACCGAAGGGATTGGG
>NZ_DATKQC010000145.1:0-3508 GCF_035532915.1 Edaphobacter sp.
TCCGCGACAGCGGCGGAAAAATCCTGCTCAAGCTTGGCTGGGAGCGTATAGCGAAATTCCATCGGGGTTGTGCTCTCTTCGGTTTTGGATTTGTACTGCCTGCTCTTTAGGATGCAGTCGCGTGCCGCTCGTTGGCAAATCACTGAAGAGCTTTGCCGAGCCCTTTTTTACGAGAGCGCATCGAACAGCAAAGGCCCGTCTCGAAAGGCGGGCCTTTTGGCGTTCTGACTTTCTTCCTGGCGCAATCAGAATTGATAGGTGATCGTGCCGTAGATCATGCGGGGCGCTCCGGGATAGGCGTTGATGTAGCCATTCGGAAGGTTAGTTGGATCCGGAGCAAGCGCGGCAAAATACTGGCCGCTGGAAATGTACTCGAATTCGTTGTACTGCGTATTGCCAACGTTCAACAGATCGAGACGCAGGTTGAATGATTGTTTTTTGAAAACAACGGGAGCATTGAAGGAGAGATTCGCTATCGTGTACGACGGCATGCTCGTTTTGGTCGGGCCAGCGATCCCGCTATTCAAGATCCCGTTATTCGACCATATGTATTGCTTGCCAGTCGATTCCACCCAGAAGCGCGGCTCAAGGATCGTGCGGTCGTGGTATTGGATTCCGTAGTAGACGCCCGTATTTAAGGTGATATCCGGAACATAGGAGACTGGGATGTTGGCATAGGAGACGCAGGTTAGCTTCTGCGCCGCGCATTCCGCCAGGCTCGGGCCACCCTGAATATACTTCGTAAAGTTCGTCGCCTCTCCGGAGAAATTGAAGAAGAAGTGGAGATTGCTGCTCGGATCGGCGTCGAAGAAGGCGTCGACGCCATGGTAGGTGGAGTCGCCGCCGCCGGTTTCCTCAACTCCGTTGGCTGTTTCGAAGTCGATCTCCTGGTTCGTGTAATCGTTGTGGAAGTAACTCACCCCGGCGATGAAATTTCTGAGCACCGGCGCGTTCGTGAAGTGAATCTTACCTCCGAATTGACCGTAGGCGGCCTTGGCCAGCGTGTAATAGGTCGGGTTTACGGCCTGGAACTGGCCGCCGCCGCCGCCCAGCGCGGGAGAGCGATAGATGACGTCATAGCCGCCGTAGATCATGAGCCAATCCTTGGGCATTACAGAAGCGTCAATGCCGGGTTCGACGGCCGAGCGGCTCTCATGCGCCCCGCAGAGAGAGCCCTGGTCTTTTGCTGCGTTGCCATCGGAAGAATTGACGGGAGTCCCGAAGACATTGTTAAAGGGGTCTTCGTTCGGAGTCTGGCCCTGGGGATACAACGCGCAGTGAGTCTCATAGACAGGACCGGCAGACGGGGATACCGTGCCATCCGAGTTTTGGGTGAAGTAGGTGTTAGGGGCGAAGGTGATGTCCCGCTGCGCCTGGTCGCTGTAGTTGGTCGAGAAACCATCGACGCGCACACTGGGAATGATGTGGATGCGGGCAATCGGGTGAACATCGTCCTGGGCAAAGAAGGTTACGTTGTCCTGCTGGAAGTATCCAGAGCGGAACTTCGAACCAACACCGACGATCTGCTGGGACCCGCTTCCTCCGTCGATGGGATTATAGAAAAGGTTATGCGAGTTATAGACCTCGCTAATGAGGTAGCCGCCGAAGCTGACTGTGTTGTAAGGGAGGACCTGAGTGAAGCGGATCTGGTCCCCAAACATGTTGCTATGCGGGTTGTTCCACTCGTCGACTTGGGAGCCCTGGGCAAGAGCATCCTGATTTCTCCGGTGAAAGCGGCGAATGTGCGTGTACCATGCCGAATTCTCAAGAGTGGATGTAGGGCTAAAATACATTCTCTGGCGCGCATATGTCATAAACATCTCATTGGTGTCGTACTTGTTATAGGAGGCGTACGGCAGAGCGCAATAAAATCCGCATCCCGGCTGGCTGAAGTGGATGCCGCTGACGGGGTCGATTAGCTGCACGTCTGCGGTGGGAATCACCGTGGGGCGATAGCCGCCTCCCTTGGCATAAAGAACGCCGAAGGTAAAACTCCCCGCTGAGGCTGTCCTGACAGTCTTGCCGAATACCGAGCCGTTCCGAGTGTGGTTGCCGAAGCCGTCCGGAGCCTCCCGGAAATCGTCAGCTCGCCCCAGGCCACCGCCTAGCACCGTTGACCATCCCTTGAAGTGGCCGGTATTGCCCACGAACGCGAAGTTCTGCTGATTGTCGGGGCCTTGCGTGGCGGCTACGCTTAGGTGGCGTTCTTCGGTCGGCTGAACAGGCGTGAACTCCACTCGTCCGCCTACATCGGTGTACCAGCGGCCATCTGCCGGGCCGGGTCCGTAGTTCACCTGCACATCCTGAATCACCAGATTCTGCGGCATGGTCGCCGACTGCCACAAACCAGTGGCCGGGTCGACCACCGGAATGCCGTCATACGTAATGTCCAGCGAACCCGCCCCAATGAAGCTCGTCGCCTCGCCTGCCCAGCCCTGCTGAAGGCCGTTCAGGATGACCGTGTACTTTGTGGCGCCTGTCTGGCCATAACCCATCACATTCGCGCCTGGGGTGTATTGCAGCATCTGCGCTCCGCCGGCCACCGGGCCAGCCGCGTCCAATTGCTTGCGGTCGAGCACGCGCACCGTCTGCGGCATCAGCAAGACGTCTTCGCGGGAGGGCACGGGCGTGGCCTCGGGGTTAACGGTTCCACGAACGACCACGCTGTCGTTCAATTTTGCCACTTGCAGCGTGGCCGTGATGTTGTTCTGTGTTGCCGGCGAGAGCCGCTCGGAGTACGACTCGAATCCCGACTTCTCGATGGAAATAATATATGGCCCGGCGGATACACCGCTGAAGTCGAAGGTGCCGTCTGACCGGGTCGTCGCGTGATTCGCTGTGTTCGTTGATAAATCGGTTAACGTAACAGCCGCAGAAGAAACTGCGGCCCCAGCGGCGTCAACTACTTTCCCTCGGACCTGTGCCGACTTACTGGGCGGTACGATTCCTCGGGCACTCGCACAGAAGAAACAGCACAGCACAATTCCACACACGACAAGTAACTTGCGCACTCTTTGAAACCTCCTGGAAATTTGACACTTGATTGGGACGATGACTGGATGGGTGCTTTCTTCTGCCACCGCTTGCGTGGAAACGCCAAGGTGGAAGATGTGACGACCATCACAGCCATCGTCGCTTCAAAAAGTTGCGATTTAGTTACAGCCGAATGAACATCCGGTTACGACTTTTCGTAGGTGATTGTGAAGGAGGTAGCACGCAGTACGGAGAAAACGGAGTTGGATTTCCGCGTCTTACAATGGAAGGGATGACACAATTCGGCGTGGTTGCAGACGCACGCCGAACTGCAACGTCGCATCGACAATTTTGAGAAAGCAGGAACAGAAGGATGGATGTTCAAACAATCGATCAGCAGTACAGCCAACTGCAGAACTCGTCGCAGCAGGTGTATCAGGAGATGAAAGATCTGGCGACGAAGCTGCAGGCTGAGTCGGGGAACGGAAATCAGCAAGCTCGCGAATGGGTTCTGGACTTGAAGGAAATCGCGCTG
>NZ_DATKQC010000146.1:0-6321 GCF_035532915.1 Edaphobacter sp.
ATCCAGGCGTACCTTCCGCCGCAGACTTTCAGCTCTGGGAGACCTGCATGACCATCAACAATACATGGGCCTACAACGCCAACGACCACGACTATAAATCTTCACGCGACCTGATTCGAGGTCTGGTCGAGGTTGCAAGCCGCGGAGGCACCTTCCTTCTCAATGTAGGCCCTCAGCCTGATGGAATGATTCAGCCCGAGTTTCAGGAGCGTCTGCGATCTATCGGCGACTGGATCACCATCAATGGCGACGCCATCTATGGCACAACCTACGGTCCCATCCAGGGAGAACAAGCGTACCGCACCACTGCGAAGGGGAACAATCTCTACATACACCTCCTGGATTGGCCCACCTCAGCGCTGCAATTAAACACTGTCAAGCCAAAGATTTTATCGGCACGTCTCCTGGCCAACAATCAGCCACTGACCTTCCAGCAGACGGAGAACGGCGTGCAGATCTCGCTGCCACAAGAGGCTCCCGACAAGAATGTCAGCGTTATCGCGCTAAGAACGCTTTGACCGCTTCCATGCCTTAATGTTGTATCTCTTGCTTCCTTCGGCCTCTCAAAAACTTATCGCCCGGGCTGGATGACGATCTTTAGCGAATCAGCCTGTGGATGCGATGCCAGGTCGATTGCAGCGATAGCGTCCTCAAGTGAGAAACGGTGCGAGATCAACTGCGTCAAGTCAAAGCCATTGCGATAGCCATCGAAGACCATGCGCGTGACATCATCCTGAATCGCGACCGAAGCACTATACGATCCCATCAATGTCTTCTCGTCCATGCAGACCGCGGCTGGATCGAAGGGTGCCTCGCCATGCTGCGTCTGCGCAAAGAGCTGGACACGTCCACCCGGACGAATCGCATCCATCGCCACCTTGATAAGACTGTTACCCCCCACGGCCAGCAACGCCACATCCGCGCCGCGTCCTTCCGTGGCTGCCTTTGTGGCGGCGACTACATCTCCACGAGCATCGAGCGGATGATGCAGCCCGAACTTCGCAGCGACAGCGTGACGTTCAGGATAAAGATCGCTGGTTAAAACGGTCGCCCCGGTTTGACGGGCAAGCGCAGCCAGCAAAATGCCAATAGAACCCTGTCCAATCACCAACACCGTCTCGTCAGGCTGCAGATTAAGCAGACGAATAGCCTTGTAGCAGGTATTGACCGGCTCAAGAAAGGCAGCTTGCTCGAAGGGAATATCGTCGGGCACCTTCACCAATCCGCGGCGCACGATCCAGTCCATCACGCGAATATACTCGGCAAAGCCGCCACCCGAGGGAGCGAAGCCGGCAGTACAGCCAACCTTCTTATAGACCTCGCACTGCGCAAAGGTCTGCTTGCGGCAGTAGTAGCACTCACCGCAGGGAATATGGTGATAAGCCATAACGCGGTCGCCTAATGCAAAGTTGATAACGCCTTCACCGATGCGGACAATTGTGCCGGACATCTCGTGGCCAAAGATGCGTGGCGCATCGTGAGAGCCGCTATGGATCTTCTTAAGGTCGGTACCGCAGATTCCGCAGGTATGAATCTTCACCAACACTTCGCCGGGGCCGATCTCCGGCACGGGAACAGTCTCAACGCGAACGTCGTTGATACCGCGATAGACGGCGGCGCGCATGGTAGCCGTAACGGCCTCTGTTTCATTTTGCTGTAATGTCAACGGATTTCCTTATCCTTGCTGGCGATACCAGTTTAGCTGCGACTCAAGTTCGGTAGTAAGTGCCTGCACGGCACGTTTGCTGTTGCCCGCAAGCGCGAAGAGTTTTGGCCAAAGTTGCGGACGAAGAGCAGAATGCGCGGCGAATGCCGTCTCTCGGAACTGTCCGTCCGCGGTCGCAAACTGCGCGAGCTCCAGCATCTCGAACGTGGCCTCGTCGGAGATAGATTTAATGGCACGGAAAGAGAGATGGTGCGCCTCTGCAAGCCGGGCCACAGTCGCAGCTTCCATATCGACAGCGCTGGCTTGGTAGGAGGCATAGAGACGCTGCTTCTCTTTACTGCCTGCAATCGCCGAAGTGGTAATCAATATTTGCTTGAAGAGCGAATGGGAATAACGTTCGCCGGTGCGGGCATCGATGACAACCCCGGCACGAACGATATCACCTACATGAAGATCAGGATCGCATGCACCTGCGAGCCCAACTGAGAGAACAGAGGTAACCGGTTTTAATGAGAGAGCAGCCTGTACGGCGAGCGTCGCGCGCTCCGCTCCCATACCTGCACAGGCAACGACAGCAAAGTCATTCGTATACGCGGTAATTTTGCCAGGCAGCCGGTGCTCCCGCCATCCGCGAACAAGCGCCTTTACCTCTCGCGGCAAGGCGGCGATGATGGCAGGGCACTCTCTCATAGCTGCTTGTCGAGTGCAGGCGCGTAGCCATGCGCGATGAACCAATCAATTGCAGTGCGGAGAGCGTGATAGACGGGAATAATCTTGAAGCCCAGCTCGCGCTCTGCCTTGGCAGAGGAAGCAAACATGATCTTCTGCCCCATGCGCACTGCCTCTACCGTCGCACGCGGCTCTTTACCGCGAAGCCTGCCGGTAAAATTCTCTTCGAAGAAGGCAAACGCCATGGCCACGGCATGCGGCACCTTCATCGTAGGCGAAGGCAGACCAGTGATCGAGGACATGCGATCAAGAATCTGCTTGAGCGTCAGGTTTTCGCCCCCGAGAATATATCGCTCACCAGGCGTTCCCTTCTGCAGCGCGACAACGTGCATTCTTGCCACCTCGTCAACGTCTACCAGATTGAGACCGGTGTCGACATAAGCCGGAAACTTTTTGTTGAGGAAGTCCACAACGATTCTTCCCGTCGGCGTAGGCTTGGCATCGCCGGGTCCTATCGGCGTGGTGGGATTCAGAATCATGACATGTTGGCCGGACTGCGCGGCTTGAATAGCCTCCTGCTCGCCGAGAAACTTCGAGCGTTTATAGGGGCCAATCATGTCCGCAAGCGAGACGGGCGTCTCTTCATTCACAATGGAGCCGTCGCTCTTGAAGCCCATCGTAGCCACGCTGGAGGTGTAAACGACACGCGGAACGCCAACCTCTCGCGCGATTCTGAGCAGCTCGCGTGTGCCATCAACGTTAGCCGCATACATCTGCGCTGGGTCACGAACCCACAGGCGGTAGTCCGCCGCAACATGCACCAGAGCATCGCAGCCCATAAGAGCCGAGCGCAGCTTCTCCGGCTCGCGCAAATCTCCAACAACCGTCTCTGCGTCGATCCCCGCGAGCGAATCGAGGCGGCTGGTCTGCCGCGTTAGCAGACGAAGGCTTGCTCCCCCCGATGCATACGCTCGCGCCACATGGCCACCCACGAAGCCTGTCGCCCCAGTAATAAATACGCGCACGTTTTGTTCTCTTCCCTATTCTTTCTCAGGAACGACGCAGTGTTTTAAGTGAAAGCAGATCAGTCCAGCTTCTCAGGCTCGATCTGGATGTTCTTTTCGCCGGCCGCCTTCTTCTCCCAGTACTTCTTGACCCAGGCCTCGAAGGTCTTACCCGCGGCAGTATCGCGTCCCGAGAACGCAAGCGCTGCGATATCGGCGTAGGCGATGCTCACCTTCTCGCGCGCAGCCGACGGAATGACACGCACAGAGGAATCGGACAAAGAAGAACCGGAGCGACGATCAAAGAGATACCCTTCAACTTTCGTGCCGTCTTTGCGTGTGATGGTGACGTCGCCGCGATAGTCGAATGCCTTTTCAAGCGCGTCGCGAACCTCTGTATCGGTAGCCAGCGCAGGAATCCAGCCTTCAAGATTCTCCCGCTCACGGCCTTCGATGTGTTCCAGTTCGTCCGCGCTCTGGTGCCGCAATTGCTCAATCTTCAGGTGTTCCTGTTGCTCTGTCGCCATGGGGCCTAGTCTCCTGAAACCGTCTGTAGTTGGTCATCGGTCGTGGTCGAAGGAGCCTGAATCTGGACCAGCGGGCCGCCATGCTCGGGCCTCCATTCGTTCAGCAGCTTCTGCGCATCTGCATCCGGATAGAGCGATGGGAACATGTACTTCTTGGCCGTTACCAGAAATCCTTTGAGCGAGCCAAAGTTGTAATCCACCGCGGAGGCTTCGTGTCCGGAATGCACCATGCAGTTCGCGCATCGCGGATTGCCGCTCTTGGCGCCATAGTTCTCCCACTGCGTGCTCTCCATCAACTCCTTGAAGGTGTCCGCATAGCCGTCCTGCAGCAGGTAGCAAGGCTTCTGCCAGCCAAAGATGGAGAACGTCGGCATACCCCAGGGCGTGCACTCGAAGTTCTGCTTGCCCATCAAATACTCCGAGAACAGCGGATGGGTATTGAACTCCCAGCTCTTATTGCGGTTGGAGAGAATCGCCCGGAACATCCTGCGCGACTTCGCCTTACCCAGGAAGTGGTTCTGGTCCGGAGCTTTGTCGTAGGTATAGCCTGGCGAAACCATCATGCTCTCCACGCCCGCAGCCATCATCTCGTCAAAGTGCGCACGCACGCTGTTCGGATCCGCGCCATCAAAAAGAGTGGTGTTCGTCGTCACGCGGAAGCCCGCTGCCACCGCGGCGCGTATTCCACCCAAGGCGATATCGTAACCACCTTCGCGACAGACTGAGAAGTCATGATGTTCGCGCTGACCGTCTACGTGGACAGAGAAGGAGAGATACTTGCTCGGTTTGAAGAGATGCAGCTTCTCCTTGAGCAGAAGCGCGTTCGTGCACATGTAAACATATTTCTTCCGCGCCACAAGCCCGGCAACAATCTCCGGCATCTGCGGATGCAGCAACGGCTCGCCGCCCGGGATCGACACCATTGGCGCGCCGCACTCTTCAACCGCTCTGAAGCACTCCTCCGGCGAAAGGTCCTGCTTCAGAATGTGGGCAGGATACTGGATCTTTCCGCAACCTGCGCATGCGAGATTGCAGCGGAACAAGGGCTCCAGCATCAGCACGAGCGGATAACGCTTGCGCCCGGTCAGCTTCTGCTTCAAAACGTAACTTGCAACTGTCCATGCCTGCGAAACTGGTACGGCCATCAGTCTTTCCTCCGATGAATCTTTTGCGTGCTGCTACTTCGCCGCTGCACTTTCCATGGCACGGTGATACGTTGTCAGCGCCAACAGCGGAAAATACTGCTTATACAGGTGATATCCAAGATAAAAAACGCGCGGAAAGCCGGTTCCGGTGTAATAGCTTTCACCGTTGCGTCCCGGCATAAGCTCGCTCCAACTTCCGTCCTCGTGCTGCTTATCGACCAGCCAGCGAATCCCCTTTGCCACTGAATCCGAGCGAGTGTCTCCGGCAGCCAACAGGCCAAGCAGCGCCCATGCCGTCTGTGACGGTGTGCTCGGGCCGATGCCGCGCTGGTTAGGATCGTCGTAAGTGCCGCACGTCTCACCCCAGCCGCCGTCGGCGTTCTGCACCATGCGAATCCATTCGGCAGCCTGCTGAATCGCGGTCTCATGGTTCCAGAAGCCCATCGCTTCCAGCCCGCGCAGCACCAGGAACGTGCCGTAAAGGTAGTTGACGCCCCAGCGCCCAAACCAGCTTCCGTCCGATTCCTGTTCCTTCAGGATGAACTGCACAGCCTTCTCGACCCGCGGATCTTTCCGCGTGAAGCCATACTGCGCCAGCATCTCCAGCATCCGGCCCGTGATGTCGACCGTCGGCGGGTCGAGCATGGCATTGTGGTCGGCAAAAGGAACGTACTGAAAGATGCTCTTGGTGTTGTCCTTATCAAAAGCCGCCCAGCCGCCGTTCTTGCACTGCATCGCCCAAATCCAGTTCAACGCGCGCTGACAAACCTCGTGCTGGTAACGTTCGCGAGGATTGTCGACGAAGTTCAATGCCAGCAGAACCTGCCCCGTGTCGTCGATGTCCGGATAGAACTCATTGTTAAACTCGAAGTACCATCCACCCGGCTCGACATTTTTAACCTTCTCCGCCCAGTCACCCTTCTGGCGAACTTCCTTGGAGAGAATCCAGTCCGCAGCCTTCAACATGCGCGGATCGTCTTTGGCGATACCAGCCTCACCCAACGCATACATCGCCTGCGCCGTATCCCAAACCGGAGGGAAGCATGGCTGCATGCGAAAGGTTGGGGGAGCATAATCGGGCGTTCCTTCGGGGCAGTCGATACCCAGCTTCTCAAACTCATCCATCGCCCGAATCATCTGCGGGTCATCGACGGAGTAGTCCAGGCAGCGCAGCGCAACAATAGAGTTCAGCATCGCCGGATAAATCGCGCCCAGCCCGTCTGACTTCTCAAACCGTTCCAGCATCCACTTCTCGGCCTTCTTGATCGCAACCTTCCGCAGCGGCCGAATATGAACCCGCTCGAACCAAT
>NZ_DATKQC010000147.1:0-4269 GCF_035532915.1 Edaphobacter sp.
GAGGCGGATCAATTTTTACTCTTTTGTAGATAGCTCTACATATGGCACGGTCCATCTCAGCTGCTTCGCTACCGCCGAAACCGTCTGCCGACTTTGTTGCACTGGCTTCTATTAGCTCGCGGCAGAGGCGGACGTGATTCAGTACGTGCTCAACATGCGAACCAGAACGCGCCGCAAGAATTTTGTCAAATTGAGCCTGTTGTGATGCACTAAGCTCAGGTTTGACGTTTGTTGTTAGGGATGAAACGCTGTCTATGCCGACGGCCTGGGAAGTCCCGGCCCCAAGGAACAAAATCAGTCGCCGTTTGTCCGAGCCAAGCTGCTCTCGTATTTCTTCCGCTTCTCGTAGAGGGTCAAAGGCGAGTGCCATGTTTCCCTTCTAACCATGCAGAAATCCTTAACCGCAGGCGCGTGAAATGAGCGTCACATTTCGTGCATCGCTCGCTTCGATATACTCTGCACGATGATTTAACAGCAGTTTATACCGCTACCGTGATAGTTACTAGAATTGCGGTGCCCTAAACGTGACGTTTGGCCTTCGGAATGCTTCTCAGAGGCGGGGGGGCTTTACTCACACGAGGTGCAACCAAGGTTTTTCAATGCTGACACGAACACTGGGCCAGTGTTTGCCAGACCGCATTCAATTGATCTGGCCCACTTTTCCTTGCATCTCCGGCGTGCCCTTCCCATCGGTGAGCACGACAGGATCATTGCTCCAAGCAGCTCTCAGGTCGGCCTCAATCTGCTCTTGTCGAGATCGTGTCCAAGGTGCGTAGTGACGCTCCGTAATGCGGATGCTGCTGTGTCCGAGTAGTACGGAAACCCTGTCGAGTGGCACGCCAGCGAGTAGCAGTTCGACGGCGAACGTATCCCGGAGTCTGTGAGCATGGCCGCTTGCCACCTTTGCCAATTCAAACAGCCGCTGCAGCCTGCGTTGCCATTTTCCTTTGGCGCTGCGCACGGTTGACTTGCCTGTCCAGAAGAAATAGCGCGCGCTGGAATGAGGAGCCGCATCCAGCGCTTTGACAACCATTTCTGGCAGAACGCAATAGACAGGCACTCCCGTCTTCTCTGTGTGAAGCAGCAGTTTATTGTCCTTGACCCGGTTTACATCAAGCTGCACTGCATCGCCGATCCGTAAACCGGAATAGCGCAACAGGAGAACGAATGCGCGCAGCCGCTGGGCGTTGCGAATACCCGCGCTCTTGCCGTAGGGTCCGAGGGCAGTGAGAGTGCGGATCATTTCTTCCCGAGTGAATGGCATCGTCGGCTTGTTGGGAACCTTCGGAGCCTTCAGTTCAGTCGCCGGATTATCGTCAATCCATTTTCTCTTTTCGGCGAAGCGCATGAACGCCCTGAGCCGTTCCAGCTTCTTGAGGCTTGTGCGCGGCCCCTGCGTCCACGTTGCGCGAAATGTTGCAAGCGTATCTAGGTCCAGCTGCTTGAGGAATTGCAGCTTGTATGTTTCCGCGAAACCGTCAAGCTGTCGGAAGAGTAGGCGGTATTTGTTCAGCGTGGCATCGTTCAGCCTCCGCGCTTCCGCGTCGGCAATGAACTTCGTATGAGCATCCTTAATCGTGACCTGGTTTTCCTGCTGGATTGTGCGGCGGTTCTCGGCTTCCCATTCGCGGACCAAGTCTTGCGCTCGCTGCCAATCGCGGAGCTTTAGCGATTCCCGCATCTCTTTCCCGCCGAGTGCTCCGTCAACCCAAATGGGGCATTGGCAGTGTCGGTATTTCCGACCCTTTGCGCGTTGCTTGCAATCTTTGCGGTGACGACGATAGATGGTCAGCATAGTGGAATACTCCTACCGGACGCCAGACTTCGATGATAGACGATGATGGACGCGTTCGAGCACTTTCTGAGGGATGCGCAGCGTGACGTACCGTCTCTTGTGGCGCGGACTCCGTTCACCAATCACCAGCACGCCTGGCTCGTTCTCGAATAGCTCACGAACTTTATCAGGACTCAAGTTCCACATTTCGGCGATTTCCGCAACGGCATAATGCCGCTCGATGTGCACCGAGGTCTCGATTTGGGTTGGTACGGACATTGCGTGGCAGCGACTCCTCCAAGGCTTGCGATGATCGACGAGTACCTCGTCGATTGGCTCTCCGGCTTCCGAAAGTGGTGAAGAAAAATTCTTCTTGCATCCAGCCGCCAGCAGAGCTACGATAACGTAAACACTGTACAACAGTGTAGGAGAATATGTCAACCATGATGTCGATCCTCAAGAAGAAACCCCGGCACGAGGTCATCTCAATTCGACTCAGCGAAGACCGCCTCAAGCTGCTGGAACGGTACCAGAGAGTTCTTAGTGAGCGGTTGAAACGTGAGGTGTCTTTGGGTGAGGCCGCCTTCCTCGTTATCGAGGAGCGCGTCGAAGGAATGGACCGTGAAACAGCCCGTCATGAAATGCTCAGTACGCCGACCCCTTCCCTCTATCACATTCGCAAGAAGTGGGAATCACAGCACGCACTCGCTGTCGCCGAGTGGGATGTGCTCATGCACTATGTGCAGATCGGAGCGGAGGAGGAGGTCCAGGAACCACCGCTGCTCTGGCCCGCCATTCCTTCCAGAGAGTCTTATGTCACTTTGCTGGATGCTTTCGAAGCCGTCTATCTGACCCGGAAGAATCCGGCCTCAAAGCACGCGTGGTACTACGTTCGCAACCTCGGCGGCGACTCCGCTGGCGTTCGAACATCCGACGAGAAACCAGAACAGAATCACCAAGCAGTTCTAAAACAGATCGCGGCGCGGAAGCTGCTACTGAAACCATCTGAAAAATGGGAGCGCCCAGGCTCAGTTGCCAGATGTCTTCTCGTTGCGATTCGCGACGAAGAGGTAGAAGGCTCCAAACTCGATCAGGCTCTTGCACCATTCTGGCCAACTCTATGGGGACTTGCCGCTCGGGGCCATTCGCTGCGGCACGAACGCCAACCCGTGCGCCTCGTAGGTCCCAACGAAGACGATTTTCGCCATCGGATTATCTTGCCCGAACCGCTGGAGTCGGATGATTTGAGGCTTTCCCTTGTGGGCATCGGTCGCCCTGAGTTGGGCATGTCGATTGATCTCGGTCCGACTCGTCGCATGAGCTTTCTAATCGCCCGCTACCCGGACTTGGCCGAGTTTCAAACCATGCTCGCGGGATGGCCCATGAAGCGTTCGTGGAACGGCAGGCATTTCGTCGCAACGCCTAGCAAAGAGAAGGGTGCCACGACGATCACGCTTTGGCTGAGACGGAACGATGTGGGCATCGAGTTTACCGAGCGAGAGTGGGTCGCTCTGCGTGAACTCTCTCAGAAAGCCTCAGCCTTTCCTGAGGTGCAGCGGTGGCTGGAGGAGCTTCGGCTGGAATATGGCGAACAGGGTTGATAGCGCGAATCGATGGTTTGCGGCGCGTTTGCGAAGAGCGGTGCCTTCGGCACCGGGAGTTGGACGGACACGTCACCCCGTAACGGGTGCTGTATAGCAACTTTGGTTGCTATACGGGAACTTCTTGAAAACCCAACGGCTTACCGCGAACCAGTCCCCTTGCGGCGCTTTGCGGCAACCTCAGGTTCCCATACGGGAACTTGTTGATTTTGTTGGGAGGAATCCCATGCCCTCGCTTCGCACAAAATCCATCAGCACGAAAGTCACGGACGAAGAATATGCCCAGATGGAAGCTCTGGCCGGTGGGCAAACCATCAGCGAATGGGCGCGTGATGTTTTGCTCAGGGCAGCCAAGCCAAATGCAGCCGAGCACACCATCCTCTCCGAAGTGCTGGCGTTGCGGACGATCCTCCTGAATGCGCTCTACAAACTGAGTCAGGGGGAGACCCTGTCAGCCGAGGAGATGCAAAGGCTGATCGAGCGAGCCGACCAGGACAAATTGCGTAAGGCGCTGGAGCGCCTTGCGGCAGTAGCAACAGGAGGCGAGTCATGAGTCAAGAGTGGGGGCGCAACGAGTACGCGGGTGAGTGGCCGAATCGGCATCCTTTGTGGAGATACGCGGTGATGTTTCTGGCGTTGATGAGTGTGGCAGCCGTCTGCATCTACCGCTATGCCGAGGTATGGACGCCCCTGGAGCGTTCCTACCTCTCGCAATATCTCCGTACCGAGGTGAGCCTCACGAAGAGTGGCCGCTATCAGACGCTCAACGTAGTGGGCCGGAAAGGGAGCCGGTTGGCGCTCGACGATGAGGTGGTGCCGGTGACAATGGCATCCGGCGAGAACACGTTCGCGCTCACCGAGGAAGCAGTGAAGGTGGGTGCCCTGCGTCTCGAA
>NZ_DATKQC010000148.1:0-3725 GCF_035532915.1 Edaphobacter sp.
TGTCGATTGGACATTCGTGTTCAAGGTTTGGCCGGACGGTATCGACCGGTTGAAGAGCATCCTGGCCGCAGACCTCGCGCGCGGGCGCGACCTCGCTGCGTGGCAGGGCGCGGTGCCGGACGCCGTGGCCGGAACGGCGAATTTTCTTTATGGGGTGGTCTTCCGGTTCACGGGAATCCACGACATGGGAATGCGATTCGCGGAGGGCGCGGCACTTTCCATCCCGGACACGATCGTGCGCAACACCTATATGGCCAACATCGAAGCCATCGAGGTGGCGATGATCGGAACGCAGCTGCTCGGTGTACGTCTTGCGACGCTGGCAATGGTTGTGCCGATTCTCGTGCTCACCTACATCGTCGCGGGGGCAGATGGGCTGACGCAGCGTGCGATACGCAGGGCATCCGGCGGGCGGGAATCGGCGAGCCTCTACCACCGCGCCAAGCACCTTCAGGTCGCGCTGATGGCAACCGGGTTGATGGCCAGCCTGCTTTGGCCAGCGACCCTAGACGTACGCTGGGTCGGCTTACCGCTTGCAGCAGCCTTGGGGGTTCTCGCCCGGCTCCAGTGGGCGTACTACAAGAAGCACCTATGACGAAAGGACTCCCCTAGCTGTGCATACGATTCTCGTCGGTTCGGCTATCCAGCCGGCCAGACCTTAATCCCGATAGACTTGAACTTGTTCATGCTGAGGGCACCCCGTTCGTTTCTCGCTTTCGAACCTGGTGCTGACAGTGCCAGCTCGATTTCAGCCCGGCGCGCCTCGTAGATCGCAGTCGGCTCAAGATTGGCATCCAGGAGTACCAGTACCACCCCGTCCCATTCCTTGGTGAGATCAATCCGCCCAAGCCGCTGGCCTGGGTTGCTGCTCAGAATGCACCTGCCCTTTACCTGCAAACGGTCTATAGATTTCCCACGGTGCCGGACGGCGTCATAACCTGACTGCCTCACCGCAGCCAGTTCCAGGCCGAGGATCCGGGCGGCCTCATACTCGGCAACCTCCCCTGTAATACCGATCGGCCTACCGGTAAGCGCGCGGTACCGCTTCGCGAGCTGCTTCGCGGTGGCGATCAGTTTTCCGACTTCTACGAGATTCAGGGGACCATGTTCCGGCATAGCGTTGAGCGTTCGGCTAGTAAGGGCTATGATGTTTGCCAATATTGGCCAATTTTGACAGAGAGGCACTAGTTTTTCCAATGGCAACAGCCGAGCGAGAGATCCTTACGCTTTCGGAAGTCGCTGGGTATCTCAAGGTCGCCGAGCGGACGATTTACCGTCTTGCGGGGGCACGAAAGATCCCCGCATTCAAAGTCGGTGGCGCGTGGCGCTTTCCCAGGGCCGAGATCGATGAATGGATCAAGCAACAAACTAAAGCCGCAAGTGGCTCTCACAAGCCTCCCGGTGTCAGGAGAAGGTAATGCCCTCTGAAGACAACAGCTCTACCGAGCAGATAGAACGCTCCTTGATCGAGATTACTGTGGAGAGCTGGAAGTTTTCACGGATCTTCGCACGTGTCGTGAACAAGCTCGATGCTGGGGAAGCAGGTCGCTACGTGAACCAGCTTAGATACTTCCAGAAGAAGATCGAGCAAAACCTGGATGCGGCAGGTCTCAAGCTTGTGAATGTAGAAGGGCACATGTTCGATCCCGGCATGGCAGCATCGCCTTTGAACATAGGTGATTTTGGTCCGGATGACGCGTTGCTCGTCGACCAGATGGTGGAGCCCATCATCATGGGACCAGACGGCCTCAAGAAACAAGGCACCGTAATGCTCCGGAAGGTACAAGCATGAATTACGTCGGAATCGACCTGGGCACCACGAATAGCGCGATTTGCTCCTATGACGGTGAGACAGTCCGCTTGTACAAAAGCCCCGAGCAACACGACGTCACCCCATCCGCGATTTACGTGGATAAGCGTGGTAGAAAATACTTGGGGCGTGCGGCCTACGACAACGCGGCCAAGGACTCTGACAATGCCGCGGTATTGTTCAAGCGCGTAATGGGCACGAGTACCCCGATCAAGCTTCTGGCAGCCGGGCGAACCATGACGCCGGAGGAATGTTCTGCCGAGATCCTGAAAGTCCTCTTCGGTTACTTGCCCGAAGAAATCCGCAACAGTGCAGAAACCGGCTCTGTCATTACTGTACCAGCCGCGTTTAACCAGATGCAAAAGGACGCCACCATGTCCGCTGCGGACATGGCTGGAATAGGCAAGGTCGCTCTGATGCAGGAACCGGTAGCTGCCGTTATGAGTGTCATGCGACAGCGGAAGGGAGACGGTGTCTTTCTCGTCTATGACCTAGGCGGTGGCACTTTGGATATCGCTCTCGCGGAAAGCATTTCGGGGCGTGTAAACCTGTTGGCGCATGGCGGCATTGCAATGTGTGGCGGGCGCGATTTTGATCGCATTCTTCTCGATAACGTAGTCAAGCCGTGGCTCCTGGACAACTTCAACCTTCCAGAGGATTTTATCGTCAGTCCACAGTTCAAATCCTTGGGCCGAATGGCGACGTGGGTTGCCGAGAAGGCAAAGATCGCCCTCTCCTCGAGCGAGGAAGTCCTGATCAGTGACCCCGCTTTCGATGGAATGAATTTCAAAGACCTTTCCGATAAAGAGATCTATCTGGATATTCCCCTTACCCGGAAAACCTTCGATGACTTGATTTCGCAGAAGGTGGATGAATCCATCCAAGCTACCCGTGAGACGATGGAAAAAGCCGGCCTCAGTCCGCACGATGTGGAGCGCGTGGTCTTCGTAGGTGGACCGACACAGTACAAACCTCTACGCGATAAGGTTGCCTTTGAACTTGGGGTAGCACCATCCACTGACGTTAACCCCATGACAGCAGTAGCGGAAGGCGCTGCAGTATTCGCTGAATCGATCGACTGGAATTCACAAAGTCGCGGCAGAAAGAGTACGCGTGGCGCAATTAGTGCTGGAGGTCGCCTTGATCTGGCGTTCAACTATGTCGCTCGAACCCCCGACTCGCGTGCCAAAATCGCCGTCAAACTTGGAGGTACAGCGCTCTCCAGTGCGGAATTTCAGGTAGATAGTTTAGATACCGGCTGGTCCTCGGGTCGGATCGCTTTGAAGAACGGCGCGACGGTCGAGGTAATCCTCTCGAAGCCTAGTGAAAACACTTTCAAGATCTCGGTCTTCGATGCTGCCGGGGGACCGATTTCCTTCGAGAATAACAAGATCATTATTACTCGCACAGCAGCAACCATTGACGCGATACCTTCCTCCTCCTCGATTGGCGTCGAAGTGCTCGACAAACTTGGCGGGCGGTCCATTCTGGATTACTTGGTCAAGGAGGGAGATCCCCTGCCCAAGAAAGGGCAAAAGAAATTCAAGGCGGGTGAATCGTTGCGTGCCGGGGGAAGCGGCGCAATCAACGTCAAGCTTTGGGAAGGCGATATTGAGGACCCAGTAACTGACAATCGCCCCATCGGTACGTTGTCGATCAACGGGCACGACTTTGCCGAAGGAGTTATCTCAGCTGGTACCGAACTCGTTTGTGACTATGAGGTACTGGACTCCGGCAACATTGTTCTGGAAATAACGGTTCCCAGCATCGGCGGAAGCTTTCACAGCAACCGCAATTTCTACTCGCGGCAGGCCGACCAGATCGATTACTCCAGCGCCTCCGTTCGGGTCCACAAGGATGCCGAATCGGTACGTTCGAAAGTCGAGGCTGTCGCAGGCAAGGTTGATAGTCCGAA
>NZ_DATKQC010000149.1:0-4548 GCF_035532915.1 Edaphobacter sp.
CACTTCGACCGCTGACGCGGCGCCTGTGGCGGCCTTGACAGAACCCTCCGCGCCCCTGACCGCCGCAAAGAGCCATGAAGCGGGGGCACTCAACAAAAGAAATTTGGGTTTGGGTGCTCTTGCTCGTGGACGCCACTCCGCCCCAAGCGGGCGACATCAGGAGCACCGTATGCCGATCATCGACACCGTAAGGAATCTGCTCACCCACAACAAAATTCCCACTCTCGACACTCTACAGATGTCGGATCTACTGCACCATCTCTTCACAGCCTCCGAGAAGACAGAGCGCATTCAGGTTGCCGAAGCCGTGTACCGCCACGATCACGGCCATTCGAGCGCACTGGATGTATTTCTTGCCTGCACGCTTCCCTTGGCTGAGAAGGCCGCGCGCCGTCGGGCGCACAAGGTTTTCGTTTACCCATCAGATTGGCAACTTGAATTGATGTACGATGGCGCAGTCGCGGCGGCGATTGCCGTGTTTCAGTGCAACTTTGCCGTGGAGACGGGGAGCGATGCATTTCGACGCTATCTACTTCGTGCACTGGCGTTGGGAGCCGTGCGATCGTATTTTAGGCGCGAGGAGAACGACGGCATTCGGGCAGTCGCCGATCTCGCCGCGCTTCCCATCCACATCAAGGCGCACAACAATCAGGCCGAGCAGGACATCATCGCTCGGGACCTACTCGATCAGGTAACCGGCTTCCCGAACTTGCGACCCGATGTGTGCGCAACTCTACTCTGCATTCGAGCACTCGGCCCGGACGAGGCGCTCAAGGAGCACACTTTCACGGCATCGGGCGATCCTGACAAATGGAAAAGGGAAAGAGGCAGAAGGCCGATCCTTAATCCGAATGCGATTGCCCAAGCGATGGGAACTGATCGGAGTACGGTTCATCGTAATCTCCGTGAAGCAAGAATCATCCTCCGCAGTGCCTTCAATGCGGACGGCAAACTGTTCCTGAACCACTAAAGCGCCAGCAAGATAATGCAGCGCCAGCCATCGGTTCCGATGGCTGGCGCTTTCTTCTGCCCAAGATCACCCGACTAAGGAGAATTACGATGAATCGCGAATTTGAGCAGTATCGCTTCGCCCGTATCGAGGGCCGCAACGTCACACGCGCTCGACTCCAATCACAATTCAAGGATAGAATCAACGACCTTGAAGAATTGGAGAAGGCAGTCGCTTTAGAGTTAGTCATGGAAACGCACTGCGCGCCGTGGCGGAAGTCGGAATTCGAGCAAATGGGTTGTCGCGAAGGGATGCGCTTGGCTATCCATGAGTTTTTCGGGAAACTACGCCGGGAAATACCAGGTGCAGATCGCAATCGTTCCGCTGGATAGCAATTCGTGGGTGGACTTGCTCTTAACGCCATCATGGACGCCTTGGCAGCGCATTCCACCATGAGCAGACAGGCATTGGACTCGGATATGGGGCTGATCCTTGCGAGCCCATGGTTAAAGTCAACGGAGAGGGCTTTCCTGCCACTGAACGTTTTGCGATACTGATCCTCCCAGTTGGGATGTGCTGTGACCGTCCTGGCATCGCGGGAAGCTGGCGAGCAAGCCCGCGTCGGTCCATTTGGCGGTTGTTCAAGGTGCCTGCAATGTCGAACCGCGGTCGGGAGCAGTCGTTCAGTTCGGCAGGGTGCTTTCTGAGGCCAAAAAAATCAGCAGAAAGTCAGGCCCAATATCGACATTTATTGGATATTTTCGACCTTGCTTCAAAAATAAAGGCTATTTTCGACCGGAAAGATTGGTTTCCGACCTGAAGTCATGTATAGTTGTTTTCGACCAGATAGAGAAATTATCGTTTGCTTTCGACCGGAAAGAGGAGTTTTCGACCGTGGCCGCCGAGAATCATCTCCGTAATGATGGTTACGTCAGAACCTTCCAAGAGAAGATGGTGCCAACTGACACAAGGCTGGCGGGCTGGGCGGCCCTCGTTCAGACATTTGGTGTTCAGGCCCCTGTCCGCCGCCCGAGCGTCGTATCCGAACAGCACGTCAAGGCGAGCCGCCGGGAGGAGAGGGGCTGGAATGTCTTCGACAAGCGGTACTGGCAGGGCGACTCCTTCGGCGATCAGTTGGGATTCGCGCTGCGACACGACGACATTGATCTGCTGGTCCTGAAACGGCTATTCGAAGCCGTCCCGCAAGATACCGTCACCGCGTTCGTGCGCAGCGCTCCGACCGGCGCACCTAATCGGCGCGCCTGGTTCCTCTATGAGTTCCTCACCGGCCGGACGCTCGACATTCCCGACGCGGCGGAGGCGAGTTTCACCGATCTTCTGGATGACCGCCTTTATTTCACCGCGGCACCGCGGCTCTCGCGTCGTCACAAGGTACGCGACAATCTGCTCGGCACGCCTGCCTTCTGCCCTGTCATTCGCAGGACGCAGGCGCTCGTAGACTTCAGCGCGCGCGCGCTTGGAACCAAGGCGAACGAGGTCATTGGACGTACCGGAGCGAGCGTGGTCGCGCGCGCGGCCAGTTTCCTGTTGCTAGCGGACAGCCGCGCTAGCTTCGAGATCGAAGGTGAAAAGCCGCCGCGCAGCCGACTGGAGCGGTGGGGCCGGGCGGTGCTGCAAGCCGGAAAGAACCCACTGACGATTGATGAAATTTTGCGCCTGCATACCGTGCTGATCGAGGACACGCGCTTCACGCGGGCCGGTTTGCGATTGGATGGCGTTTTCCTGGGCGACCGCGATCTTGAGGGCGATCCGCTACCGGAATTCATCGGTGCGCGCTCTCAAGATCTGCTGCCCCTGATGCAGGGCTTGATCGCCGCGAACGAGCGCATGCGCGAAGGAGATCTCGATTCAGTACTCCAGGCGGCGGCGACGGCGTTCGGTTTCGTCTACATCCACCCGTTCCAGGACGGCAACGGGCGTCTCCACCGCTGCCTGATCCATCACGTTCTGGCGGAGAGAAAATTCACACCGCCCGGCATGGTATTCCCGGTCTCTCCTGTCATGCTCGACCGGATCGACACCTACCGTGACACGCTGCGCGCACATTCGGGAACTCTGATGAACTTCATCGAATGGCGGCCGACACCCGAGAGAAACGTCGAGGTCCTGAACGATACGGCCGACCTCTACCGGTACTTCGACTGCACCGAGGCGGCAGAATTTCTCTACGCCTGTGTTGCGCGCGCCATCGATAAGGACCTGCCTCAGGAAATCGACTTCCTGCGACGGAATGATGAGGCAATGCGCCGCATTATGAACATGGTTGAGATGCCGGACAGAATGGCGGAGAATCTCGTCAGGTATATTCGCCTAAACGAAGGCAAGCTAGGCCGCAAGCGACGCGAAGGCGAGTTTGAGAAGTTGACCGACGATGAAGTAGCCTCCATTGAGGCCATCGTCCGCGAAGCCTTCGAAGACTTCGAAAGCTAGCTCAACTTCCGCAGCCTGGGGGCTTGCGCAGAGTCTTTTGAGTAAGTTTTCGGCGCGAACCTGGGGGTGGCCGAGAGCAGAGCGTTTGTTTTCGGTATTTGGTGTAAGTGCTTCTCGGCGGATAGCGATGATGCGCGGGCTTCCCTCACAGATTCGCCTTCGCCAGTCGCCGCAGGAAGGCGCCCTTGGCGGCATGTGTTTTACGAAGCTCCTCCATTGTCAACTGGAAGCCGGTTTCATCTTCTTGGCGAACAGCCAGGTCATGCAGATCCACTAGCAGAATCACTGCCCGCTCGTAATCCTTCGGCTGCCGCTGCTGGATATACGTCTCCACTTGCTTCCAGACCACCTTCGCGCGCTTCGCCAGACCGTCCAGGTACACCGCGCGATCCGCCTCATCCTTCGCTTTCTTCCGTGCTGCGTCAGCCGCTCGCTTGGCACTCAATTGCCTTGCCCGCTCATCGGCGCGGACACGGGCTGCTGTCAGGAGATCTTTCACTTTACGCCGTTCGATTGCACCGTGGCTCGCCGCGACGGCGTTCTCCCGCTGAAAGCGCTGCAGGAGTTCGAGCCTGCACCGTTCACTGGACTCTGACAGAAAGCCGACGAGCAAGTCATCCTTATCATTCGCAGGCAAGCCCCGAAACCAGGTTGCAAGTTCCTTCCGCGACGGCCCTGCTTTCAATGGCGCAGAAGCGGTGGCTGCAACTTCGACGAGATCCTCATCGATCCCAAGGAATTCGATCAACGAATCAAGGGGCGCTGACAATTCGCGCAGGCCGGCAGGCACAGGTGGCTCCAGTGTATCTTCAGAGAATTCGTGACACTCCACGCTATGCAGCCATCCGAGATACAGGCAACGAAAATCGCTGCGAAGAAGATTGGAGCGCAGAGAAACCAACGATCCCATCCAGCCAGTGCCATCATCCCAGTCGTCGTCGGACTCAACTTCACTTTCAAAGCTGATAATCACGAACTGTCCGGCACTCCGTACGCTCGCAGCTTCGCCTGGAAGTATCGACTTGAGATGTTTGACGTCGACCAGATCCTTCGGCAAGCGAAGATGGAATTCTCGCGTCCCCCAATTTGCCACATAGACAAATGCGTCGAAATACTTTTCCAGAAGTTTGAGCGGATCGGCTTTCAAG
>NZ_DATKQC010000150.1:0-4151 GCF_035532915.1 Edaphobacter sp.
TACCAACGCAAGGGCAGATAACACGATCACCGCCTTCAAGTTTTTCACGCTGTTTCCGCCAGCGTATGATGTCGACAGCCTTCCCACAACCGGCGCCAGGAACTGCGCCAAATCCTGGACCGATGGTTGTCCCGGCAGGCAAGTTACACAGCGTGCTTGGCGTGACGGCTGTCAAGGTCGTGCGCGGGCATAGCCATCTGGCCGTGGTCGATCATACGCTGGCGGAAACAGCGTGAAAAACTTGAAGGCGGTGATCGTTTTATCTGCCCTTGCGTTGGTAAGCATGGCATTTGTGCATCCGTTTGGGAATCCACGGGTCGCGGCTGAAAAGGGCCGCGCCCCACTCCTACTGGGAGACCAACTGCCTGTGGGCGCAAAGAAGGTCCTGCTCACAAAGTGTGCGGACTGTCACTCAAATGAAACGCGATGGCCCATATATGCTCGGATTCCCCCGGGGTCTTGGTTAATCGAGCGTGACGTGATGGAAGGGCGCAGGCACATGAATCTGTCGACATGGGCCGAACTTACACCCGAGCGTCGCGAGGTTCTTCAATCGAAGATCCTGCACGAGGCAAAGAGCGGCGATATGCCTCCTCTTCAGTATCGTATGTTGCATTGGGACGCGAAACTTTCAAATGCCGACCTGCAGAGCCTTTCAGCATTGGGCAAAGAGGAAGGCTCGGCGGAGGCACGTGCGGGTGGTTCAGGGGATGCGGAGCGCGGGAGGGCAGTCTTCAATAAACGTTGCACCGGCTGTCACGCGATCGATGCCAATCGAGAAGGGCCGAAGCTGCGAGGAGTGTTCGGCAGAAAAGCTGGAAGTCTGCCAGACTTTAACTATTCGGTCTCATTGAAAGCATCGGGTTTTACATGGAATGAAGATTCGCTGGATAAATGGTTGAGCGACACGGATGCCATGGTTCCAGGAAGCGATATGGAATTCCGAGTCGTGAAGGCAACTGAACGTTTGGATCTTATTGCATACCTAAAGCAGACTAAGTAATTCGGATGAGTAATCTCAAGGGTTTATGTGGTGGCGCTTGGCCAAACATGCGATCGAAGTTCTCAGGCAGATCAGTAACGACCAGTCTTAGTGCTGTATCTGGACCGCCCACTTCCTGGCTCTGGTTTGGAGACCGCGCAAGAGCGGGCGGTTCGGATACAGCGACTTGAAGGAAGCCGCTGATCTATGGGCGTTGAATAGGTCGGGTACGGCGTCTCAGCAACGCTCCAGCCTCGCTTCAACACCTGGATGTAGAGGAAGCGCAACGCTGCCAGCCGTTGCGTGACCGTGTTCGGAGCCAGCTTCCAGGTGCGGAACATCGCAGCCTGATACTGGCGAATGTGGTCCGGGCCAAGCTTGTCCGGCGCACAACGGAAGTGCTGAGCGAAGTGCTCGACAGTGCGGATGTAAGTGTGAATCGTGGACGGAGCGTAGTTGCGCCGCTCCAACTCTTCCAGCATGATCTGACGTAGATGGGACACAGAGAATCCTCCTTCTCTGCGACAAACGCTAGATCATCACCGCAACCCCTGGCCCAGCGCACGCGAAAGCGTCCGCCGCACAGCGGCTTCGTTCATATCTTCATAGCGGAAGCGACCTCGGGTTCGGCCTGCCAACTACTTAGCTCCTTCCGGTTGACGGGGAAGCCAGAAGTTTGGATCCTTGCCCCTCACTTAACTGTTCTTGAATCTTTGAGCATCTGGTCATCAAGATCTCATCACAGGCTCTAGAAGGGGAGTCAAGGGTCCTGGACGGAGAAAGTCGTCGACGAATCATTATCCAGTCTGCCTGAGGATATACTTTGATTAGAAGTATGCGTCGTCTCGCCAATATCGTCGCGGTCTTGCTCCTGCTTTTCACGGCAGCGCCGGTTTTGTCCTGCATGACCGGCAGCACGATGAGCCATGAGGAAAGCGTCTGCTGCCATGCCATGCACGGCAACTGCGGCCAGATGGCGAAGATGGGTTGCTGCCGGACGGAGCTTCGGACCGACGAGCACCCGCAGATTGCAACGACGGCTCCCTCGATCGAGTTTCATTGGGTAGCCATCGACTGGCCGATGCCGGAGTTTGTGGCTGTTCACATAGCCCCATCTTCTTCCCTCGATTCTCCCGCGGAACATTCTCCGCCAGGATTGTTAGTCGCAAAAACTACCGTTCTTAGAATCTGATCTGCCCTTCGTAGCCGATGACCTGCACATCTAGCGTGTGCCTGCGCCTCATTTGGTTCAAACGAAGGAGCATTCATGAAATTCCTTATGGTTCTGGCATGTACTCTGGCACTGCCAGGTATCGCTATTGCCGCTGACCACGGCCCTGTCTTCAGTTACGCCACTCCGGTCAACTCACAAGGCGAATTCAGTTTCGATACCGGCATCTTCGGTAGAAACGGTTCTCGGGGAACACAACTTTCGACCGGCTCCGGCTTCGGATACGGTGTCACCCCTCACCTCACCGTCAATGCATTTCTGCCTGCGACGTTCGGCAGCGGATCTCTGCCTGAGAGCCGTATGGTATCCGGCAGCGAATGGTCTGCTGGAGCGTCGTGGCGCTTCCTGCACTCGGTTACGAGCGTCGGGAAGCGGGTCGAATCAACGGCTTCGCTCGGCGTTGTGGTTCCTGGACCTCAACAGGACTCCGGGGTTCTCGGCAGTCTCCATCGAGCGCCGGGTGTCGCAGGCACCCTTGCCACCGGTCTTGCTTCCCGGAGTCAGTATTTGTGGGTTGGCGGTGGCTACACGAGCTTTGCCGAGGCTTCGCACGATCGAAGGCCCGACACCCTCTCCTGGAGCGGCGTCTATGGCTACCAGCCGGTGAAACTTCGCCGGGGCTACGACCAATGGGATTACCGAGGCTTCGCGGAACTGACCGGAGAGCACACCGGCAAGGTGAAAAACAACGGTTTGATTCTTCCGAACAGCAGTACGACAACGCTCTGGCTAGGCCCCTCGGTACTCGCCATCTTCAAAGACGTTGCTATCTCCGGCGGAGTCCAGGCACCCATTTTTCGAGATGCGTCGGACTCGATCTATGGTCGAGAGCGTATTCGTTTCGCCATCAACCTCAGCTATCTCAAGTACTCCGCACACACCAGCTCCCATTGAAAGGACTGACCATGAAAAAGATACTTATCGCAGCTATTTTCGCTCTCTCTTCCGTCGCCGCTCACGCTGAATATCAGCAGGTCGACCTTACCGTCTTCGGCATGGATTGCGCTCCGTGTGCCCACGCCATTCACGTTTCGATGAAAGGAATTCAAGGCGTTAACACCGTAGACGTGGATCTCAATACCGGCCTCGTTACTATCAAACTTGCTCCCGGCAACAGCGCCACGATGCGCCAGTTCAATCAGGCGGTCGAAAAGAACGGGTTTACCCATAAAGACGCTGTGATCGTCGCACGCGGCAAGCTCACGGGCACGGCCAGCGCACCGTTCTTCGAGGTCACTGGAACGCAGGACCAGTTTGCTTTGGTCCCAGCCGCAACGAGTGTCGATATCGCAGTTCTCCTCGGGAAGACCGTAACCATCACGGGCGTTCTCCCGCAGGCATCCAAAGGGAAGGTGTCTGACACGCTGCGCTACAACACCATCACGGAGGCGCAATGACCCTGCCTCCAACAATACCGACTGCCTCGACCTTCACTCCTGAACGCAGGGCCAGACGAGCGGCCCTGCTCAACTACTTTTCACTCTTCAGTTCGTTCAGCACGCTCATCTGCTGTGCGATTCCGTCCGTTCTGGTTCTGCTTGGAATGGGAACAGCGGTTGCCTCACTGCTCTCGGTCGCTCCGTGGCTTGTCAGTCTGTCCCGACATAAAATCTGGACATTCAGCATTGCCGGTACGCTTATCGCCGCCAGCTTTGTGATGACGTATATCGTGGCTCCGCGATTGCGGGACGGGGAGAGTTGCGACGCAGACGATCCCACTACCTGCGGAGAGGTCAGCAAGCTCAGCCGCATCGTACTTTGGAGCTCGGCCTTGATTTGGAGCGGTGGGTTCTTTGTCGCCTACCTGCTAGCGCCGGTTCTGGAACGGATGGACCGCTAGAGCCTGTTATGAAGTTTGCACCAAGATAGTTGCTTACGTTGGCGGCCAATCCTATCCAGTATGGAGGGATGGCAAGCAAAGAGAAAGTCGGTTATCCG
>NZ_DATKQC010000151.1:0-4002 GCF_035532915.1 Edaphobacter sp.
TACCAACGCAAGGGCAGATAACACGATCACCGCCTTCAAGTTTTTCACGCTGTTTCCGCCAGCGTATGATGTCGACAGCCTTCCCACAACCGGCGCCAGGAACTGCGCCAAATCCTGGACCGATGGCCCCAGCCCCATTTCTCGTAGACCATCCAAAGTGGAATATGTGCGAACACAACGATGGGCGTTGATGAGCTTAAGCCAGCGAGATCGGACTTCAGCCAGGCGAGCTGCTCTGCCCCCAGATTGCCCATCGCATCGACTTGCACGCAATTGTTCAATCCGACAAAGTGAACACCCTTGTGGTTATAGCTGTACCAGCCGTTGCCCAGGGTGCCTTTGCCGAAACGCTGTTTGTACTGTTCTCCATCGTCGATGAAGTCATGCTCGCCTGGAACGTAGAAGGTTTCTTTCTTGAAGCTCTTGATCACCTGTGCAGCGGTATCGAATTCAGATGCTTTTGAGTTCTGCGTTATATCGCCGGTATGAATCATGAAGTCCGGAGACTTCATACCCGCTGGAACGATCGCAGTTCTGCTGATGGCCTTCGCAAGCGTGCCGGTCACATCCGGGTTCGCGCCCCTGTTGAATCCAATGTGGCTGTCACTGATCTGCACAAAAGAAAAGTCTTCGACCTTCCCCGCCTGGGCACTGCCGGTCTTAACTGCCTGCGCCAGCAGCTTCGAAGTTGGGATACCACCCGCAAGTGTCCATAACAATCCTGTCCCCGCCCATGCCATGCATCCCAGAAAATTGCGGCGATCGATACCATCATTCGCGGGCTGAGTTCCTCCTTCGTTGTCCGGTACTATTTCGTCTTCCTTAAATCTGCTCATTTCAAGCTCCGTGGGTTTTCTGATTGACTTCACCTCTGTAAACTGGCTAGGTCTGGATTTATTCTTCGATTTACCGGAAAAAGGGATGGAATAAATCAGACGCAACTTGGTTTAGGGTAGGAATGTTTCCTATTCAAGCCCACGCCCTCCGCTCTATCCTTCAGGCAAGGCTCTCCATCAGTTACCCCGAGGATCACCGCCCGATGCTGTCTTCTGACCGCAGCGCAACCTTTGAGCAACTCGCGCTTCCTCTTTTGCCATCGCTCTACAACCACGCTTGTTGGCTCAGCCGCGATCAAGCCGAAGCCGAGGACCTGGTGCAGGAGACCCTCTCGAAAGCTCTTCGCGCCTTCGATTCATTTCAAGCTGGAACAAACTTCAAGGCATGGATATTTCGGATTCTGCGTAATACGTTTCTCACGTCGCGTACCGGCATGACAATCTCGCACACCGTCTTTTTGGAAGACCATCCTCATCTGCTCGAGACGGACGACGCCAGCCCGACGCCGGAAGATCACCTTATCCGACTCGACAATCAAGCCGTAGTCCGCGAAGCTCTCGAACAGCTTCAGGCGCCTCTCCGCGAAGTTATTCTTTTGTGTGATGTCGAAGAGCTCAAGTACAAAGACATTGCTCTGGTGCTCGATGTTCCCATCGGTACGGTCATGTCGCGCCTCTCGCGAGCTCGCCGCACCCTCTATCAACTTTTACAGCCGCAATTCCCGGAAACCCTATGACGCAATCAAACCAGGCCATCGAACATCTCGATCCGGAACAACTCAATGCCTTCATCGACGGGGAGCTCTCCGCTGACGTGGCCCAAGGCGTTCAACAACATCTGGATGGTTGCCATCACTGCGCCTTGCGCGTTCTCGGCGCAATGCAGATGAAGGCAGCCACTGCTCGCGTCGGCCAACGCTACACCCCATCCGCAGAAGCGCTCTCCCGGCTGACCGCACGCCTTCGTCCCCAGGCACCAGAACCAAACGAACACATTGTTCCATTTCGTACTGTCTCGTCCCGGCACGTTGCGCTCTGGTCAGCAGTGGCTGCCGCTATATTGCTGACAATTTCGCTTGCAGGCTGGCAGCAGATTCATCAGGCCCACACGCTCACAGCCGAACTTCTGGATCAGCACCTCGCCACACTCTCCAGTGGAGCTGCTCCGCAGGTCATCTCTACGGACCGTCACACGGTTAAGCCCTGGTTTCAGGGACGCCTTCCATTTAGTTTCAACCTTCCCGAACCCGACGCACTGCCTCCGGACACCGCGCTTCAAGGAGCAGACCTCGTATATCTCGAAGGCCGGCCTGCAGCGTTGCTGATTTTCAGCATTCACAAACATACAGTCTCAGTGTTCGTTACCCAACGGACGAGTGCCTTCTCGATAGCGCCGCACAGTACACGTTCCGGGTTCTCAGTGCGCTCCGCCACCGCAGGAGAGATTCGACTGATAGCCGTAAGCAATGTCAATCCCGCAGAGCTGGATGCGCTCGTCAGAGATTTTGCGAAGGTTCAATAGGAATGGCCCTTTGCTCATCCTTCTGTTCTGTCGGATCAGTAACGATAAACGCTCATCTCGGAAGCTAACGCCGCTTCCGAGATGCCGAATTTATTGCATCGAAGAGTTTCTGCGCCCGTTCTGCTTACTTGACTAGCTCCTGTGCGAAGGCCTCGACCGTCGTGGGCCCATGGAACTTTTCTGTTCCCGAATTACCGAAGTGGATCCAGCCCGAGTTGAAGCTTTTCACCATTTCGATATAGAGCCCCGTCCGATCAGCTGGTGTACCCATCGCTTCCAAAACGTTCTGCCAGGCAGCCTCGGGTAATTGCACGGCCTTCACATCACGGCCCAGCGCCTTGCCGAACGCGGCCGCCGTTTCGTGCAAATCGGTTCCACCCTCAGGCCCGTCTACCTCCAGCACACGCTCGCCCGTCCAGGTTTCCTCCAACACCTTGGCGGCCGCCAGGCCGATGTCTCGCGTGGCGACTATCGGAAATTTACGATCAAGCGGCGCATAGAAGAACGGCATCTCACCCGCCGCACGGATGTGGTCCAACGCTCCCAGCCAGTTCTCCATGAAACTACCCGCGCGCAGATACGCCACAGGAATCGGCAGCGTGCGCATCGTCTCTTCCATCAGGTGGGTCGACGTGATCAGCCCTAGCCCGCTCGGTTGCTCAGAACCGATGGAGGAAAGAAACACGGCCTTGCCGGGCTTCGCCTGTTCAAGCGCTCCACGGATCGCTGCGATCGTGCGCTTCTGGTCCGGCAGGCCGGGGGCAGGCGCAAAATCCGGTGGAATCATCGCGAACACACCCTCCGATCCCGAGAACGCCTTTGCGAGCCCCGCCGCGTTGTCATACGCGGATTGCACCAGCTCCACACCGCGATCAGCCCAGGCCTTCGCCTTCTGCGGATTGCGCACCACGCCGCGCACAGTTTTACCCGCAGCAAGCAGATTCTCTGCCACTGCACCGCCCACGTTGCCCGTAATTCCCATCACTGTGAACATGTCCGTTCACCTCTTATACAAGTAGATACTTATATTTAAGTTTGGATGCAAGTTTTTACTTACACCCTTAATTTTTTCTGCGAAGATTCTCCTATGGCCGTTTTCGATCCAAACCGCAAGCGCAACGCGCGAGGCGAGCAGCGTCAGCAGGCTCTCCTCCGCGCCGCTGCCGCGGTCTTCGGCCGCCTTGGCTACCACGACACCACCACCAACGCTATTGCCGCGGAAGCGGGCGTGTCTCCGGCCACTCTCTATCAGTTCTTTCCCAATAAGGCGGCCATCGCCAGCTCACTCGCCTCGATGTACGCGCGCGAGATGGCCCAGGCAGAACGAGCGATCGACTCCGAAAGCGTCTTGAGCTTCACAGAAGCCGTCGGCGAGCTGATCGACGTGTGCATGAGGTTCAACCGGAGGCGTCCCGAGTTCCACACCCTCGTGGTCAACGCACCACTCTCGGCTGCCGCCCGCGAAGACAAACAGGTTCTTGGGCAGGTCTTCGTCGACTTCATCGCGGCGCGCCTCCGGCGCGAGCTACCCACGCTCTCGTGCTCTGAAGCGGTCCACCACGGGCAGGTAGCCCTTATGATTTTCCGCGGAATCCTCGACGAGCTGACCGTCGCCTCGCCTCACGCCCGTCCGCGCCTGCAGCA
>NZ_DATKQC010000152.1:0-5778 GCF_035532915.1 Edaphobacter sp.
GAAGTCGCGAAGTTTACCCTCGTTGATAGCAATGATCTTGGTAAAGTTTCCCGTCGGGGCGTGCTCGCCCTCAAACTCACTAAAGAACTTGGCAAGAACATCATCATTCTTTGTCCCTTCAAAATCCTGACTGCCATCGTAAAGAGTTTGGAACGATCCGCCACCCATTGTAAATGAAGTGCCGTTGTCATTTTGGGAGGTCACGGTCGCGCCGTCTGCTTTAGCCTGAGCCTCGACGCGTTGGATGTAGGCGGTTTTCCCGTCGCCGGCGTTCCCGCTCAGGATGACCAGCTTCGTCTCTGGGTTAAAGATGGCGGGTGTCAGCTTTTCGTCGAGCTTGGTTTCGACATAGGTTTTGGGGTCGTAGCCGCGAGTGCCGCCAGTGCTGGTATCGCTTTGACTGTAGAATCTGAGGAACTCGTCGAGATGGGGATTATGATTTTTCATGTGCGTCCGCCCTACTCTCGCTTGGAACTGCCCAAGAGCCGCCGTTTGTCCGCGACGTACTTCTCTGCCGCGTCACGCACAACCCAGGCTAAGGACACTTTTTTCTGTTTCGCGATCTCTTCGAGTGTTTTGTAGAGACCGGGCGGAAAGCTGATCGTCGCACGGACCGACAAAGCCTCACTTTGGGCCCTCATGCTCCTTGTCGCTCCCTTTCTTTCCTTCATTTCTTCAGATGCCTCTTACAAGGTTCACCGAATTTCACCACACTGGTGAGGTGAAGGCAAGGCTGCAGAAGGGCTCCAGCAGTTCTGTTTCGGCTGTCAGCATATCTCCAATTCGCTTTCCAGGGGGGATGCATTCGGTGTAGTTCCACACTAGCATCGGACCAGGTTTGCATTCCCCCCATTTCCCTCATATCAGGATAACGGACTTTTTTCGGCGGCCCACTCGCAGCGAGTCAAGGGCGCGCGTTGTTGGCGCGTTTATCGCAGACCCTTTACCACGAGGATGGCCGCACACGCTGGTAGGCGAGGGAAAGTGGGATGCCGGTGAAACTTCTGCTCGCGGCCGGGGCGCAAAGTGCGCGGGCGGGTGAGCCGCTCCAAACAGAGCCGCCGCAGTATAATGCAACGTCACGTGGAAGCCATCGGCGTCCCGTTTGCCGTGGCGGTGACGGCGGATGAGGTGTAGAACAGAGGCGGCTCTTACTCCTCCGGGAAGTGGGTCAACAGGAGGGACCGTTCAGAACATGCGATTGATTCATTCTTCCGATCTCCAGATCGGCAAAGTGTTTATCTATTTCGAACCTGAAGTTGCGGCGCTGCTTCAAGATGCGCGGCAGGCAGCCGTTCGCACTCTCGGAGATCTCGCCATCAAACACGGGGCCTCGACTGTGCTGTTGGCCGGCGACATTTACGAGAAGCAGCAACTCTCCCCACAGACTCTCGCGAAGCCTATCGAGGGGATGCGGCAGTTCCCCAGGATCGCCTGGCACCTGATGCCTGGCAACCATGACCACGTGCGCGAGAACGGCCTCTGGGATCGTCTTGCGCGCGCTAGTTTCCCGGAGAACGTGCAGCTACATACTAAGCCGGGCGCTGTGAAGATTATGGATGACAACGGAACGCCCGTCTTCCTTCTACCGGCGCCACTTCCCCATATCGCAAATGTAGACGACCTCACGAGCTACATGGACAAAGAGGCCACGTCTGAGGGAGCCATACGAATCGGGATGGCGCACGGCTCGATCCAGGGTTTCGGTTCAGATGGCGAAGCCTCAAACTTCGTCGATCCCGCTCGGGCTGAGACTGCGGGGCTCGCCTACCTCGCCATGGGCGACTGGCACCGACAACTAAAAATCAGTGATCGCGTGTGGTATGCAGGCACACCAGAGCCGGATATGTTCAAGCGTCCGCCAGGTTCCAGCGGAACGCTCTGCAATGGCGGCTCCGCCCTCCTGGTCGATATCGCCGGCGCTCGCGCTGTACCCACGGTTCTACCCGTCGAGGTCGGCCGGTATCGCTGGCACCAGGTCGTGAAGACGTTCACGGAAGACTCTCAGATCGATCTACTGGAAGCGGAACTTCGGGCACTCGAACTAGACTTAAGCAGAGTCGTACTCGACCTCCAGCTTACCGGCACGCTGTCACTGGCGGGCCGCAAGAAACTTGAGGAGAGGATTATCCACGGCATCGGGGCCGCAGTGTGCGGCATGCGGTCGCAAGATGCCGGGCTGGTCCTTGAACCGACGGAAGCAGACATGGACGATATCGACCGAGCGGGTTTCGTCCGCGTAGCGGCGGACCGGCTCAAGGCGATGGCCGACGACAGCTCCAATCCAGCGCGCGCGCGCCTTGCCTCACTGGCCCTGCGCCGCTTGTACATCGAACATCTGCGACAGGCAGCAGCCTCATGAAAATACGATCGGTCCAAGTCACGAATTTTCGGAAGTTCGTCGGCACCGTTCGCGTCGATGGAATCACCGACGGAGTCAACCTTCTCGTCGGTCAGAACGAACTCGGCAAATCGACGCTGCTTGAGGCCATCAATGGTGTGATTTTCGAGAAGGCGAAATCGCAGACCGAGCTTGTAAGAAGCTTCCGACACTTCGTTAACGGCACAGTACCGGAGGTTGAACTAGCGTTCAATCTCGACGGTACGAGTTGGACCATCCGAAAGCGCTTCGCCGGCCAAGCTGGAAAAGCTGTGCTGACCAGTTCAGACCGCCGTCGCTTCGAAGACGAGGCGGCGGAGACAGAGCTTCAGCGCCTGCTTGAATTTGCAAGCCGCCGAGGCGGCGGCGAACCCGGCATCTGGGGAACTCTCTGGGTGCGGCAGGGAAGGTCATTTGGCGATGCCAAGCTTGACGACGCCGGTCGCCGCACTTTGCAGGGCTGTATAGAAGCACAAGTGGGCGTTGTCACAGGTGGAGAAAGGGGCCGGAAGATTCCAATCGCGATTGAGCAAGCGCTTGGAGAAATGATCAGCACGAGGGGTCCACGCGGAAAGTTCAAAGACGCCAAAGATCGGCTCGCAGAGACGGAGGTACGCGTTAACCAGCTCGGGGAAAAACGGCGGGAGATTTTTGACTACATGGACATACTCGCGCGCCTGAAGCGCGAGCGCAAAGACCTTCAGGTCGATTGGAACGAGGAAACCCATCGGCGCGAGCTTGATGAGGCACGCACCCGCCGCACTGCGGCGGCCACCAAAGCCGCTGAGATTGAGGCGGCCAGGAATGCGGCAAAGCTCGCCGAGGAGCGGGCTGCACGCGAACGGACGGCAGTGACGAACCGCGCCGAACTGGCGCGAGAAGTCGCCCTAATCGAGGCCGAGATCAAGGGACTCAGGGACGAGATTGGCCGGGCCGAGATCTACAGGAATGAGACCAACCTTCTGGTCGAAACTTGCGAAAAACGTCTCGCCGATCTCCGCGACCAGGCGCGCCTTGCCGGTGAACAGAGTCGGCGGCTTGAGCGGATCCGTAGTGTCTCTTCTCTGCGTACCGAGATCGAGCAGCATGAGGCAACGCTGGCAAAGGCGGCAGACTTACAGGCAGCCGCCGACCGACTCTCCGAATTGATAGGGCAGATCACCGCGACAGACGAGGCCGTGTTGCGGATCGAGGCGGCCGATACAGAACTTTCCGGCGCGAAAGCAGCACTGAGTGCGGTCGCGACCACAGTATCGCTCGCGATTGAGACGGTCGCATTAGGACGCGTCCGTCTCGATGGTGCGCCCCTGGATACACCTGCCATCTCTCTCGCGATAGTAGCTAAGACCACGATTGGCGTCGAAGGGGTTGGAGAAATCGTCGTTGAACCACAGATCGATGACCGCGACGCGATCCTTGAGCGTCTTCGCCTCGCCGAAAATACACTCATGGCGGCGCTTGAGACTGCCCGCGCCGAGAACCTGACTGCCGCCCGCCACGCGTTGGCGGAGCGCCGTGAATTGGAGCGGCAGCTCGCAGAGGTTCGCCGTGGGATTGCGGGGCTTGCACCGCGAGATCCATCGACCAAGTTGGCAGCAGGCCTCGACGCGCGCCAAACCCGTGTAAGCGAACTACGGGGTCGGCTTAAAACGGAACTCGACGGCCTGACCCTTTCTGCACTGCCAACGGCTGCGGAGATCGCGAAAGAAATCGCCGAGACTCATGATCGCGCCGAGCAACTGGCTATTGACATTCAGGCGGCCGAGGCGGCGTTAGACGGACCAAAGGGCGTGCTCGTCGAAGCAAGCACAACATTGCAGGAGCACGAGCACCGCCTCGCTGGGCGGCAGGGCACTCTTGAGTCGAAGCAAGCCGCCCTTGCCGCGGGGCGCGCTCAATCCAGCGACGAAGAACTCTCGGCCCATGCTACGGCACTTACGCTGCGTGCCAACGAGCAACAGACAGCTCTCACAACGCTCGAAAACAGCCAGGGCGAAACGGTTGAAGCGATCGACATCCGAATCAAGCGGCTAGAGACTGCCGGACGAAATCACCAGGATGCTCTCGCGACGCTCAACAATGAGATCACGCGGCTCACGACGTTGATCGAGGCCAGCGAGGGTGCCGGCGTAGAGGAAGCACTTGAGATTGCGAAAGCAGAGCAAGCCCGGCTGGAGGCGGCGGTGAAGGGATACGAGGAGGAGGCTGCAGTTCTTCAACTACTCCAGCAGGCCCTGCGTGAAGCCGAACGCGAGGCCAAAGCCCTCTATCTGGCTCCAGTCGTGAGCCGCGTTCAACCGTATTTGAGGATGTTGCTACCCGGCACGAATCTAGTACTTGACGAAAACCTTAGCATCAGCGCGATCGAGCGGAATGGGGCGGCAGAGGAGTTCGGCCGTCTGAGCGAGGGCACGCAAGAACAGCTCGCCGTGCTTACCCGCCTTGCCTTCGCGGAACTCCTGCTCAAACAAGGCCGCCCTGCGACCGTCATCCTTGATGACGCCCTGGCTTTCAGCGACGATCAGCGCATCGAGCGGATGTTCGACATTTTGATGCGCGCGGGAGAGAGCGTACAGATCATCGTGCTAACGTGTCGGAAGCGTTTATTTGCAAGGCTGGGCGCGACAACCCTAGAGATCCAGGAGCGCAAGGTAGAGTGACTGTTGTGTCGAACAGTAGGGGTTTGAGTGTTTCTATCTTCGCATCCTAACTCTTGCTCTGGCGCCGAAGGTTCTCCACCGCAGCTTTGATTGCTTCTGCATTGGAAGACTTTTCTGCCCACTCTCGCCAGAAGTTTTTCGTCAGGCTCAAAGGAGTAGCGATGGGCTTATCCAACTTGATTCGCGAAGGAAGCAGAACGGCATCCCCTAGAACAATCGCTTCACCGATGTCCAGAAGAGGGAGTACATCGGCGATCCCAGCCATGCTATCGGGCATTACTGATTTGACCGCAGATTGATCCTGTTCGTTTGTTAGCCTTAGCGCGATGAAATTATTGCATTGGCTCAAAATGGTTTTGCTGACATCGGAGGGCCGCTGGCTGACAACAAGGAGCGAGAACCCATACCAGAATTTTTGAATGGGAGCGCCCGCCCCTCTTGATCCTTTTTCTCTCGCCTAAGATCTTCAAAACCGATTCTCCCTCAAACTTGAGTTCCGCGCTGGCGATGCCACGAACATTCTTGATGTTGAGCTCAGCAATCCTCATATCCCGCTCAATACTCACGCCACATTCATACCCTGAATGTACGATCAAACCTAGGTAATGGCCAGGACTTAGTCGCTCGAAAGAACTGTCCATGCCCTGCCCTCGGTCCAGAATACAAGTTCTTCGAGCAACTTGTTGTGTTTCTGGCGCGGCTTTCCATTTCAGCAAAAGTGTGCATTCCGTTGAAACC
>NZ_DATKQC010000153.1:0-24967 GCF_035532915.1 Edaphobacter sp.
CTCGGGCGTCCTCGCCATCTTCGAAGACATCTTCGTCCTGGCCTTCATCGTCATCATCATGCTGCGCATGAGCTGGCCGCTCGCCCTGCTGACGCTAGCCGTTATCCCGGCAATTCTGTACGTCACCGGCATCTTCCGCAAGCATGTACGCGAGAGCTACCGCCGCATCCGTTCGGCCATCGCCAAGATCAACAGCTACATGCAGGAGCATGTCAGCGGCATGTCCATCGTGCAGCTCTTCAACCGCGAGCAGCATGCCTTCGACGAGTTTGCCTCCGTCAATCGCCTGCATATGGACGCCTTCAAGGACGCCATCTTCGCCTACGCCCTCTACTATCCGGCGGTCGAACTACTCAGTTCCATCGCCATCGCGCTGGTGCTCTGGCGCGGCGGCATCAGCGCCCTCTTCACCGGCGCACCGCTGGCCGCTGGGCTGCCGTTCTACGAATACATCCTGCATCCGATGCGCTCGCCCGGATCGACGGTCACGCTTGGCGTCCTGATTGCATTCATCCAGTACGCGCAACGCTTCTTCCGCCCCATTCAGGACCTCAGCGAGAAGTACAACATCCTGCAAGCCGCCATGGCCGCCAGCGAACGCGTCTTCAAGCTACTGGACTCTGAACCCGAGATTTTGTCTCCTCCGAAACCCCTCGAAGGCGACCGCTCCGGGCGCGTAGAGTTCCGCAACGTCTGGTTTACCTATCAGACTCTCGATGAGGCCCAGCGCCTTCGCGTGGAGTCGGCGACCGAAGACGAGCTGCGCGGCTATGCCGACATCGAATGGATCCTCTGCGGCGTCAGCTTCGTCGTCGAGCCCAACGAGACCGCCGCCATCGTCGGCCACACCGGCGCGGGCAAGACCACCATCATCAGCCTGATGATGCGCTTCTACGATATTCAGCGCGGAAGCATCCTCGTCGATGGCGTCGACGTGCGCCTGCAGGACATGCACGCCCTGCGCCGCCGCTTCGCCGTCGTTCTGCAAGACCCCTTCCTCTTCACCGGCACCATCGCGGACAACATCCGCCTCGGTTCAAAGTGGGTCACAGACGAACGCCTCCAGCGCGCCGCAGATGAGGTCAACGTCGGCGACTTCATTCGCTCGCTCCCGCTGCAATTCGCCGAGCCGGTGCAAGAGCGCGGAGCTACTCTCTCCACCGGCCAGAAGCAGCTCATCAGCTTTGCCCGTGCGCTGGCCCACGATCCCGGAATCCTTATTCTGGACGAGGCCACCTCCTCGGTCGATACCGACACGGAACTCCGTGTGCGCGGCGCTCTCTCGCGCATGGTCACTGGCCGAACCTCCATCCTCATCGCCCATCGGCTGTCCACCATTCAACGGGCTGATACCATCCTCGTGATGCACAAGGGACAGTTGCGCGAGCGCGGCACCCATCAGGAGCTGCTCACCCATCGCGGCCTCTATTGGAAGCTCTACCAGTTGCAATACAAAGACCAGGAGATACCGGCAGAGACCGTGCTTCCCTCCCAGCTTTCTGACGCAGTTCTACCCTGATACAGATTCAAGCGAACGCGAGTCGAACGTGGCAGAAAGCAATCCATCTCCGCGCATCTTTCTCTCCGCCGGCGAAGCCAGCGGGGACTACTATGGCGCTCAGATCATGACTGAGCTACGCACCCGCCTGCCGCAGCTCGCCAGCTTCGGCCTCGGCGGCACCGAGATGGCAGCCGCCGGACTCGATCGCATCGTTCGCGCCGAAGATGTGGCCCACATGGGCATCACCGAGGTGATCCGCCACATGCCGCGTATCTATGGCGAGTACCGCCGCCTGGTCGCATCCATCAAAAAGCGCCGCCCCGATATTGCCATCCTCATCGATTTTCCCGACGTCAACTTCCGGCTCGCCCGCACGCTCCGCAAGCTGAACGTCCCGGTCATTTATTTCGTAAGCCCCCAGCTCTGGGCATGGAAGCGGAAGCGCCTGCGCTGGGTGCAGCAGCGCGTCAACCGCATGATGGTCATCTTTCCCTTTGAGGAGAGCTTCTACCGTGCGCGCAATGTCGATGCTACCTTCGTCGGCCACCCGTTGGCACAGCTGCCGCTCCCCGATGTCACCCGCTCGGAGTACGCCACGAAGTACGCGCTCGACCCTTCAAAAAACTGGATTGCCCTGCTTCCGGGCAGCCGGCGCAAAGAGGTCAAGCTTAACCTGCCCGAGATGCTGCACGCAGCCGCTATCTTGAACGCCCAGGGAAAATATGAGTTCGTCGTCCCGGTGGCCTCAACGGTAAACAACTCGTACATTCTCAACTTCCTGCAAGACCCCATCTACTACAGCGCAACCAAGCCACGAGTGATCCTGGTCGACGACGCGCGCGAGGCGCTCCACCACGCGCGTGCCAGTATTGTCGCCAGCGGTACCGCAACGGTCCAGGCAACGGTCATCGGAAATCCATTTCTCGTCGTCTATCGAGTCTCTCCCCTTACCTTTGCGCTCGCGCGGCACCTTATCCGCTATCCGCTTGAAATCCCGGCGGAGAAAGATAAAGACGGCAACCTCCCGATTGCCATGGTCAATCTTGTTGCCGGTAAGCGCATTGTGCCCGAGCTGCTGCAAGACCGCTTCACCGCAGAAAATGTCGCGGCAACCCTCGCTCCTCTGCTGGCCGACGATCCTCGACGCGAACAGATGCTTGCAGATCTCGCCGAAGCACACTTCAAGCTGCTTCCAGCCGCGGGATCAAGCCCCATCGCCCAGGTTTGCGACGCCGTGGAGGCGCTCCTGGGGCAGACCCAAGCCGCAAGTGGCCGAATTTCAGCGACAAGCGTCTAACATCACGAAGGCTGTACCATTATTTTTTTGAGGATCTTCGCCCGACATGCACCTACCTTTCCGGTATCTTCGAGTTCTGGTCACGGCCTTGTTTCCTGCGTGTATTCTCACGGCTCCGCTATGGGCAGCCCCGGTCAGACCTCAGATGCATGTCACCGGCTACGTCATCACGGCCGACCTCGATCCTTCGGTGCATCAGCTCACGGCGAAGGCGGCAGTTACCTTCACAGCGCTCGAGGATCTCACCTCTCCCGTCTTTGAGCTGAATAACGGGCTGAAAATCACCAAGGTCACGGATGCAAGTGGCAAACCGCTCGAATCGGAACGCCTCACCAACAACAGCACCGTGCGCTTTACCCTGGCCACGCCGATTCCGAAAGGAAGCAGCACCACCTATACCTTTGAATACTCCGGCACGCTGACCGGCTCCGATACCAGCCCGGTCAGCGGAATCAAGCTGGCCTCGATCGACGATCCCATTAGCATTCTGCTCTATCCCGGTGCGTGGTTCCCCATGACCGGCCTTTATACCGACCGCTTCACCGCTGAGATGCACATCCGCGTTCCTTCCGACGAGCGCGTGGTTGGCAGCGGGGTGGCTGGGCAGAAGGTTCTTTCCGGCAATCGCACCGAGTACGACTTCAACTGGACCAAGCCCGGCTTCCCCGGCACCATTATCGCCGGCAAGTTCCTCGATCCCGCAGGCACATCGGGCGTCAACAATATTCACGTCTACGTCACCGACAAGCGCAAGCCCTTCGCCCTCGACTTCGCTCACACTGCCGACCGGGAGTTTGAATTTATGACCAGCAAGTTCGGTCAGCCCGAGTCTCCGACTCTGAACCTCGTGGAACTGCCGGACGATGCCGTCTCGGCTACCTGGGCGCCGGAGATTGTGGCCATCGGCGGAGCCCGCATCGCCGCGCGCAACGCCCAGCGGCTCATCTCCAACACCATCGCGCATCAATGGTGGGGTAGCGAGGTCTCACCTGCGACCTTGAACGACGCCTGGATCACCAACGGCATGTCGCGCTATGCCGAGCTGATGTATCTCGAAGACTCGGCAGGAAAGACAGCATTTCAGTCAGCCATTACCGATGTCTCTGCCGGTGCGCTGGCGTACGATACGATGCCGCTCACCTCGCTAGGCCGCCTCGATCCGTTCTCGCCGCAGTTCCAATCGATGACCCTTGAGAAAGGGGCGATGGTCTTCCACATGCTTCGCTGGGAGATGGGCGACGACACCTTCACTCAATTTCTGCGTGGACTGCTCTCGCAGTACACCGACAAGTCCATCCGCAGCTCCGACGTTCAAACCGTCGCCGAAGCGCAGTCACACCTGGAACTGACGCCGTTCTTCTCACAATGGATCGACGGCACCGGCGCGCCGTCCTTCGGAGACAAGTACACCGTCTTTCGCCTTGGAAACAACAAAGGCTTCCGTACCGTCGGAGGGATCACCCAAGACCTCGATCTCTTTCGCATGCCGGTTGAATTACGCATCGAAACGGACGGAAAGACGGAGATCAAGCGCATCATCGTCAGCGGCAACGAGTCGCAGTACTCCGTCGAGACTTTTGGCCGTCCTCGCCACATCAGCATCGATCCGGAAAACTGGCTGCTGAAGAGCACGCCCGATCTGGCTGTGCGTGTGGCAGTCTTACGTGGGCAGGAGCAAGTTGCGCAGGGCGATCTTGCAGCCGCGCTGATCGAGTACCAGAAAGCCCTCGACGCCAATAAGAACAGCTCACTCGCCTCCTACCGTATCGGCGAAGTCTTCTTCATGCAGCGCAACTATCAGTCCGCGGCAAACTCTTTCCGCGACGCTCTGCGTGGAGATGACGACCCCAGATGGGTCGAGGTCTGGAGCCACATCGAGCTGGGCCGCATCTTCGACCTGACCGGCCAGCGCGATCGTGCCGTCAATGAATACCGGCTCGCGGTGCAGACCAACGACAACACGCAGGGTGCGATCAACGAGGCACGCGCGTTGATGCAAAAACCATACAAGCGCCCGGCTGAACAAAATTAATCAGACAACGGTTTCAGGCATTACGTTATTCATACCGTAACGCTTCGATGGGATCGAGATTGGCCGCCTGGATCGCCGGGATCATTCCGCTAACAGTGCCTACGACGACGAGGACGACCGTCGCCAGGATCACGATATGCGGCGAGATCAGCAGATAGATATCCGCCGCACTGGCATTCGTAGCAATCGCGCTGTAGAAAGTGATGCCGCCAACTGCTTCGCTGACTCCATAGGCCAGGGCGATGCCCGCCACTCCGCCGACTCCGGTAATCACCAGGGCTTCGGCAAGAAATTGAAGCAGGATGTGGCGCTTGCGCGCTCCCAGCGCCTTCTCCACGCCGATCTCTCGCGTGCGCTGCTGCACGCTGACCAGCATGATATTCATCAGGCCAATTCCGGCGATGCCCAGCGTCAGCGTTCCGATAAAGAGCAGGAGCACCTGCAGGCCCAGCGAGATGAGGCGGAACTGTGCGAGTTGCTCCATAATATTGGCCACCCAGATGGCGTTATGGTCTGTGGGCCGAAAGGAGTGCGCGGCTGCGAGCGTATTTCTCAGCGCGTGTTCCACCGCCTTAGGCTCACCGCGATAGTTGAACCAGATGCCGTCGAGGTATTTGGTGTCCTTGATATCGCCCATGGTTGAAAACGGAATGTAGCTGATGCGATTGATATTGTCATCACCCTCCTGCATCTTGGGCTTCAGAACACCAATCACTTCGAAGCTGATACCGTTCAACCGAATGGTCTGGCCAAGAGCGAAGATTCCAGAGAAAAGCTTCGACTTTGCCTGCGATCCAATGACTGCAACATGGTTTCGTTGTTGCAGATCGGCTGCTGTGAGAAAGCGGCCTTCGGCCAGGTCCATCTTCTGAATATCCTGAATATCGGGGGAGACGCCATCTACCTCCCACGTATAGGTGTGCAGATCGTTCTGCACCGGCACCGACTTCCAGAGCATGGGCGACACATGCAGAACTCCGGGAACTGTCTCCTGAATGCGCTCCACATCTTCCATCTTGAGACGAACCGGTACGCCGGCCTTGGTTCCACCCACCTGCTCGCTGGTGGTGCCAGGAAAGACGCCGATCATGTTGGTGCCGAACTGGGCGAAGATGGTTTCGAACGCGCGCCCGAAGCCTGCGCCATAGGCGAGCAGAAGAACAACTGTAGCGATGCCCCACGCCATGCCAACAATCGTGATGGCCGTGCGCCTTCCATTGTGCCGCATCGCTTCCATCGCTTGTCCGAAGATATCTCGCAGCATCGCCCTACTCCTTGCGCAGCGCCTCAACCGGCTGCATCATCGCTGCTCGGCTTGCCGGATAGATGCCAGCGATAACGCCGCAAAGCACAAGTGTTCCCATCGCCATCGCCGCCGACCACGGCACCAGCCGCGGCGGATCGAATCCCATCTGGTTGTGTCCTAACGCATGTCCCAGCACCAGCATCAGCGTGGCCGCGCCCGCAATTCCGATCAAACCGCTGATTCCTGTCAACATAATTCCTTCGAGAAAAAACTGCATCAGGATGCTGCGATTGGTCGCTCCCAGCGCCTTGCGCAGGCCAATCTCCTTGGTACGCTCCGTCACCGTCACCAGCATGATGTTGATAATGCCGACCGCGCCCAGCGCCAGAGTAACGATGCCGACCCCGCCGAGAAAGACATCCATGGCCGTGAAGATCAGGCCGATGGTGTGGTTCGCCTTGATGGTGTCCCACTCTTCGAAGGCGTCCGTCAGGCTGGGGTCAAATCCATGCCGCATCGCAACAATCCGATGCACGTCCGCCTTCGCCGCCTCGTTCATGTCCTCGGTTGTAGGCTGATATTGGATTGAGGTGACAGCATCTGCGGGGACATTTTCGCCGAGAATCGGAAAGAGCTGCAGCATCGTCGACAGCGGGATATAGATCTTCTGGTTGTCGCCATCGTTGTTGCCTCGACCAATTTTGGGAGCGACGCCGATCACCTGAAAACGATATCCATTCAGCATGATGAAAGACCCGACCGAAGGCCGGCCGGGAAAGAGCAGCTTATTATTCTTCTGGCCCAGAAATACTACCTGCCGATGTTGTGCCTCGTCGCCTGCGTCGAAAAAACGACCCTCGGCGACGGGAAGGTTACGAATCTGAGGGTAGTTCACCTCCACCCCCAGGACGGAGCCGCCCGCGCTGGAGAACTCGCTGACCTCCTTCACATCGCTACGGTCGATAAACGCCGTTGCATTGCGAACATGAGCCGCCTCGGCACGAATCGCATCGGCATCGCTCAGCGTCAGCTTATAAGGTCGCATGCCCGTGTGCTGGTTCGGCATTGCTGGCACGGTACCGCTGAAGAGCATGATGACGTCTGATCCCAGTTCGGACAGGCTCCTGCGCTGCCCGGAGCGGAATCCCTCTCCCAGCCCAATCAGCAACAGCAACGAAGCCACGCCCCACGCGATGCCGAACATGGTGAGGAAGGATCGCAGCTTATTCGCTCCGATTGATTGGAAGACCTGGGCAAAGATGTCGAGAAGGGCGCGCATGACGATGGTTGGACTTCATTCTCCCACCTCTGTTACGCAAAATCCCATAAATCAGTTCCGAATTTTGCTTTTATTTTCGAGATCTACAGGGTGGCTTGCGTCTGGTTCTTCATCAGCACAGGTACGTCAGGGTCTGGTTCACTCTGCACGTTCATGCGCAGCAAACGCAAAAACCCTTCCGCTGCCGCCAGCGTGCCTGCGTCCGCAGATGCCGGATACAATAGCCGTACCGCTGAACCTACTTCAGAAACGCCGACCGCGAAGCCTCCACGGACGGCAAAACACCGCTCAGGACGATACACGCACGACGCCAGATCGGTGATGCTCAAGGCGTCACTGGGTGTGCACAGAATCGTCTTTGGCGGAGCCATTCGATCGACCATGCTGAAGATCTCCAGCTTCGACTCCAGTTCATCGGGAACGAAATCGACGGCGATGTCTGCCTCACGGACGGCATCTTCTACGGTCAATGCAAGGTCGAGGCTTCCCGGCGAATCACCTAGATCCATCTCGGCGAAATCGGCCTCAGCCCGGCGAAGATTTGCCGGCATCACATCTTCGAGCACCACATGAAATCCGGCGGCGACACAAGCCAACGCGAAACTTCGGCCGGCCATCCCCGCCCCAATCACCGCCACCGTTCTGATCTCGAACGGTGACGGGGAAACCACAGGCTGCATTATTTTTTGCTCGCGACGGCGTTGATGACGGACTCATAGCTCGGCTCAGATTGTTTGATATGTTCAGAAACGCGCTGACGCTCATCCTCGGTCAGCGACGGCAGCACGGCAAGAATGCGGCGCAGCGTAACCGAAATATCGTCAACATAGTTCATCGTGCGGATAGCTTCGCCAGAAAGAGGCATGGATACTCCTGAAAGTTTAATTTACTCATCTTCAGTCTAAACGCTGGAGCCCAGCTCTGCCCGTTTGTGGGCTTCTTCCGTAGGTTCTCCAGCCTCGCCCCCCTCTTTCGGAGCTTCATAACCGTCACGGTCCGTCATCTCCATCAGCGCCGCCAGCTTAGTCGCGAAATCCGGATGCAGCGCATTCAGCCCATAGCGCCACGTCCAGTTCCCCGCCCCGGCTGCGGGAGTGTTCATCCTGCCCTCGCTGCCCAGGTGTAGGACATCCTGCATCGGAAAGATGCACAGATTCGCCACCGATCTTGCAGCCGCACGCATCATCGCCCAAACAATATCGCCCTCATGCTCAATCGTCTGCAGATAGGTCTGCGCGTGAGATCGTTCCATCTCGCTGGCATCGTCGCGCCACCAGCCCAGCGTCGTGTTATTGTCGTGCGTTCCTGTGTAAACCACCGTGTTCTGCACAAACCGATGCGGAAGGTAGAGATGGCTACCCCTGTCCGAGAACCCAAACTGAAGGATCCTCATCCCCGGCATGCCAAAGTGTTCGCGCAGCTCATCGACCTCTGGCGTAATCAATCCAAGGTCCTCGGCAACAAAGGGCAGGTTCCCAAATACCTCTCTCAACCGATCGAAAAGCTCATGCCCGGGAGCCTTCACCCACAGGCCGTTGATCGCGGTTGGCTCATCCGCCGGAATCGACCAATACGCCTCGAAGCCGCGGAAGTGATCCAGGCGTATCGAGTCGTAAAGTGTCAGCGCGCGTCGAATCCGCGCTACCCACCAGTCAAATCCGCGCTCCTTCATCAGGCCCCACTTATACAGCGGATTCCCCCAGCGCTGGCCAGTGACCGAAAAGTAATCCGGCGGCACACCCGACACCCGTGTCGGCTTCAAATCCTCGTCCAGCTCAAATATCTCGGGATGCGTCCACACATCGGCGCTATCGTAGTTCACAAAGATTGCGACATCGCCCAGGATCCGAATCTTCCGCTCTGCGCAATATGTTCGCAGCGCGCACCACTGCTCGTTGAAGAGAAATTGAACAGCCTGCTCTATCGCCAACTCTCGCCCATGCGAGTTCAGCACGGCGGTCAACGCATCGCTCTTGCGCCGGGCATAGTCGGCTGGCCAGTCAATCCAACTGACATAGCCATGCATCCTCCGCAGCACATTGAACAGCGCATAGTCGGAGAGCCACGAGATATTGTCCTTGCAAAACTTTTGAAACCGGGCACGCACGTCATCCGGTGCGCGATCCAGAAAGTTTGCAGCCGCCTCCTCGACCAGCGGCAACTTGATCCGCATCGCCTCTACGAAATCCGCTGGCCCGTCATGTCCTGCCAAGCCCTGGATTCGCTCGGCGGCGATCCAGCCATCCTGCGCCAGTCGTTCCAGGCTGATGAACAAGGGGTTTCCCGCAAACGCCGACAGCGCAGAATAAGGCGACCCGCCATAGCCTGTGGGGCTTAGAGGCAACACCTGCCACAACCGTTGCTTCGCCGCAGCGAGAAAGTCAACGAAGGCATACGCCGCCGGGCCAAAATCCCCCACGCCACCATACGACGGCAGCGACGTCACATGCAGCAGCACTCCCGACAACCGATCAGCATTCATCGCTTCCCCACTCATCGCTCCCCCTGTACTACCTGAAACGTTTGATGCCGATTCATCGTCCGTCGAAAAATGACGAAAGGCCCGTCCCTCTATCGTCCATAGTAGAGGAACAGACCTTCCGGAACAGTTAAGAGATATCGTCCTGATTACCGCTGCTTAGCTTCCCATATACGAAAGTTTCCGCTCGAATGAAGCAGGCTCATCATGTAAAGCATGCCGTCGTAATAGCGTTGCTCTCCGGATGGGACAGGCGAGTTCCATAGCGCATCCACAAAAGCCTTCGAGATTGGCCCTTTCGTCGCAGCAAGACCGGCAGTGGCCGTTGTGGCCAGCATCCCCGTGGAGTGACGCTGCGAGAGCGGTTTGCCGTCCAGCGTGTACTGATCGCTAAACGTGTTAACACCCTGACCGAAGAGGAACTTCTGGATGCGATCGCTCAGCACATTCTCTTCCGCATCCTTGTGCCACCATGAATAATCGATCGACCAGTTGCTAGCCGTCCGCCATGAGTCATAAGAGAAGTTAGCTGACATAGGATTAAAGACGGTGCCGTGCGGTTTGCCATCGAAGTCAGCATAATCCGGCGCGAGGCCAGTGGTGGGATTCGTCGCTTTCTGAAAGAAGTCCCGGCTGGCTGTTGCAGCTTCAGCCCAGAAGGCGCGGTCCTCGACCGGTCCCCAGCGGGCCCACAGTTCATAAAACGCAGGCAGATGATAAGAGGGATCGGTAAAGCTGCCGCGCCCCATGCCAGGCACGAAAAGGATCATCTTGTACGGTTCGTTGACCATAGGGCCAACCGTCTGCGGATGATTGCGCGGAGGAAAGCCAGGACGCGTGGGAGGAGCGAAGGGTGGTTCATCAGGCTTCAGACGAAAGGGCGGTATGCCGGTCTTGACCGGATGATGGCGCATGAGGCTCAGGATACGGTCGGCCTGCGCCTTGTAGTTATAGATGCCGGTACCATTGCCCCAACGGTTCGCGGCAAAGTAAAGGCTCATCACGAAATACTCTTCACCATCAGGAGCAGGCGAGTCAGAGCGCGGCGTTCCATCCGTATGCATCGACCACGAGAAGTAGCCGACAGAAGGATTGGCTGGATCGGTGATGAGCATGTAAGTATTCGCCCAGTTCCAGATGGCGTCGAACTCATGCTTCCTGTTCATCTGAACGGCGATCATCATGCCGTACGACATGCCCTCCGTGCGAGCATCGCGATTGGCAACATCCGTGATGTAAGCAAGCGGCCCATTCGCATTGCGGCCCACCTCGTAGTAGACGGCTTGCGTCTTCTTGTCACCGTGAAAGAGCTGCTCAAAGGCCGCATCGATCTTGGCGCGGCTCTGCTTCGCACTATGCCCTTGTTCCGCAAAAAGATCGCGGTAGTGACCCGTGCGGTAAGCCCCCGAGCCATCGGCCTTCGTGGTCTGTCCTTGCGCATGGAGAACGACGGGCACCATGAAGAAAAGGGCCGCTACAAGCAACGGCAGTCGAGTACGGATGATTCGCATCATAAGATCTCCATTGACGAGCAGCCGCGCCGCCCGCTTCCAATCTGAGTAATAAGGTTGTGGGCGAATAGCTACCAATCCGTAAGCGTGCCGTCGAGCTTGCGAGCAATCGGCAGATAGGCACGCTGGTACGGATACTTCGCAGCGAGACTTTCGTCGATATCCACTCCTAGCCCCGGCGCATCTCCCGGATACATATATCCCGCATCGAAGGTGTAGTTGTGGGGAAACACTTCATCAGTAAGCGCACTGTGATGCATGTGCTCCTGGATTCCGAAGTTATGGATGGCAAGCCCCAGATGCAGGGCAGCAGCCATCGTGACCGGAGAGAGATCGGTCGCTCCATGGCAGCCGGTCCGCACCTGATACAGCGCCGCAAAATCGGCAGTCTTCTTTACATGCGTGATGCCGCCGCCATGCACAATCGACATGCGAATGTAATCGATCCACTGCCTGCGGATAAGGTCATGCGCATCCCATATCGAATTGAAGACTTCGCCCGTAGCGATCGGTGTCGTGGTGTGCTTGCGTATCAATTCAAACCCTTCCTGCAACTCCGCGGGGCACGGATCTTCCATCCAGAAGAGGTGATACGGCTCAAGCGCCTTGCCCAGCCGCGCCGCCTCAATCGGTGTAAGCCTGTGATGTACGTCATGAAGCAGATGCACATCGGCCCCAAGCTCGACGCGAAGTTTCTCAAAGAGCGATGGCGCGAAGTTCAAATACTTTTCGGTGGACCAGAGGCTCTCGGAAGGTAGCCCACGCTCCGCAGGCTCATAAGCCTTACTTCCCTTGGGCACGCCATAGCTGCCTGCAATTCCCGGCACGCCGGACTGCGCACGAACCGCAAGGTAGCCTTCCTCCATGTGCTTGCGAACGGAGTCCAGCGTCTCCGCAATATCGCTCCCATTGGCATGAGTGTAGACCAGCACGCCATTGCGGCTCTTTCCACCAAGCAGGTTATAGACAGGAGTGTTGAGCGCCTTGCCCTTGATGTCCCACAAGGCGACGTCGACCGCGGCAATCGCTGCCATGGTGATAGGCCCGCGGCGCCAGTAGGCTCCACGATAGAGATACTGCCAGATGTCCTCGGTCTGAAACGGGTCGCGGCCAATCAGGCATGGAAGGACATGCTCGGAGAGATAGCTTGCGACCGCCAGTTCGCGGCCGTTCACTGTCGCGTCGCCGAGACCGTAAATTCCCTCATCGGCTTCAATCTTGAGCGTGACGAAGTTGCGGTCAGGAGAGCAGACGATCAGGCGGGCGGCGGTGATTTTCATTGTTTTGTGATCTCGATGTAGTCAACAGCTGCGGGCTCGGCTCCATCAGGGACGCCGTGCAAGGTAAGCATATCTCCCGGAGCAAGTCTCGCCCCGGACAAAGTGAAGCGCGTACTGGTATGGCCGTCGAGCTTCTTGTCAGAAACAGCGGGGGGCAGCGTATTGTCTGCCGTCCAGTGGGCGATTGTGTGGCCATTCAACAGAAGCTCATACCGCGCCGTCCCCGGATGAATATCGAAGTATTGAACAGCAATGTTATAGATGCCCATCGGCTTATCGAGCTTCGTCGTAAGCGTGCAGGCAGCGGCGCGATCACACACCACAGCCTTGCCGCCCGAGGCAGTCTCCCACGGCGTAACATCGACCGGCGTGTAGCCGTCACGTTGCATCGCCTCCGCTTCGATGCGATTGGGATAATGTCCCACTCGCCCCTTCGCATCTGGAATGCCCGACATGCGAATAAACCAATTGCTCACCGCATCCCGCCAGACCACAGCATGTCCCGCCTGATACTCGAAGAGAGCCAGCGTGCGCTGATAGCGATCGTCATCGATAAGCCCATGCAGCGTCTGCCAGCGCGGAGCATATGTTGCCGCGGTTGCAGCCCCATCGTAGTGCGAGTCGTAGACATACTGAATCACGGTCTTGCCGCTATGCAGAACATGGTCATAGGCAACATGATGCATGAAGAGCAGAAGGTTGTCGGGACAAGTAGTCAGCGATTCATAAACCTTCGCCAGCTCCGGCGGATACTGCCCGATATAGCCCGTACCCGTAGCAACCGTCCGGTCCATACCAATGCCCTTATGATCGGCGCGAAGCCATTGTCCCCATCCGTTCCGCTCCGCCGACTCGATTCCCGGCCCGTAGTGAATGCCGATAATGTCCGTCAAAGTGCCCAGTCCAAGCGGCCCGGTGTACTCCTCATAGGTGTGCCAGGAGTTGCGCTGCAAATCGTCGATCGTCGAAACCACCTTCGGATTATTTCCAAACGTAAGCCGCGTCCAGCCATCGACAATCTGATCGGTCGTCAGGTCAGGATTCCATGCAAGCCTGCCATAGCCATAGAGATTCGCCATGGCCATGGGATGATGCAGCCAGTTATCGTCCAGCCCAACATTCACCACGGCGACAAAACCGCCCAGCGGTTGATGGAAGCTCTTCCCTTCGACGATCTCTTTGACGGGCGTGCTTCGGTTTTGCGCCCGCATGTCCGTATTGAGCGCCGTCTTCCACATCGGCACCAGAAAGACCATGTGCCGCTGCTGACCGGTATACTCTTGCGTCACCTGCAGTTCGATCGCCTGATTGGTATGTTGCAACGCGGCGAAGAGCGAAGAGACCGGCTCGCGCACCTGAAAATCAATCGGTCCATTTTTAATCTGAATCACGACGTTTGGTTCAAACTTTCCGTCGAGCGCGCGAAAGTTGTCATAACCCGCGCGGGCCCGGTCGGCTTTCATGTCGTGCCAATCCAGATGCTGGTTGTAGACGAAGCCGCGATAGAGAACAACCCCGCCGTGCGGCTGCAATGCTCGCGCCAGAACATTCGCCGCCTGCGCAGGATTGCGCCCATAGTGCGAAGGGCCAAGCCGCCCCTCCGAATCTGCCTTGACAACGAAACCGCCGAAGTCCGGTATCAGCTTATAGATCTCATCGGTCTTCTGCTGCCACCACTCAATAACCTGCGGATCGAGCGGATCGAACGTCGAAAGATGGCCGACCGCCTGTGGGCTGGAGAGGTCAACCGAGAGAGACATGCGAACGCCCCACGGACGCAGTGCGTCGGCGATCCGCGCCAGCTCGCGCAGCATCTCCGGCTGCAAGGTACGCAGGTCGGAGTTCACATTGTTCACCGTGCATCCATTCAAGCCAACCGAGGCCAGCAGCCGTCCATAATCCGACACGCGCGTCAGGTCTCCGCGCACGTGTCCGCCATCAAAGAAGATGCTTCGCCCCGCATAGCCGCGCTCAATCGAGCCATCGAAGTTGTCCCACTGGTTCACCCAGCGAATGGGTGCGGATGGAGACTCGGAGTCCGGCACAATCTCGTGCAACTCCCCAACCTGTTCCAGCAGATGAAAGACACCATACAGTTCGCCCGTCGGGCTACCGCCAGCCACGATCCACAGATGATGCCCATGCTCATCGAGCTTCGAAATCGCAAAGCCCTCGGCAGCAAGTGTTGCAGGATGGCTCCATTGCGGCAGCAGTTGATGCAGCTCCTTCGGCGTGCCCAACACGAGAGCATCTGCATCTGGCAGAGTCGACTCTACACGGAAGTCACTGCCAAGCATGCCATGCAGGCCCCGAGCCAACTCTGCTGATGCGCTGTGCCCCAGCGAAGACGTGTCCATCTGCACGATGCGATGTGGAAGCGATCGATCCCGGCGAAGCGCAGAGGCGTCTGCAATGCGGCCATATCGAAGCCAGCCCGCGGCCCCAGTCTCCGCCTGCGCGAATCCCGTGGCCAGGCAGCAAAAAACAACGAGAGCAATACCGCGTCGAAGCCTTAACACAAAAGTAGCCCTTGCAGGAAGAGATGACCCTCAGTTAAACATGCATCACCAGGGTTCATCTTATCCGAGGTCCATTTATTACGTGACACAAACTTTATCGGGACTGCAGGAGAACTGTCAAACAAGAATTTGGAGCTAATTCGATTTAGTAAAGCAAAACGGCCTGTGTGAGCTCACTGCTCAATAAAATAAATCAGCAAATCATCGACACTCTGTCCTCAGCAAAACGTCAATGCGTCGAGCGGTGATAACCCGAGTGCCGTTGCAACACCACCGCAGCTCCACCGCGCAGGCGAGAGAGTTCCCCGTCATTGGTCACCATCAGGCGCGGCGCTGTGCCTGCCAGCATGGTGTTTTCTAACTCCGTCTGCACGATCGGACCAAAGCGGCCCCACGATGTCGTCAGATCGCCGGTGATCAGAATGATATCGGGCGAAAGTGCCGCAGTGATTAAACGGAGTCCACGGCCAAGGTGCTTTGCCTGCCGCGAGACAGCTTCAATAGCGGCAGCATCGTCCTCTTCGGCAAGTTGAAGCAACTCCTGAATCACCAGCGGGCGGCTCTTCGGCGACAGTTCCTTATAGTAGCGAAGCGCAGCCGATGAAGAGGCGAATACCTCCCAGCACCCCCGCTGCCCGCAGCCACAGGCAGGCCCTGCCGGATCAATCGGAATATGCCCAAACTCTCCCGCCAATCCATTGCGGCCTACAACAATCTGCCCATTCGCCAGGATCGCCGTCCCGAGCCCCTCCGAGACAGTAATCAGCACGGCATTGCGCACCCCATCCATCCTGCCAAACCATAGCTCCGACAGAAGACAGGCGTTCGCGGCATTGTCCAACTCCACCTGCAACTCCAACCCTTTTTCTATCGCCGCCTTCACGTCGTAGTCTGACCATTTCAAATTCGGCGCAAGGATCAACCGTTGAGACTCTGGATGAATGCGTCCCGGCAGGCTGACGCCGATACCTTCGAATGTCTTGTTCGCATGACGGTCCCGCATCGCCCGCATCGAGCCAACAATCTTCTCCACGGAGCGCGCCGGATCGGAGACCAGAGGAACGACTTCCCGCGCAAGGAAGCGTCCATTCAGATCGACCACCGCGACAATAGCTTGTTGCGGGCGCAAGTCGGCGACAAGAATTACGAGCTCATCATTCAACGAAAGCAGCGTTGGCCGCCGGCCTCGCGGACGCCGTACCACCGCACCTTCCGTGATCCATCTTTCGTTAAGAAGCTGCTCCACAATCGCCGAGACCGTGCTCGGCTGCAGGCCGGAGAGGCGCGACAGATCAGCACGGGCAACCGGTTGCCGGGCGCGAATCAGCTCAAGGACAATATCGCGATTGATATCGCGCGCACTCTCGCTCGAGGCAAGCTCAACATAGGCCAGATCGACATGTCTCCCGCGCGCAGCAGCCTTCTGAACACGCGTAGTTGTTTTTTGAACCGTTGACTTGGCCATAGGATCCTATTGGTTTACTCCACTGGCAAGATAGCCGCCATCAACCGCCACAATCTGTCCCGTCACGTACGCGGATTCCTCCGATGCAAGAAAGACCGCGGTCCCCGCAACCTCTTCGACAACGCCAAAGCGCCTCATCGGAGTTCGCAGCAGAAGCTCGTGGCCGCGCGGCGAATCGAGCAGCGCACGGTTCAGGTCAGTGGGGAAGATGCCCGGCGCAATCGCATTCACACACACCCCGCGATCGGCCCACTCAACCGCAAGCGAGCGAGTCAGCGCGCCAACCGCAGCTTTGCTGGCTCCGTAAGCAGCCACATCGCGAAAGGCGACGAAGGTCGAGAGCGAAGCGATATTAATGATGCGGCCGTATCCCTGCTCCAACATCGATGCTCCAAAGATCTGGCAGGCGCGCAACGTGCCATTCAGGTTGACGTTCATAATGCTCTGCCACAACGCTTCCGGGAACTCGAGCGTGGGCACCCGCTTGGTGATGCCCGCCGAATTAACCAGGATATCGATTCGCCCAAAATGCGACTTCACCGCATCGTGCAGATCCTGAATGGACCGGCGGTCGGTAACATCGGACACGACCCGCAGCGTCCTGCGTCCGCACGCCTCTAAAATTTCCGCGACTGCGTCCACTGGCTCCGCTGACCGAGAGGACGCAACTACGTCCGCTCCAGCGGCGGCCAATCCAAGTGCAATGGCCTTTCCAATCCCCGAGGTCCCTCCAACAACGACCGCGCATTTTCCTTCGAGATTAAACATTTCGACGTCTCCCTTGGAGCATTAGCCGAGTCATCGGGTATAAATTCTTGTCTTGGTTGAAAATATCAGCAGGCGCATTCGCGACGCCAGTGCAATCATCCCAAAAGAATATATCCCTGTAACTTATTGATATTCAATTAAATAATTCCATGTCGGTTGGCAAAAAGAACCACCGCACGGGCATCAAATCAAAGCAATCAGCATCGAGGGATAAGATTACTTCACGTCCACAATAATATGAGAAAAAATATAGATATACGCCTTCGGCGACCAGCCAGGGTGTCAGTTACAGGCGAATGCCATCCACACAGCCCCTAGCGTTCCATTCGCACCGCTTACCTCAAAGTCTACGAAGTTCCCCGCCGTCACCACGACGCTTCCTGTCACAGAACAGGAGCCACCCGAAGCCGCCCTGCAACTGAGCGAGGTATCGACCATATTCCCCGGAGTTCCCTGCCTAACCATCACATTGATTGCGTTCAGCTGTTGCGAATACACGCTCAGCGTGGTCGCCGTACATCCCGCCGGAACCCACGTCAGCACGGACGCATCTTCACTTCCACCAGCATTCGTGTTGCTCACTGAATAGAAAATATTGTTGAACGAAACCGGATGGTACATCGAACCCGACAACGCTCCAGATGCGCCACCGGTTCCTCCTCCAGTACCATTCGTTCCCGCCGCCCCCTGTGGAATGGTGAAGTTCAACACTGCCGCGGACGCTGTCCCACTATTCGTCACTGCCGCCATCGAACCGGCAGCGCCGGTCGTCACCGTTCCCACGCTCACCGTCGCCGCGACACCCGACGGGCCAGTCGGTCCCGCACTTCCCTGCTGCGCCAGCACCGCCCACACTGCAGGAGACCGATCCGGCTCCATCCCGGCGTTGCTCCCCTGCGCCAGATAGGTGCTCCCTGCAAACAACACTGCATCATTGGCCTGATAGCTCACACCCAAACCCCACGCCCCTCGATAATTCATCCCAACCGTCCCGGCAGCACCCGCAACACCCGGCACTCCCTGGGGCCCGGCAACTCCCTGCGGCCCCGTCGCGCCGGTAGCTCCAGCAGGGCCCTGCGCGCCTGCCGCACCCTGCACCGCCAGCAAACTCCAATAGGTCGGGCTCGTTCCCGGAGTATTTCCGTGATTGGCCGCAGCTACCGATATATAACTCGACCCCTGATAGCTCACGGCATCGTTCACCGCATAGTTCGGACTCGATGAGTAGCTCCCGCGAAACAGCATCCCTGCCGGGCCTGCGGGCCCAGTCGCTCCCGCCGGGCCAGTCAAACCAGTTGCTCCAGCAGGTCCAGCGGCTCCCACGGGACCGGCAGCGCCCGCAGGTCCCGCAATACCTTGCAGACCCTGAAGCCCTTGCGGCCCAACTGACCCTTGTGGCCCAACTAGCCCGGCTGGCCCCATCGAACCAACTGGCCCCACCGCGCCCGTATCTCCCTTAGCTCCAGCCGGACCGGCCACTCCTTGCAAACCAGTAGCGCCCGTAGCCCCGGCCGGTCCAGCAGACCCCGTCAAACCAATAGGCCCGGTTGGCCCCACAGGTCCGGTTGGCCCCACAGGTCCGGCTGGCCCGGACGTAGCCAAGGTCACGTCCAGCATCGCGGCATGTCCGGTCAAATCATTTTCCTTGCTATCGAACTGCACTGCCGCGACATCCGCCGTCAACGCCAGGCCATTGTTCGTTGCAGGAGATGAGACCCACCCCTGCACCAGCGAGGTCACATCCACCGTGACATAAGCACCCGCCGCATCCACCTGAACGACCTGCGTTGCGCTCCCCAGCGAAGGTACGGTCGCATACGTCACGCTGTACTCGCCCCACGCTCCATTCACGGGACGCACGCTCACCTGCCCCACCGCGTCCACCCGATTGCAATACAGGCGAAGCACCGCTCGCGACACCTGCCCCGCCGTCGTCCCCGGGGGTAGCACACCCAGGTCAAACTGCAACAGGGATGTATACCCGGCGCCCACATTCAAATTTGAGATTGCCCCACTATTGACTCCGGGCAGCGCGCTGTTCACATGCGCATCCGCCACCAAAGACGCCTCTACCGCCCACGCTGGCCCTGCGACGAAGAGCCATACTGCCAGTCCCACCCAAAGCAGAGCTTTTCTTACCAAGACCATCAATATCCTCAGCAGGAAACGATCCTCCGCCGTGCAAACGAAGGACCGGCCTGCCAACTTCCAACGTTCGAAGCTCAGCGATGCACGTTGCGCTGGGCATGGACTGCCCATGCAATTGTTGTTTTCTAACCAGAAACCAGGGAGCATCACCGTTTTAGGCCACGCACGGTCGAAATACAAGCATCCTCGTGTACCACTTCCGTGTCATTGTCCCTCGTCGCGAAATTTCCCTCCCCATCCCGCATCTCATATAGTGCAAGTGTCGGCACCATTTTCCGCGAGGACATCAAAAGCATGAACACAGCCCCAGCCAATCAGCCCGGTCAGCTCCCCCTCCCTGCATCGCTGGTTAATATCCCCCACCTCATCACCGCCTATTACTCCCTCCATCCCGACGCCGCTGTTCCCGCGCAACGCGTGGCCTTTGGAACCTCCGGGCATCGCGGCAGCTCCTTTAGCGCCTCCTTCAACGACGACCACATCGCCGCCATCACCCAGGCCATCGTCGAGTACCGCGCCTCCCAGCACACCCTCGGCCCGCTCTTCCTCGCCAAAGACACGCACGCCCTCTCCGAGCCCGCCTTCACCACCGCGCTCGAGGTCCTCGCCGCCAACGGCATCGAGGTCATGATCGACGAGCACCTCGGCTACACGCCCACCCCCGTCCTCTCGCACGCCATCATTACTTACAACCAGAACCCCAGGCTCCACCGCGCCGACGGTATCGTGATCACTCCCTCGCACAATCCTCCCGAGGACGGGGGCTTCAAATACAACCCTCCCTCCGGTGGCCCCGCCGACACCACCGCCACCAAGTGGATCGAGAACCGCGCCAATGAGCTGATCACCAACGGACTAAAAGACGTAAAGCGCATCTCCTACTTCCGCGCGCTCTCGGCCGACAAAACCTATCGCCACGACTACATCACCGCCTACGTCAACGACCTCGGCAGCGTCATCGACTTCGAAGTCCTCAGCGGCACCACCCTCAAGCTCGCCGTCGATCCGCTCGGCGGAGCCGGTGTCCACTACTGGCCGCGCATCGCCGAGCGGTACAAGCTCCCCCTCGAAATCCTCAACCTCAACGTCGATCCCACCTTCCGCTTCATGACCTGCGATTGGGACGGCCGTATCCGCATGGACTGCTCCAGCCCCTTCGCCATGGCCAGCATGATCGCCAACAAAGCGAAGTACGATGTGGCCTTCGCCGCCGATACCGACCACGACCGCCACGGCATCGTCACCCGCACCACCGGCCTGCTCAATCCCAACCACTACCTCGCCGTCTGCATTCAGTACCTCTTCACCCATCGTCCGGACTGGTCGGATAAAGTCGGCATCGGCAAAACCCTGGTCTCGTCCAGCATCATCGACCGCGTAGCCAAGGGCCTCAACCGCCCCATGCTCGAAGTCCCCGTAGGCTTCAAGTGGTTCGTAGACGGTCTCATCGACGGAACGCTCGGATTCGTAGGCGAAGAGTCCGCTGGAGCCACCTTCCTCCGCCGTAACGCCAAAGTATGGACTACCGATAAAGATGGCCTCATCCCCGGCCTGCTCAGCGCCGAGATGACCGCCGTCACCGGCAAAGATCCCGGTGAGCTCTACCGCGACCTCACGCAGAAGTACGGCGACCCAACCTACCAGCGCATCGACGCCGCCGCCACCAAAGAGCAGAAGGCCAAACTAGGCAAACTCTCCCCCTCTCAAGTCACCGCCAAAGAACTCGCCGGAGAACCCATCACCGCCATCCTCACCGAAGCTCCCGGCAACCACGCACCCATCGGCGGCCTCAAGGTCACAACCGAGAACGGCTGGTTCGCCGCCCGCCCCTCCGGCACCGAAGACGTCTACAAGATCTACGCCGAATCCTTCAAAGGCGAAGCCCACTTAAAACAAATCCAAACCGAAGCCCAACACCTCGTCAACACCGCCATCGCCTGAGTAAATCTATACAGAAACTTTCAACAAAGTAAAAACATCTCGACTGACAACATCTCGACTGACAACATTTCGGGTTGACGACATTTCGGTTTAAACAGCCAGTCTGACACAGCCCAGTCTGACTAAGCGCAGTTTTGCTTAAGGGCACGGCTTCAGCCGTGCCACAATTGTGCGATATAAGCGGGGCTTTAGCCCCTGAGGTACGTTTTGCCCGCAGCCCACATCGCCATCTGGATCATCGCCGCCCTCAGCATCGCGCTGATGCTGATTCACCCGCGCGATCTCCCCGAAGCATGGTGGATCGGCATCGGCGCAGCAGCTCTCGTAGTCTTTCGCCTGATTCCGCTGCACCTCGCCGTCCACGCCATCGCCGAAGGCAGCGACGTCTACCTCTTCCTCGCCGGCATGATGCTGCTGGCGCAACTCGCCCACATGCACGGTGTCTTCAACTGGCTCGCGACTATCGCCATCCAGCACGCACGCGGCTCACGCACCCGTCTCTTCACCCTCATCTATATCGCCGGAACCTTCGTCACGATCTTCCTCTCCAACGACGCCACCGCCGTCGTCCTCACTCCCGCCGTCCTGGCCGCTACCCGCAAATCAAAGGTCGAGCCGCTTCCCTACCTCTTTATCTGCGCCTTCATCGCCAACGCCGCCAGCTTCGTCCTCCCCATCTCGAACCCAGCCAATCTCGTCGTCTTCCACACCGGAATGCCGCCACTCGGCGAATGGCTCCGCATCTTCCTCATCGCTTCTGTCCTCTCTATCGTGGCCACCTACCTCGCACTCCGTTGGTACTGCCGCAAAGACCTCGACGGCCCCGTCGAAAACACCGCAGAGACACTACACCTCTCCGAAGCAGGCAAACTAACCTTAATTGGCATCGCCATCGTCGCGGCCGTTCTCCTCACCGCGTCTGCGATGGGCAAAGACCTCGGCCTTCCCACTTGCATCTCGGCAATCCTCATCGCCGTAGTCATCTCCATCCGTGAACGAACCCGCCCCGCAGCCATCCTCTCCGAAATCTCATGGAGCGTTCTCCCCTTAGTCGCGGGCCTCTTCATCATGGTCGAAGCCATCAACACCGCCGGAGCGCTTCACCTCTCGCAGACCGCGCTGCAATATCTGCAACACCTGCCTCCCATCGCGGCATCGATGGCAACGGCCTTCGCCACCGGCCTCGGCACCAACCTCATCAACAATCTCCCGCTGGGGCTCATCGCCGCGGCCAGCATTCAAGCCGCGCACATCACCGGAGCACTCCGAAACGTCATCCTCATCGGCATCGACCTCGGTCCCAACCTCTCCGTCACCGGCTCTCTCGCCACCATCCTCTGGCTCATCGCCATTCGCAAAGAAGGCCAGGATGTAAGCGCATGGAAGTTCTTAAAGGCAGGCGTCATCATCATGCCCCCCGCGCTCGCACTCGCCACCCTCGCCGTCGCCCTCTTCACGCACTAAATCCCTGATAATAGAACCATGCTAGAACCAGAGATCACAGCCGAAGCCTTCATCCAGCAACGCCAGCAACCCAACCCACCCGTTCTGCTCGACGTCCGCGAGCCGTGGGAGTTCCAGACCGCCAGCCTCCCCGACAGCCTTCTGATGCCCATGGGTGAAGTCACTTCCCGTGCCCATCAGGAACTAGATCCCGACGCCCACATCGTCGTCCTCTGCCACCACGGAGCCCGCTCGCTCTCTGTAACCATGTGGCTGCGCAACCAGGGCTTCGACAACGCGCAGTCCCTCGCCGGAGGCATCGACCACTGGTCTCGCACCATCGACCCCGCCGTCCCGCTCTACTAAGCAATTGCCGTGGCCTGTTCTCCCAAACTCAGCCACAATGGCGCGGGTGCCCCATCCTTCGTAGCCCTATCGCGAAGGGTGGGATGCAGCAATCTCCGGCCCTTGCCGTTGTCTGTTCTCCCCTGCCATCCCCCGCTACTTCGCCCGCGGATGGGTCTCGTCATAGACGCGTTGCACCTGCCCCACCGTCAACTGCGTATACCGCTGCGTCGTCGACAGCCGCTCATGCCCCAGCATCTCCTGAATCGCCCTCAGGTCCGCGCCCTCTTCCAGCATGTGCGTCCCAAAGGCATGGCGCAGCGTGTGCGGATGCACGTCCGCTGCCAGCCCCCGGCTCAGGGCAATCGCCTTCACAATGCGTCCCACGCTCCGCGTCGTCAACCGGCAATCGCCGCGCATCCGCAGGTTCGTCAGCAACGGCCCGTCATGCACCAGCCCACCCTTACCCGCCGCCGTCAGCTTAGCTTCCCGCAGCGGCAGATAAATCCTCAGCGCCGCAGCCGCCTCATCCCCCAGCGGAACCAGCCGCTCCTTCTTCCCTTTACCTCGCACCAGCACAGCATCATCGCGCCACTTCACGCTGCCCATATTCAGTCCCACCAACTCCGAGTTCCGAATCCCGCAGCCATACAGCAGTTCAAAAATCACCCGGTCCCGCTCGGGCCATGCCGCCGCCGCTTCACTCGCCTCCTGCTTATTCGGCTTCTCAAGCGAATCGAGCACCCGGTTCACCTCTTCCATGCTCGGCACCCGAGGCAGATGCAGCGGACGTTTCGGTGTACTCACCAGCAGCGCCGGATTCTGCGCGACCTTCCCTTCCTTCGCCAGCCACTTGAACCAGCTCCGAATCGCCGCCAGAGCCCTCGCTGCACTCGCCTTGGTCAGCCCACGCTCATACAGCACGCCAAGGTACGCCCGAATATGCAGATGCTCCACCGCATCAATTCGCGCATCCTTCCCCAACGCCTCATTCAGATAAGCAGCAAACCCGCGCACCTCCCGCGCATAAGCCCGCACCGTATGCTCCGACGCTCCGCGCTCATTCGCGAGCATCGCCAGAAAACCTTCAGCCAGTCCCGCAATCTCGCTCATCGCTCCAAAACCTCACACAGCCATAAAACGGGGTGCCCCATATCTCGATTCTGAGATGTGGGCATCGCGCGCAGCGCGACCGCTCCAGCCCATCTCTCCGAGCCCGTACTCAACTCTCAGCGATCCGCCGCTTCCCACGCGGATGATGCGCACGATGAACCGCCTTCAGATGTCCCAGCGCCACATGTGTATAAACCTGAGTCGTCGCAATATCCGCATGCCCCAGCAGCGTCTGCACGCTCCTCAAGTCCGCGCCGTGCTCCACCATGTGCGTCGCGCAGCTATGCCGCAGCATATGCGGACTCGCCTTCGTTCCCGCCCACGAAGCGCTCCGCACCATCTCCCAAACCCACTGCCGCGTCAGCGCCTTCCCACGAATACTCAAAAATAACGCCCGCGACAAAAACCCACGCCGCACCAAACCGGGCCTCCCCAGCGACAGATACCGCTCCAGCGCCTCTACCGCACTCCGTCCCAGCGGAACAATCCTCTCCTTATCGCCCTTGCCTCGTACCTGTGCCCGAGCCTGATCGAGATGCAGATCTTCCACACCAAGCGCACAAATCTCTCCCACCCTCAACCCACCCGCATAAAGCAGCT
>NZ_DATKQC010000154.1:0-9776 GCF_035532915.1 Edaphobacter sp.
CGGTATCACATCGTGACCATGAAGGATGGCCGCGAGGTGACGTGCCATGTGTGCCTGATCGCTACGGGCGTCTCTTATTGCAAGCTGGAGATTGAGGGCTGCGACCAGTTCAGCGGTGCGGGCGTCTACTATGGCGCGGCGCTGACCGAGGCGATGTCATGCGCGGGCGAGGTGGTCTACATTATCGGCGGTGCGAACTCGGCGGGCCAGGCGGCGATGCACTTTTCGCGCTACGCCTCGGAGGTGCACATGCTGGTGCGCTCCAGTTCGCTGGAGAAGAGCATGTCGAAGTATCTGATCGACCAGATCAAGGCCACGCCGAACATCATCGTCGAGACCCAGACCGAGGTGATCGGCATGTCAGGCAACGACCACCTTGAGTGTTTGATGTTGAAGACGCCGCGAGGAGAAGAGGCGCGACCGACCAGTTCCGTATTCATCTTCATCGGAGCCGCACCGAAGACCGACTGGCTGCCCAAGGAACTTGCCTGCGACAGCAAAGGCTTCATTCTGGCTGGCCCCGAGTTGAAGGCAAAATCGGCTGCGGCATGGACGCTCGACCGCGAGCCATATTTGCTGGAGACCAGCGTTCCCGGTATCTTTGTCGCCGGCGACGTTCGTTATAACTCAGTCAAACGGTGTGCCTCCGCCGTTGGCGAAGGGTCAATCGCAATCCAATTCGTACACCAGTATCTCGCAACACTTTAAATGAACTGCCCAGGAAAACAATGAGCAACCAAACCCAATCCGTCCAAACGAAGCCGATCTGCAAGATCAGCGATGCTGTCTTTGCTAAATTGCGTACTGTCTCCATTTTGTCGACCCTGAACGACGAAGAGTTGCGCTGCCTTGAAGGAGCGCAGGAGATCCATCTGGAGAAAGATGGCGTGCTTGCGCGACAGGGTGAGGTTGCCCATTATTTTTGGATTCTGCTGGATGGTGAATTGAGCGTGATGCAGGCAGTGGCCGAAGGCAAGGAGATGAAGCTCGCTCCCATCCCTAGTGGGACCGCTTTTGGTGAGGTTCCACTGCTTTCTAATACGCCCAATCTGGTCAGCGTGCGCGCCAAAGAATCCGCCGATCTGCTTCAGTTTGACGAAGAGGCGTTCTGGAAGCTGATGACTTCCTGCCCCGGCGTTCGCAAATCCATCCTCGGAAACATGGCCATGCGCATCCAGAAGCTGCAAAGCATCGCCGTTCAACAGGAGAAGATGGCGTCACTGGGGACGCTGGCCGCCGGCTTGATGCACGAGTTGAACAATCCGGGAGCAGCCGCGCGCCGGGCCGCTTCGCAGTTGCGCGAAAATCTGATGCGATTGCACGAGCTCTCGGCGAAATTCAGCAAAACCGAGATGAGCCACGAGCAGAAGCAATGCATGTTTGACCTGCAGGAGCATGCACTTGCAGCCAAGCAGCCGCTGCGGTTGAACTCGCTCGAACAGAGCGATGCCGAAGAGGCCCTGGCCGAGTGGATGGAAGAAGCCAACATCGAGAACGCCTGGAAGATGGCGCCGACGCTGGTATCGATTGGCATTGACGCAAAGGAGCTGGAGTGCGCGCGCGAGGAGTTTGCCGGCCCGATCTTCTCGGACGCGTTGAGCTGGCTGGCCGCCCTCGTCTCCAGCATGCAGCTTGTCGGAACGATTGAAGAGAGCATCGGCCGGGTCTCCGATCTTGTGCTTGCCGTCAAGTCCTACGCCTATGAGGGCAAAGGACAGCGCCAGACGGTCGACATCAATAACAGCATCCATGCCACGCTGGTCATTCTCGGCCATAAGTTTCGCGAGAAGGAGATCGTGGTAGAAAAAGAGCTCGCTCCCGATCTTCCTATCTTCCAGGCGCTGTGCTCCGGACTCAACCAGATATGGACAAACGTCCTCGACAACGCCATCGACGCGGCCTCGCAGCATGGCCACATTAAGATTCGTACGTGGGTTGAGAAGACGCTTCATGATGGACGACCTGAGATCTGCATCAGCATCAGCGATAACGGCAGCGGCATCCCCACAGAATGCCAGGCACACATCTTCGATCCCTTCTACACCACCAAGCCAATGGGCGTCGGCACTGGCATCGGTCTCGGCATCGTGCATCGCATCGTGGAGCAGAATGGCGGAGTCATCCATTTTGCCTCTGAACCCGGCAGCACGGAGTTTGTTGTCCGACTTCCCATCGACAATGTTCCGCCGAAAGAGCAAAGCAGCTAAACAAATTTTCAGAACAACATTTCTCTTCGTTGAGCGTTCTCACAGAAGAACACGCGCAGCTACAACCAGGGCTTCTCTCGCCGCTAGTCGATTCACGTTGCCCGCGCTCCTCGCACGGCATCGTAAGATGAGGGCCAGGAGAACACCGTGCCCCTCGCTCCATTTCATATAGCCTTCCCCGTCGATGACCTTGACGCCGCTCGCCGCTTCTATGGCACGACGCTGGGTTGTCGCGAGGGCCGCAGCTCCACGCAATGGATCGACTTCGATCTCTTCGGCCACCAGATCGTCGCGCATCTGAAGCCGAAGTCGCACGAACACGACACCCACCACAACCCAGTGGACGGCCACGACGTTCCTGTTCCCCACTTCGGAGTCGTTCTTCCATTGGAGCAATGGCAGGCTTTGGCTGAGCGCCTTCGCGGTGCAGGCATCGATTTCATCATCGAGCCATACGTTCGGTTCAAGGGCGAGGTCGGCGAACAGGCCACCATGTTCTTTCTCGACCCCGCGGGCAATGCGTTGGAGTTCAAAGCCTTTGCCGATATCGACCAGCTCTTCGCCAAATAGTCTCACCTGCTGCCCGTCGTTTTCTTCTGGAGGAAGAGTCGCGTCCATTGAGGTCAGACCTTTGTGCGGTGCTCGGTCCGCCAAGTAAATCATAAAAACCCATAGCTAATCCGATTTAGTTCATTTAGACTCTCTAGCGACCCAGCATGAAACGTTTTGGCGTTTGTGACCGCCCCAGACAGATGGCTGCGTCCAGATATTGAAGGAGCACCTATGGAATTTTCCGCACTTTATAGAGGCATAACGATCTCGTTCCTCTCCGCTGTCCTCTCTGTAGCGTCCTTCGTTCCGCAGCAGGCCCTGGCGCAAAAGCAGCCGAACACCGCACAGATGCCCTGGATGAACAAGGCCCTTTCGCCGGACCAGCGGGCGGACATGGTCGTTGGCCAGATGACGCTCGACGAAAAGATTCAGATGGTACATGGCACCGGGTGGGGCGTTCTGCGTGCGGGCGCTTACGTCGCTCCGGGGTCGAATCTTGGCGCGGGCTACACCGAGGGCGTCGAGCGCCTCGGCATTCCCGGCATCAACATGGCCGACTCAGCCGTGGGTATCCGCATGGCGGCGCTTCAGAGCCGCTACGCGACGCTGTTGCCTTCAACCCTCGGAGCGGCGTCAAGCTGGGATACGAAAGCGGCGTTTCTCTATGGCTCGGTCATCGGACGCGAGGCGTGGGCCCAGGGCTTTAATATGTCGATTGGCGGCGGTCTCGATATCACACGTGAGCCCCGCAATGGCCGCAACTTCGAGTATGCCGGCGAAGATCCGGTTCTCGCAGGCATCATGACCGGCGAGCTTGCACTGGGAGTCAAGTCGGAGCACGTGATGAGCGACATCAAGCACTACGCTCTCAACGATCAGGAGACGGGACGAAACGTCGTCAACGTGCTGCTCGACAAACGCTCCATGCGCGAATCCGATCTGCTCGCCTTCGAGATCGCTATTGCGCTCTCCAAGCCTTCGGCGGTGATGTGCTCATACAACCTCGTCAACGGCGACCACGCCTGCGAGAACGACTACCTGCTCAACCAGGTGCTGAAGAAGGACTTTGACTATAAGGGTTTTGTCGTCTCCGACTGGGGCGGAACTCACAGCACCGTGAAGGCAGCGCTGAACGGCCTCGACCAGGACGAGCCGGGAGATGACAACTACTTCAGCGAGCCGCTCAAGAAGGCCGTCGAAGATGGGCAGGTTCCGATGGCTCGGCTCAACGACATGGTGCACCGCATTCTGCGCAGCATGTTCGATGCGGGCGTCATCGACAATCCTCCTGTACGCACCGTCGTCGATCCCTTCCGCGGCCGCGATGACGCGCAGCACATCGCCGAAGAGAGCATCGTCCTGCTCAAAAACTCGAACTCTATTCTTCCGCTGAAGGCCGCAGCCTCGACCTCGATTGCGATCATCGGCTCTCACACTGACGTGGGCGTTCTTTCAGGTGGCGGCTCCGCGCAGGTCGACGCTCCCGGCGGCAATGCCATCGACCCCAAGCCCGGCTCGTCGCCGTGGGGCCAGGCGATCTACTTCCCTTCGTCTCCGCTTCGCTACATCCGCGAGAAGTCGCCTCAGAGCAACGTTCAGTACATCGACGGAAAAGACACCACCGCAGCGGCAAAGCTGGCAAAAGATTCCAGCCTCGCTATCGTCTTCGTCACCCAGCCCATGCGCGAGGGACAGGATGCGCCGACGCTGTCGCTGCCTGACAACCAGGATGCACTGGTGGAGGCCGTAGCTGCGGCCAATCCGAACACGATCGTCGTTCTCGAGACGGGCGGCCCGGTCACGATGCCGTGGGCAGCAAAGGTCAAGGGAATCGTCGAGATGTGGTATCCCGGTATCGGAGGAGCGCAGGCGCTGTCGAACATACTGTTCGGCGATGTCAACCCATCGGGCAAGCTCCCCGTCACCTTTGCCAGGAACGACGATCAACTTCCGCACCCCACTGTTCCCGGCCTCGATCCAAACGCCAAAACAACCGGTGATGATGGCCATCATGATGTCGGCCCTTTCGATCTCAAGTACACCGAGGGCGCGAAGGTCGGCTACAAGTGGTTTGAGGCGACCCACAAGCAGCCGCTCTTTCCGTTCGGCTTCGGACTCTCGTACACCACCTATGCCTACTCCGGCCTGACGGTCGACGATGCCACGCGTACCGCTCGCTTCACCGTCAAAAACACCGGCTCACGCGAAGGCACGGAGATCGCCGAGCTTTACGTCGCGCTTCCCTCTGCTGCCGATGAGCACTTCAAGCGGCTCGTGGGATGGGAGCGGGTCAAGCTGACGCCCGGCGAATCGAAGGAAGTGAGCATTCCTCTGAACCCTCTTTACCTCTCCATCTTCGACACCGCCAAAGACGCCTGGCAGCTTCTGCCGGGAGATTACAAGGTGATGGCCGGAGCCTCCTCCAGCGATACCCCTTTGGACGCTACACTCCATGTTCAGAAGTAAGTACACATCCATACAAAAACCGAAGAGGCACAGCAGACCATCGCTGTGCCTCTTCGGTTTTTGTGAGACGATGCGAAAAAGACCTACCAGGAAGAGTAAGAGGTGCCGTCCGCGGCGCTTAGTTGCGATCCGCTGTGAACGTCGTCGATGCCGGAGTCGGTCTGATCGGTGGTCGACAGGTCGCTGCTCTCGTCAGGTACCCAGGTGTCGTCGCGCTCGGTGAAGGGGTCCTTGGGCATGGTCTTCAGATAGCCAGACTGCACCAGATCGTCCAGCGACTGCGGGGCCTTTTGCTTGTCCACCGTGTACGAGTCAATCGCCGTGCGCATCGTATGCAGGTCTTCCTTGAGGACCGCCTCCTTCGCATTCCGAATATTGTTCGTATACGAAGGAATGGCGATGGCCGCCAGCAGTCCAATCACGACCATGACGATCATCAGTTCGAGCAGCGTGAAGCCCTGCTCGGCGGTGTGTGATGCGCGGGATGGGGACGTCGCTACCATGTGTTGTATTTTGTACCGTCCAGTGCGGTTCCGTCGCTCTTGGTGTAAACGTCAAAGACGTTCTGGCCGCCGAACGATGTCGAATCGGCGTCGTCCTGGTTGGAGCGCAGGCCCCAGTCGGTGGAGTTCGTCATGGGATCGACCGGGATGCGCCGCAGAAATTTGACCTTCTTGTCCTGAATATCGACGCCATCGACCAGCGTCTGCAGATCGGGCGGGTAGTTCATGCTATCGACCTTCGTCTGAATGCCGCCTTTCATCGCTGCATCGTAATAGTGATCGATGGCGGCGCGCATCTCCCAAAGATCACTACGAAGTTCGCGTTCCTTCGCACGCTTGACCTGGAAGCGGGCAATGGGAATCGCTGCGGATGCAAGGATGGCAACGATCGCCACCGTGATAATCAGTTCGACGAGGGTGAGGCCGGATTGGGAGTTGGCGCGCGAGGCAGTCTCACCTCGCGCAGGGGCCGGACGTATCCCACCCGGAGTTCTAGCCGGTACGCTGGCCGGTTTGTTACGCAACATCACTTCACATGTACCACGGCCTGCGAACCGACGGCCGGAAGATTGGCCTGGGCGCTGTTGCGTGCCCCGACCTTGACGAGGGCGAGGTTGGAGTCTCCTGCGGCGACCGCCTTGAAGGTCAGCGTGCACAGGCTTCCCTGCCCACTGATACCAGCAACATTCGGCGGACGCGAGCTGGAGATCGTCACCAGGCCGTTTCCGTCGTCGCGATGCACCAGCGCCACTGCCTGGCCGTCGCGTCCGAGGAAGTTGCCGGTATCGACGTTGACGAGTTGAAGGACCTTGGGGTTGAACTGCATCTGCAGCGGCACCGAATAAACATCACGCCCGTTGCCGAGCATCACAGACACCTGGAAGGTGCTGCCGACCGTCTGTGCCGAAGCCGGCGGAACCACGCTGAAGCTGACGGGAGGACCGACAGGCGCAGCAGCAGCGGGCGCGGGCGGTGTCAGCGGCTGTGCCTGCGTCTTCATCTGCTGCACCATCGCCTCGGCCGCGTTGGCAGCACTTGTCGCAGGGCCAGTGGGGACAGGTTTGGACGCCAGGAAACCGGGATTGCCCAGATCCATGCCGGGCTGATCGGAAGCGTCCACATGACGCAACTCGATGGACTGGCCGGTGCCGGTATCGATGGCGCGGGTGTTCAGGCGGCTAAGCACGGACTCACGGACGATGTGCGGAATCAGCAGAAAGACGACCTCGTCTTGCTGCACCTCTTTACTCCGTGAGGAGAAGAAGTATTTGAAGATAGGCAGCTCGCCGATGCCTGGAGTACCGGTCACGTTCAGGTTGTTCTGCTTGGTGAGAATACCGGCGAGAATGCTCGGCTCCCCCTCCTTCAGCTCAATCGTCTGGTCGACGACGCGCTGGCCAATAATAGGTTCGGCGACGCCTGAGATCGTTACCGTGCTTTGCTGCGACGAGACCTCGACCTTCATCTTCAGGCTGATCTCATCGTTATAGTGCACGGTCGGCGTCATATCGATGGTGACGCCGACATCGATATAGGTGAACTGCGTCTGCACGCCGATGCTGGCAATGCCAGTTGAGACTCCAGCGTTGTAGGAGCCGGTGGCGATAGGAATTCTCTGGCCTACTTTGAATTGCGCTCGTTGACCATCGGTGGCCCGGATGCTCGGATTCTGCAGAATGTGAGTATCCGCGTCCGTCAAAAGTGCGTCAAGCTCGGCAGCCCCGATGCCGACGGCAAGGTTGGTCGAGTTGAAATGGGCGAGCGAGTTGAGCGTGAAGTTAGAGGTTGTGTCAGTTCCGGTACCAGTGCCGGTGCCGCTGCTACTGCTCGAAGTCGGCGAAGCCTGGGGTGTGAGCGTGACCGACTGCGGCAGCGAGAGGCCGAGCTTGCGGACCTTGTCGCGGTTCACCTCGAGGATTGCCACATCCACTACAACCTCAGGACGAGCGCGGTCGAGATCGTTGATCAGTTTTTGCGCCAGTAGAAGCTGGTCCGGCGTGGCGCGCATGACGATCGCATTCTGGCTGGGAACAAGGTTGATCTTGGTGCTGGGATCGAGCAGGTTGCGGATCGCCGTCAGCACCTCGTTGGCATCGCTCTGCTGGCTGGCATTGGTCAGATAGAAGGTCTGGACCGCCTGCTCTTCCAACTCGGCACGCTTGGCCCGGGTATTCGCCGCGACGAAGATCGTATTGCCGGTAACGGGCTTGTAGAACGTGTCGGATTGGGTTCCGACGATGCGCAGGGCATCCGGGAGGGTAACGTTGATGAGATCGACTGGGATGCGCTTGGATTGGTAGTCAGGATCGAAGATGACATTGAGGCCAGCCGCTTTTCCGATGGCCTGATAGATCACCTTGACGTCCTCTACCATGTGCAGTGTGATCGGGTCGTTTGAGACCGGCTTCAACTGAATCGGGCCAGCCACAGAGTTAAGCTCCTGGAGCATCTCCGATTGCCTTGTCGGCGGTTGATTGGCGGCAGGTAGAACAGGAGCAGCGGGAGGACCAGACTCCGGATGCTGTAAGCGGTCAATCTCCTGTTGCGCCGTCTGGTTCGAAGGGTCGATCTCGCGGGCGCGAAGAAACTCGGTGAGCGCTCCCGACAGATCTCCGCTCGCATGCAGCACACGGCCACGGTCGATGTGGCTGACCCCAGCCTGAAACCTCATCCGCTCGAAGTGCGCCTTATAGGTAAGGTCCTTGGGGTCTTTGAGGGTGGCCTGGCGGTAGTCTTCATAGGACGCGTCGAAGTCCTGACGCACCTCGGCATCCTGTCCGCGCTTGTTCCACTTCTTGGCCGACTGTGCCTGCGCCGCCACGGGATTGAAGGCGACGAATCCGGCCAGCAGAAAGAGAGCCAGGTACGCCTGAAGCGCGAACGTCGATACTTTAATAATTATTTTTTTGCCGCGACCCATGCTGCTTCCGTTTGCGTCCTTTACACCGTGAAGAGTGCGGCGTCTGCCCGAGTACACGCCCGCCCCCATGCATTCCGAGTGAAGGACGCCGCCTGTGGGGGCTGTGCCTGACAGGCTATTGCGCTCGGGTGAGTATACCATTCGCGGTACGGTTGACCTCATGTTTGTGACGGCTTTAGCAGTTAGACGCGGCATCTCCCCATCGGTGAGGCTTGGACCGGCGGCATGTTAAAGTAAGAAGTCCTATGCCTCGCTCTCTTTCCAACCCGACCGTCGCCCACCAGCCCAAGCCGGTGGTCAAGGCAAAGGACCGCGATCCGGTGGCATCCGGTCTGAGAGATGCCGCATTTAACCGCTCAGCCAGCTTCAATTACTTCCTCTCCGACAAGTTCGAAGCCGGTGTCGCCCTGCGCGGGACCGAGGTCAAATCGATCCGCGAAGGCAAGGCAAATCTTAAAGACGCGTATGGCCTATTGAAGGACGGCGAGTGCTTTCTGCTGAATGCGCACATCGGCCCCTTCTCGCACGGCAATGCGATGAATCATGATTCACTTCGCACCCGCAAATTGTTGCTGCACAAGACCGAGGTGCGCAAGCTCGAGGCCCTGACCCGGCAAAAGGGATTCACTCTGATTCCCGTTCGGCTCTACTTTCGCAACGGCCGCGTCAAGTGCGAGCTTGCTCTCGCCAAAGGCAAGCAGGACTGGGACAAGCGCGAGACCGAACGCAAGCGCGAGGCCGACAGCGAAGCCAAAGCAGCCGTCGCCAGAAGCCAGCGCCGCTAGATCTTCCAATCCAACGCCTTCTGTTTTGCGTTACAAATACTGAACCTTAGTTGCAGCGCTACCTCACTCCAATAGTCGAGAATCGGGTTACGATATCGTATGGATACGAAGCTTCTATTTCAGGATGCAGCCGGATTTGCTACACCGATGCTTGCGGTATTCGCTGTAGATATCGCGACCGCTGTCGATGCGGATCCTTTGCCCGCCCTGCTGTCAACCTCGGACGCGGTCACGAACGCAGCGGCCAAGGTGATGGCGTCAGGTGAATTTAAAGCGACGCTTGGTGAAACGCTTTTGCTCCATTCGCCTAGCGGACTGAAGGCAGAGCGTCTTCTGCTCGTCG
>NZ_DATKQC010000155.1:0-9576 GCF_035532915.1 Edaphobacter sp.
AGGCCGGCGAGGGCGAGCATGGTGACGAAGAAGAAGAGATCGTTGCGGACGATGGGGCCGATGAGACGCATCTCGGTAGTGCTGGAGGGGAGGACGCCGTTTTCGCTGAGCTCGTGCAGGCCGCTGACGATGAGTTGGAACGCCACGAAGTAGAGGATGACGGTGGTGACGCGGAAGAAGCGTTGCAGGTTGATCTTGACGCTGCCACGGATGAAGAGGACTCCGAAGACTACAGCTACGGCGATGCCGAGGAGGGTTCCGGTGAAGCTGAGGAGTTCCGTCGAGTTGAGGGAGACGGCAGAGAGGATCAGGACGGTCTCGACGCCTTCGCGCAGGACGAGCAAAAAAACGAAGAGGAAGAGGCCGATGTGGGATGGACCGTCTGCGCCGCCGGTGAACTTGGCGACTTTGGATTCGATTTCGCCCTTCATGGAGCGGGCGGTCTTGTGCATGAACCAGATCATGCTCACCACAAAGACAGCAGCCGCGAGCATGACCCAGCCTTCGATGATGTCGGAGTTGAAGTTGAGGCGGGCGACGATGATGGCTACGCCGATGCTGGCAACGACGGCAGCTCCGAGCGCCCAGAAGACTGTGCGTTTCAGCTCATGGCGGCCGATCTTCGAGAGGTAGGCGAAGACGATGCCCACGATCAGCGCTGCTTCGACCCCCTCGCGGAGGGTGATGATAAATGCCTGCAACATAAGGTGTTTCTCTTCCCCGAGAGACTTCCCCAAGGCTTTCCGCGAGCGCTTGAAGGCCGGTCCCGATGCTGTGCTGGATTGGCCAGCGTTCCAGCTTCTAGTCTAATGCGGACTAAATTGGTCGTCAATCGGCGGGGACGAATTCTTGGTGCATTCACAACGTTGGGAGCGGGGTAGGAGATGCTGGTTGGATATGTTCAGGATGAAGTGCGGTTTGTTTCTATTTGTGGTGGCGTTGTTGGCTGCCGCTGGAGTTGGCTGGGGTCAGAATGCGGTTTCGCCGCAACCTCCGGCTACGATTTTGATTATTCGCCATGCCGAGAAGCTGACGGATGGGCGGCAGGACCTTTCGCCGGTGGGGTATCAGCGGGCTTCGCTATTGCCTAAGTTATTTGATGGATCGCGGTCTGATCTGCCCGTGCCGGAGGTTCTGTTTGCCACGCATGCGAGCAAACACTCGAACCGGCCGGTAGAGACGATTACACCGCTGGCGGCGGCTTTGAAGCTGCCGATCGACAGCACGATCATGGATGACGACTACGCGGCGCTGGCCAAGGAGATTTTGGGCGGAAAGTATGCGGGGAAGGTGGTGCTGGTGGCGTGGCACCATGGCAAGATTCCGCAACTTGCCTCTGCGCTGGGAGCCCAACCGCCATATACGCCGTGGCCTGCTGACCAGTTCGACCGGATATGGCGGATCGACTTCAAGGACGGGAAGGCTGCACTGACAGACCTGCCGCAGGGATTGCTGCCTGGGGATTCGAAATAAAATTTAGAGGGAGTATGGTGCGCCCGGAGCGATTCGAACGCCCGACCTACTGGTTCGTAGCCAGTTGCTCTATCCAACTGAGCTACGGGCGCACATTGCGTTTGCATGCAACTTTCAAAGAATAGCGGAATTTAGCAGTTAGAGCAACTGGGTAAATGGTGGCAGGCTCTCAGGTTGAATTTACGCGATAAAAGACGGACGTTTCCTGGACAGGTTCAAACGACGCTCCTGGGGATAGGGGAAAAATATTTACCACATGGAGCGAAAATCCCATCCCGAAGCAGCTCGCAGGCCGTGACTTGAATTCCTTGGGTGTAAAACAAATGGGCTTTTATCTCAAATAACCAGATATTCACAAAATGGCCAATGACTTGCTCTGGCTAGGATGTCTGTTGCTTTTGAAGTTATTTGAAGTTATAGGAGACCCGCCATAATGAAGAAACTTGCTTACATCCTGCCAGCTATCTGCCTTGCTGCACTCAGCTTCTCTTCCATGTCTGCGCGCGCAGATACTCTTAACCTCGCTCCATACGTTGGACAGACCGTATCCATGACGGTCGAGCCTTATGCGTCCAGCGAGAATAACGGTTCCTTTTACGTTGGCCTGACTCAGGCTAAATTTAGTCAGAACGGATCTTTTCTCGGCTCGCTCGAGGCATTCTGCGACGACTTCAATCATGAGATCTCGGTGCCAGCCACTTACAACGTGATCGTGCAGGCGGTTACTGGCAACACCACGCTGGAGCAGGAAGCCTACTACGGCATGATGTTCGGATCGACCCCGTCGGGTAATTCTGCACTGGATACCGACATTCAGGAGCTGATCTGGAACTTCAGTTCTCCAGGACACTATGCCCTCAACAGCGTAATGACGGCGTTGCAGTCGCAGATGCTGGCAAATTACCAGAGCGTCAACTACTCCAGCTCTTTCTACCTGAATGCGGGGGATGACGGCCAGTCGTTTATGACCACGGATCCCAGCCAGGTGCCTGAGCCGTCCACCTTGGCGCTGCTCGGCACCGGGATCTTCGGATTGGCTGGTGTGGCACGCCGCAAATATCTCCAGGCGTAACGGCCGGCAAGAAGAAGCAAAGCCCCAGATCGATCCCATGCAGACATGCAAGGGGAACGATCTGGGGCTTTGTTTTTTTCAGGTGGCCTGTAGTTCTGAAATGGTGCGCCCGGAGAGATTCGAACTCCCGACCCTTTGGTTCGAAGCCAAATGCTCTATCCAGCTGAGCTACGGGCGCGTGAAAAATAGAAAATAATAATTGTTGCGAAGTTATTGTGCTGCTGCTGCCGGTTCGGGCTCGGGAAGCGGAGGCGCGAACATGGGCATGGTTTCTACGATGTCGAGACCGGCGCGGCGCAGCAGTTGGTGAACGGTCGGCTCGGTGAGGCGGGTGGCGTCGTACTCGATGCGGACAGTCTTTTCTGCTTCGCGGAGCTCGATGCGACGAATACCGTAGACTTCGCGGATTTTGGCCATGGCAAGGGTAGCGGCCTCGGTGGGGGGCGCTCCGTAGCGGTACAGGACGTCAAGCTGGGTCATGCATCGATGATAGCAGCGGCAGGGGCTCCGTAGAATCCCCACGTAAAATTGAAGATATGGGGATTTCTCTGGTTGAGGGCACGTTTGCGGGACTGATCTTCGATTGCGATGGGACGCTGGTGGATACGGCTCCGGCACATCTGGCGGCGCTTCAGGTTGGGCTTGATGCGTATGGGCTGACGATGGCGAAGGAGTGGTATTACCCGCGGGGCGGGCTGACTCCGAATGCATTGATGAATGACTATGAGGGGCTGCTTGGGCGTTTGGTGCCGCGCGAGGACATCTTTGCGCGATATACGGTGGCGTTTCAGGCGGGGTTGCAGAGTCTGCGAGAGATCACGGTGATTGCGGAGATAGCGCGTGAGTGGCATGGGCGGGTGCCGATGGCGGTGGCCTCGAACGGGCGCAGGCAGAATGTCGAGGCCAGCCTGACGGTGACGAAGCTGCAGCGCTTGTTTGACTATGTTGTGACAGCTGAGAATGTGGCGCGGGGAAAGCCTGAGCCGGATGTGTTTTTGGAGGCGGCGCGGCGAATGGGAGTCGCGGCCGCGGATTGCATCGTCTTCGAGGACACCGAGGAGGGGCTTGAGGCTGCTCGCAGGGCGGGGATGCGGAGGGTGGATATTCGCGAATATTTTTTGCCCGAGCGGTGAACTGGCCGTGCGAGGTGTGGTTGATTACCTCCTCTCGCCGAATTACTGAGGTATAGGGAGGCATACCCCAGGGGCTAAAGCCCCTTCCTGTTTGGCCGAATGAGAGACCAGGGCTGAAGCCTTGGCGTACCTGGATGCAAGGGCAACAACAAGATGCAAGGGCAACAACAAACCAACTGCGAAATCTTAAGAAGACTTGACTTTGGATGGAGCGAGGTATGACTGGCCGCTGTCAGAGCTTCTTCAGGTAGCCCAGGATCTCGGGGCTGGTCCAGTCCTGCGCGGAGACGAATTTTCTGCGCACCATGCCATTCTTGTCGATGACGTAGCTCTCGGGAATCTGCACGGTGCCGTAGAGCTTGTTGATCCGCATCGAGGGGTCGCGGACGGTGAGAAAGTCGATGTGGTGCTGGACGAGGAAGTGGCGGTAGACGGCGTCGTCTTCATCCTCGCTGATGGCAATGACGACGATGTTGGGCATCTCGTGCTGAAGCTGAATGAGGCTGGGCAGCTCGTCGAGGCATGGAGGGCACCACGTGGCCCACAGGTTGAGGATGACGGTGTGGCCGCGGTACTTGCTGAGGGCGACGGTCTGGACGCCATCGCTGACGGTAAACTCCGGCGCGGGTGTGCCGATCTGGTGGGGGTGACTTCCGCGGTCGCATCCGGCGACCAGCAACATTGCAAGCACTACTGCTGCCCAGACTTTACGCACGTTACGCTCCGCTTCCTATAATACAAAGTCGTGAACCCGAATGAGCTTTCCCCTGAGTTGGAGCCTGTGGCCGCGGAACCTTTACTGTCCGTGATTGTTCCTGCGCGTAATGAAGAGAGCGTGCTGGGCGCTTGCCTGGCGTCGCTGGTGCGGCAGTCGGAGCCCGGGTTTGCGCTGGGGGAGCAGTGGGAGTTGATCGTTGTGAACGATGACTCCGCCGATGGGACGCGGGCGATTGCGGAGGGATATGAGGGCGTGGTGGTGATGGATGCTCCGCTGCTGGATTTGAGTGGGGCGGATGCGCTTTCGGGAAAGTCGAATGCATGTTGGGCCGGGGCGCAGGTTGCACGGGGTCGGCGGCTGTTGTTTACCGATGCGGACACACTGCACGAGACGGGCGATCTTTCTCGGGCGCTGCATGAGATGGAGAAATACAAGGCTACGTTGCTGTCGTATTCGCCGCGGCAGATGGTGACTGGCTTCTGGCAGAGGGCGGTGATGCCGCTGGTGTTTTCGGAGCTGGCGAGTGTCTATCCGATGAAGCAGGTCAATGATCCGGAGAGAAGTCTCGCAGCGGCGAATGGGCAGTTTCTGATGGTGGATCGGGACACTTATTTTCTGGTGGGCGGTCATCGCGCGCTGGGGGGAACGGTGCTCGAAGATGTGGCGCTGGCACGCAATATCAAGAGTGGGGAGCGGACGATACGGTTTCGCTATGCGCCGGATGCGGTGGCTACGCGGATGTACCGCAGCACGGCCGAGATGGTGGAGGGCTGGACGAAGAACCTTGCGCTGCTGTTTCCGCGGCCAATCTATCTGGCGGCGTGGCGGGTGCTGGATGTGCTGCTCTTCTTTGGCCTGCCGGGGGTGGCGGTGGGGATGTACTGGCTGCAGCCGTGGCAACGTGGTGTGATCTGGGTGATTTGGGTGCGAACGCTTTGGCGGTTTTATTCGCGGGTGGCGCGGTCGAACTTTCCTGCATCTGATGTGGTGATCTCGATCCTCGGGGTTCCGCTGTTTGTCTATCTGCTGGTAAAGAGTGTGGTGGACCACAAGATGAAGAAGTCAGTTGCGTGGAAGGGGCGGAGATATAGCGGTGGGTAGGCTTAGTATCGGCTCGTTGCCGCGGATATGATTGAAGGGTGTATCCGCATCGCTGGGCGGAGCGTCTAATAGAAAGAACAACGATGATCTTATTGACACGCAAAGCCGAGTTTTCTTCCGCACATTTTTACTGGAATGATGCGTGGTCTGCTGAGGAGAACCAGCGGGTCTTTGGCAAGTGCGCGAACCGCAACGGCCATGGCCATAATTACACGCTTGAGGTCACGGTTGCCGGTGAGGTCGATCCTGTGTCGGGGTTTGTGGTCGATCTTAAACAGTTGAAAGATATTCTGGAGCGCGAGGTCGTCAGCGTGTATGACCATCGGCACCTCAATCTGGAGGTGCCGGAGTTTGCGAAGAAGATTCCGACAACCGAGAACATCGCGATTGCGATCTGGCAGCGGCTGGAGGGCAAGATTCCCAATGCGAGGCTGCACCGCGTCCGGGTCTACGAGATGCCGGAACTCTTTGCCGACTTCTATGGTGAGCGATGAAGGCTTATCTTTCGCGGCGGTATCATTTTCCGGCTTCGCACCGTTTGAACAGCGATGCGTATGACGCTGAAGGGAACCGGGCTGTGTTCGGCAAGTGCAACAATCCGCATGGGCACGGGCATAACTACACCGTGCAGATTACAGTGAGCGGAGAGGTTGATCCTGAGACGGGGATGGTTTGCAATCTCGCCGACCTGGATGCGTTTGCACAAACGAATCTGTTGGATCGTTTCGACCACGCGAACCTCAACACGCTCGACTGCTTTCGCGAATCGGTTTCGACGACGGAGAATCTAAGTATTGAGGTTTACCGTATCTTTCGTAGTTTTTCCGCTGCCCATTTGGAGCGGGTGCATGTCGAAGAGACAAGCAATAACTCCTTCGACTATGCGGGCAATATAAATCCTGGATTTATCTAAGGAAGGTTTTCTATGGCAGGCACGTCGGCCACACTTGATTCCGTTTCGCTTGAAACTGCTTCGACGCAGGAGCTGTACCGCGAGCTGCTGCGCCGCATGGGCGAAGACCCTGATCGCGATGGTCTGGTGCGCACGCCGGAGCGTATGGAGAAGTCGATGGCCTTTTTGACGAGGGGCTATGTGATGGACATCAACGCTGTTCTGCACGATGCGCTGTTCGATGTGGACTATGACGAGATGGTGATCGTGAAGGACATCGAATTCTTCTCGCAGTGCGAGCACCACCTGCTCCCGTTCTTCGGCAAGGCGCATATCGCCTATGTGCCGAACGGCAAGGTGATCGGGCTGAGCAAGATTCCGCGGCTGGTGGACGTCTTCGCGCGGCGGCTGCAGGTGCAGGAACGGCTGACCAAGCAGGTGAGCGAGGCGATTCAGGAGGCCATCAATCCGCAGGGAGTGGCGGTGATTCTGGAGGCGCAGCATCTGTGCATGATGATGCGCGGGGTCGAGAAGCAGCACTCGTCTACGGTGACTTCGGCGATGCTGGGTGTGTTCAAGGAACAGGTCCAGACGCGGAATGAGTTTTTGTCGCTGGTGCGGCGACAGGGCAACGGAATTTAGCGAATCGACGTTTAGCAACTAGACTGGGAGATGAATGAACGGTCTTCTGGTATTGGATAAGCCTTCGGGGCTTACATCGCATGACGTTGTAGCTATTGTTCGCCGGGCTACGGGCGAAAAGTCTATCGGACATCTGGGCACACTGGACCCTATGGCTACCGGGGTTTTGCCGCTTTTGCTCGGGAAGTACACTCGGCTGGCGCAGTTTTTTGGGCAGGCGGAAAAATATTATGACGGGTCGATTCGCTTTGGCTTTGCGACCGACACCTTTGATGCCGAGGGAACTGCGGTGGGTGATCCGCAGCCGCTGACGCGCTCACTGGAGGAGCTTCGCGAGTTAAGCCGTGGATTTCATGGCGAGATCGATCAGGTGCCTCCAGTTTATTCCGCGAAAAAGATCAATGGCGTTGCGGCACATAAGCTGGCTCGGGCTGGTGTTGAAGTAGCAGTGAAGCCTGCGCGGATTACGATCCACGACTTCAGGCTGCTGGAGTTGCAGGGGGACGTGGCTGGGTTTGAGATGCATGTGTCGGCGGGTGGATATGTTCGTTCGGTGGCGCATGAGCTGGGGCAGCTTGCGGGATGCGGAGCGCATCTGGCTTCGCTGCGGCGCACGCAGGCCGGGCTGTTTACGCTGAAAGAGTCTGTGACGGTGGAGCAGTTGAAGCAGGCGAGCGGGCCTGCGGAGATTGCGGCGTTGCTGCCTCATCCACGGACGTTGCTGCCGGAGATGCCTTCGGTGACGGTGGATGAACAGATGGCAGGGCGGCTGCGGAACGGGATGCAGGTGAACCTGCCGGAGTTCTCTCAGGCTCCGCTGGTGAAGGTGTTTACCAGTCCCACGGACATGCTGGCGATTGCGCGTCGCGTGGCCGGGACGCTGATGCAGCCGATTGTCGTGATGGGGTAGGCGCTACTTCTTCAATAGAGGCAATACCAGCGGCAGGATATTGCCGGCGACGATCTTGTTTCCGGCTGCGGTGGCGTGGGTCTGGTCGGCCTGCATCATGCCGGGTACGCCGTAGACGCCTTTTAGCAGAAACGGCAGCATGGTCACGTGATACTTCTTCGCCAGCAGCGTATAGGTTGCGTCGAATTGTTTGATGTAATCGGGGCCGTAGTCGGGTGGAAGGGTGATTCCGGCGAGGGCCACCTTTGCGCCGCTGGCCTTGATCGTCGCGACGATCTTGTCGAGGTTGGCGCGGGAGTCGGCGATGGGCAGGCCGCGCAGACCGTCGTTGCCGCCCAGCTCAACGACCACGACCGCCGGCTTGAGCGCGAGGATGTGGTCGAGGCGCGCAACGGCGTCCTTGGTGGTGTTGCCGCTGATGCCTTCGTTGACAACACGGTAGTGATAGCCGCGAGCGTCGAGATCGGCCTGCAGATAGTCGGGATAGCTGTCGCCGGGGTCGGCTCCGTAGCCTGCGGTGAGGCTGTCGCCGAAACAGACGACGAGTGGGCGGTGGTCGGGTGCTGTTGCAGCCGGTGGTGCGGGGGGCTGCGGCTGCGCGGCAGGAGTGGAAGCGGTGGTGGGCTCGGATGGCGCGGCGGTGCGGCTGGACTTGCATCCGCCCATCCCTATGGTGAGAGCCGCTAAGATAAAGAGAACTTCAATCTGCCGCATACGTATCAAGTTATCAGGAGGAGCGACGCCGGTGAATGCTATGGAAGGCAGGACTGCTCCGATGATTCATGTCGAGGGTTTGCACAAGTCGATTCGCAATGGAACGCGGACGGTAGATATTTTGAAGGGTGTGGATTTTACTATTCCACGGGGCCAGTTTGCCGCGATCATGGGAGCGTCGGGAAGTGGGAAGTCCACGCTGCTGGGTCTGCTCGCCGGGCTGGATACGCCCAGCTCCGGGGATGTGCGGCTGAATGGAATTGCGATCAGCTATCTGCCCGAGGACAAGCTGGCACAGGTTCGAGGGAAGACGATTGGGTTCGTCTTTCAGTCGTACCAGTTGATTCCGACGCTGACTGCACTTGAAAATGTTTTGCTTCCCTATGAACTGAATGCGGGCGACACGCAGGATGGGTTGGCGCGGGCACGAGATCTGTTGACCAGCGTTGGTCTTGGCGACCGACTGGGACATTATCCGGTGCAGCTCTCCGGTGGCGAACAGCAGAGGGTGGCGCTGGCGCGGGCGTTTATTCTGCGGCCTCCGATTGTGCTGGCGGATGAGCCTACGGGAAATCTAGACAGCACCAATGGGCAGCACGTGCTGGAGCTGCTACTGAACCTGAATCGCAAGGAAGGCACGACGCTGGTGCTGGTGACGCATGACGCGGCGCTGGCTGCCTATGCCGATCGAAGGATTACGTTGCGGGACGGCTTGATCGTCTCTGACGAGGCTGGTCGAAGTGCTAACGGTTCTGCGGTGATGGAGTAACGATGGCGGGACTCTCTTATCGGTCTGCCGCCAGGATTGCCGCACGCGAGATGCATTCGTCGCGGGGCAAATTTTTCTTTGTCATTCTGTCGGTCGCCATTGGCGTTGCCGCTCTGACTGGTGTCCGTGGATTTTCTTCGTCGTTTCGAGCG
>NZ_DATKQC010000156.1:0-3102 GCF_035532915.1 Edaphobacter sp.
ATCTTCGCGAGTATTGCGTCGTGCTTCGATTCTGCGCCAGCTTGACCGTGGGCAGAAGGCGGCGCAGGTGGCGGCCAGTGTGGGCGTAGCTGCGAAAACGGTGCGAGCTGTTGCCCGGCGCTATGAGGAAGAAGGGCTGGAGTCGGCGCTGTACGAAAGGCCGCGGCCCGGCAAACATCGAGCGCTGGACGTAGGCCAGAGCCAGCGGATCATCGCCATGGTGTGCGGTCCTCCGCCACGGGGCTGGGCACGGTGGCGCGTGCGGCTGATCGCTACCGAGGCGGTCAAGCGGAAGCTGGCGGCGCAAGTGGGCCGGGAGACAATCCGCATCCTGCTTCAGAGCCACGAACTGAAGCCGTGGCGGGAAAAAAATGTGGTGGTGCGCCGGGATAAACCGGCATGGGATAGAGGATGAAAGAGCCTTACGAGGAGGGAGTAGCGATCCGCTCGGCCCCGAGTTTTGCACCGGACGCTGTGAAGTGTCAGGTGAAGCGTAAACAGGGGTACAGATGGGCTGGGTATTGAGCTTCGAAAATTTGCGATCAGGGCGCCGACACCGTCACCACTGTGGAAGGCAACACGGTCAGCAGCGTTATCGCGAGTGGCTGATCGGTCCTGCGTAGTCGTAGACCCCACGCACGTCTGGAAATTCCATGCACGAGAACCGGGAGACCTCGGAAATGCCCGAAGAGAAGTTAGTCGTCAGGCCGGCGGGAGAAGGCGTAAGCCGCACGTCCCGCGTGCACATTTCCGAGGAGTCGGACAGCGGAATAGTACCTATGAATCATTCGAACAAAGACGGGCAACCGTTAGCGGAGAGTGAGGAGGGAAGGACGCTGATCAAGGAGAACACTCATCAACTCAGCACGCACTCGACACAGAGCGAGGTACGCGTGTCCCAAGGGTTGGCGGGTGTGCGCAAGGCAGCAAGGGAACGGAAGGAGTTGAAGTTCACCGCATTGCTCCATCATTTGACTGTCGATCTGCTGCGGGACAGCTTCTACGCGTTAAAGCGTAAAGCCGCTCCAGGAGTGGATGGCGTTACATGGCGGGAGTATGAAGTCGGGTTGGCAGATCGGCTACCCGATCTGCACAGCCGAGTTCACCGCGGCGCTTATCAAGCGCAGCCTTCGAGGAGAGTCTACATACCGAAATCGGACGGGCGGCAACGCCCGCTGGGGGTTGCGGCGCTGGAGGATAAGGTCGTCCAACAGGCCGTGGTCACGATCCTCAATCAGATTTATGAATAGGACTTTCGGGGCTTCTCGTATGGCTTCCGGCCAGGGCGTAGCCAGCATCAGGCGCTGGATGCGTTGTATGTCGGAATCACGCGGAAGAAGGTGAACTGGGTGCTGGATTGCGACATTTTGGGCTTTTTGGAAACGTCGTCATACTGCCCCCATGTTCATGAAATGCCGTCAAACAGGCAAGGGTGATTGTCTATCACTTTGATTCGGCCTTTGCGTCGTCCTCTTGTGACCAGCACAGCTTCAAGCTCGCCGCGCTTTACACGCTGCAACACGGTTTGGCGCGAGACATCCAGTTTCAGTGTTGTTTCCAGCATGGGAAGATACTCTGGCGGCGCTTCCTCCACGAAGAGTGCACGCAACTCATCGGTCATGCGAATTTGCCAAGGGGCTCCTGGCGTTACCTGTTCACCAGCTATGAAACCATCATTGAGCCACCGGTGCATAGTGGAAGTGTTGATCCCCAGGATCTTCGCGGCTTGTCGAATGGACGCCAGTTCGCCGGTGGGCTTTTCAGTCGGCGACTGAAACCGGGGAATGTTTCGATAGCGGCGCAAACCGCCGACATGAACGGCCGTGAATCGTTCTCCAGTCGCCGTCTTGCGACCCTGACGATTCAAGATACCGGCGATAACATCGTCGGAATAGAGAACGGCGAGGCGGCGAAGAAGGGAGACAGTGTCTTCGTCGGTGCGGACACCTCGCGGCTGAAAACGCGGCAGGGAGAGATCCACTTCTGTGATTGTGCCGCCATGCCAGCGCAAAGTCAGATGAGCACTTTGTGCTGGACGATCGACAGTAACAATGACTTCTTCCAGCAGGGCGCGCAAGAGTTCCTTGCGATCGCGATCCGTAGTCGTGGGCGCGGCCCAGACTCTGCGCAGATCGGGGCCAAGAGCGCGGAGTTTGCTCTTACTTTCCTGGGTGAGGGCGCAAGGCTTTTGTTGCACGCGCCGCATGAGCTCTGCTTCGGCCGCGGCAAGATTGTGGAGACGTTTTTCCCACTCTGTCTCAAGCCCACGAGCTACGAGTCTGTTTTCCGGCTCGACCGCGCGATATTGGCGCTCTGCGCGTTCCGCTTCGTAGCGAGCGCGTTCCAGTGCAAGACGCCATTGGCCCAGAGCTGCATCCTGGTCAGCTTCGAGTTGTTGCATGGCAAGTTGCGTGGCTTCGATCGCCGCCGGTGTCACCGCTTTTAGAAACGCGTCCGCAACCGCTTGATCGATTTGCATGCCGCCGACGGTCAGACAGAACATGCCTCGTCCCTCGACGATATCTTTGCCGGAGCAGTGATAGCCGGGCGAAGCGGTTCTGCCGGTGTAGTGGGTATGCAGACGGCGGCCACACTTTCCACATGTGGCCAGGCCTTGCAGCAGGGCAGCGCCTTCTCTCACAGCTCCTCCTGCCTGGTGTGGCTGAGGATGAATGTTGGTGTCAATGCGTGCCTGATTGGCTTGGAATGTAGCCCAATCGATGAACCCGGGATGATGTTCGACGAGAAGCACAGACCACTCGTCCATAGGCAAATGACGAGTCCGTTTTCGCGGCGTTCCTTGTTCATCGATATAACGCTCATGACGGCACTTCCCATATGCGTAGGCACCAGCATAGACCGGGTTGGTGAGCACGTTATGGATACCCGTGTAGGTTGGGACAGCCCATCGAATCTCGCTTTTCATAGTAGCGCGCATCGGGAATAAAAGTCCCTCGGAACGAAGCCACAGCCATACCTTGCGGGCCGAACCAAACTCCGTGAATTTGGAGAAGACGGTACGAATGATGCTGACGACAGACTCATCGGGATGGAAACAAATCTCTCCGTCCTGTTCCCCCCAGACAAAGCCAACGGGCAAGC
>NZ_DATKQC010000157.1:0-3685 GCF_035532915.1 Edaphobacter sp.
GTACCGCAAACGGGCCCCCATGAAAGCGATCTTGCCAATGCGCTTCTCCGCAGCATCCGAATCAGGCCAGGAGTGGCAAAGTGGCGTGCCGACTGAGTTGGTTATTCGTCTGGAGTCATCATATCGTGCCACCTGCTAACGTCGACGCCGTAAGTGAGTATTGCCCGATCGACATCCCACGGATCGTCGAGAGGTAGCTGAAATTCACAATGGAAGGGAAAGGACTGGGCCGACTCCGCGCCGTCGCCCCGGCGAACATCGGAGTTCGACCCCCACTGGAGCGTCACCTCGACCGAACCGGTGACCTCGTATGTGATCTTGTCCGCTCCAATCGAGGACACAATGACGCTCTCCACATAAAGTTCGTCCACCGAAAAGTGCGTTGCCAGCCCGTCCACTTCCAGCATTGCGTCACTCAGCAACGCATCGACCGCAGCGCTGTCGAGAGCATCGGCTATCGGTTTAAGGACCGCTTCGCGGCACTCACGAAGGGCGTCCAGAAACGAACCCATGGACACCGCCGTTCTCTCGGCAACTGTGTCCTGCTCTACTTGGTCCCGGATGATCGTATTTTCACTGCCATGGACGTGCTTGCTCAGCTCGGCGAAGGCATCCGTCAGGCGCTTTCGAAGTGGCGGCAAATCCACCTTCAGCTTCTCTTTTACGAAAGCTTCAGAGAGGCCGCCCTGGATGGCAAACAAGACTCGTTGCCCCCGGCTAGGCTTGCCATCGTCTCGTTCGGGAGTGAACCACGATGTCTTGACCACTTCGTCTTCCGGCGACAATGTGTCCATCAGATGCTCGAATAGTATGCGCATCCCCGTGGAAAAGAAGTTGAGGCGCAACGGGTTCTCGCTGTCTGTCAGAGCGCGCAGTGCGCCGTCGATGGCCCAGCCGGAAAACTGGTCATCGACCTTCAGCCTGAGTGCTGCAACTGTTTCCGCGAGTGTGTGCTTGTCGCTCTCCACGGGGCGAGTTATATCACCTGGCAGCTAGGGCAAAATTAAGTTCGAATCGGACCAAGCGACCGCCACGATTATGTGGCGAGCGCGACGACTAAGAGGCCGAGAATACCGACCGCACAGACGACCGCTCGCTGCCTCTGTTCCAGGCGTACCTGTTGAAGATGAGTCCAGGATTCTCCGTTAAGCAAACGGAGTGCTTCTAGGATATCGGGCCTCATCCCAGGATCCGGATGACAGCAGGCGGCAATGGTTCGCCGAATTCGTGAACACCCGTTCCAGTGCCCTACGACCAGATCGAGTCGTTGACCGTCCCGCGGTTTCTGCCCTGTGGCAAGGTGGTAGAGCGTCGCACCGTAGGAGTACAGATCGCCAGCTTTAGAAATCGGATTGCCCGCATGCACTTCCGGAGCCCAATAGCCAGGCGTACCCCCGTGGTTCTGTGAGAACAAGACCGTGCAGCCGAAACCATTGCCGAGCGGATCAGCGACCTGAAGTCTTCCGTCGCCGGATACAAGAATATTGTCTGGCTTAATGTCACCGTGCGCAACATGGCGCGCATGCAAGGCTGCGAGAGAACGTCCAACCTCATGGGCAACCGCGAGGAGTTGTTCGCCGGAGAGGCGACCGACATATTGACGCAGGGATCCACCACTTAAGAATGGCATAACGTAGTACGGGCGCTCTGTCTCCATGTTCGCAAACAGAAGACGTACCATGCCCGGAAAGTTCTGGGACAGGATGCGTACCTCTCTCGCGAAGGCTTGCCGTGCGTGTGGCAGGTGAAAGTCTCGAAGAAACTTGACAACGACTTGCTCACCGTTGTCGGTCAGGCGACCGACTTGTAAGTCAGCATTTCCGCCAGAGCCGAGGGGAGTGAGACACATGACTTGGTAATTCATCGAGACTTTCCTCCAGAGTGCGCATAAGCCATTCGGAACAGAGTGTACAGAAAGGAGCCCCTTTCACCGCTCGCAGCCCGTGTGATTGCTTCCGGCGACTGACCGGCTCGAATCGCGACATCGATCGCCGTATAGAGGTCAAGCGTCGATCCGGTGGGGCCCGAATGACCGCCTTCCCAACGATTGACGGTCACGAAAGATACGTTCAAGAGTCGAGCCATTTGTTCCTGGGAAAGAGCTAGCCTCTTCCGGATGGCAACTAGGCGAGCGGCGTCAAGCATGCGTTAAGTGTACTCCATTAAAGTCTCGCCGGCAACAACTGTTATAACACATGCTATATAGCCGCTCCGACCCTGAGCATTGACGGACAACATGCGTGGGTACGCGTGAATTGAAAACGCTGTCTGAGCATGGTCGGTGCAGGTTCCATGAAAAGCTGGTAGAGTGGCCGCTGTCTACCCATTCCGAGGATTTTCATGTTTCTGTTCATAACTGCCGACCACTTTCGCCTATTCCTCGATGGTACGGGAAAGCCTTTTACAGAGTTCATGGATGCTTTGCTGCGAGCCACGGCCGCTACGTTGGGCATCCCGGCTAGGGACGTACACACAAACCTGAGAACGAATCTGTCGGACGGCGGGATCGACACGCAAATTGACAGCGGCAGTGACGCTAACTGCAAGGGATACCTCGCCGGGCCGACCTTGTGGCAGTTCAAGGCAAGGAGATTTGCCGACGTCACGCCCGCTTCAGTTCGCGATGATATTCACGGTGCAAGCAAAAAGGATGCGCGCGACTTGATCGCCAGAGGTTATGCGTATCGACTCTGTATTTGCGAGGATGCTGCGCCGCCGGATAAAAAGGCGCTGCAAGATGAACTCAACAAATATGTGAAAGAAGTGAATGCGTCCGCTCCTCCCGCGCTAATTCTGCTTCCTTCTGACCTGGCCGCACTGGCAAACCAATATCCTTCGATTGTGGCGCGCTACGTCCGCTTGCCTGTGGAGAAGTTCCGTTGGTACGAGACCTGGAAGCGTTCGGCAATCGGGGAGACCCCGCTCTTTGTTCCTACCGAGCACTACCCAGATTGGGCAGCCAGGGTGGAGTCTCATCTTGATTGGTCGCGGAAACCGACCGACGTGGCGCTGACGCTGTATGGAAATGCGGGTGTAGGCAAGACCCGAGCAGTTTTTGAGATTCTTGATCGCGAACCAAATCAAAGGGAGCTTGTCCTCTATACGAATGACGAGCAAGCGGCAATTGAGATTGCAACGGCACTCACGAACAACGGAACTCAAAGCGCCATCCTGGTTGCGGATGAGTGCCTGAGTCGCGCCCGCTTTCAGCTTTCAGGAATTCTACGCGGCAACGAACATAGGGTGAGGCTAATTACGATCGATAACGCCCTCGAACGCACCCGTACGCTCGAACCGGAATTGCATATCCGCGGAGCCACGGAACAGGAAACGCTGAAGGTGTTGGAGGCGAATTTTGACAGCGTGCCCCTTGATCGACGCATCCGGTACACCCAGATAGCAAATGGCTCCCTGCGCTTTGCGGTGTACATGTGCAGGCACGATTCTGAGATCCAGGAGACCGGAGATCTTTCGTCCGCCCTTCGTGACGCTCATTCTTACTATGAATCCAGATTTTCGAGTCTGTTCGGATTTGACACCAAAGACCGGGAGGCACTGGAAATTGTTGCCCTCGTGGACCGTGTTGGCTATCGAGACGACCGAGCAGGCGAACTCGATGCGTTATGCGGCTTAGTTGGGAGGGACCCTCGAGATACACGTGAGCGAATCGAGCGAATTCGCAAGA
>NZ_DATKQC010000158.1:0-11763 GCF_035532915.1 Edaphobacter sp.
GCGTGAGATCTCCTGTTTGAAGATAGCGCTTATGTTCGGCATAGTCTGCTTTCTTGCGGAGCTGCCTTTCTGGGGAGGTTGCGGCGGGGGTAAATCTTGAATTGGATACGTCCGCAGGCGGCACGCACCCGCGAATTGCACAAAATGATACAGGAGAATGAGCTCCGAAGTGTCAGCGTCATGCCGCGGCAAACTTGATTCTCAGTGAGGATTGTCTGCTTTGGCCCGCGCACATACGCACTCACCAAGGCGCCGACAGCCGGTCCACGACGTCTCGCCGAGCCAGCACTTTTGAACACAATTCCCATCGATCCTTGTCGGGGTCGATGGACTCCTGGTACCGCATTTCGAAAACGTCATGCGCCTTCTGCCGAAGATGGATGTATTCGTCCATCATCTCTTCCAGCTTCTCGACGCTTTCTGTCCAATCATCTTCGATTGTGTCTGGCAGGCCACCGAGGATGTCGTACCGATCCTTCATTCGGCGCGACAGAACCTGATAGACCTTCTCGTCTTGAGTGTCGTGATAGACGAGATTAAGCATGTCCACCGTGCGCCGTGCCTGGCCGAAACGCTTGATGCGCCCCAGTCGCTGTTCGAGTCGCGCCGGATTCCAAGGTAAATCGACATTGATGAGCGTTCCAAGAGTTTGCAGGTTCAGGCCTTCACAAGCCGCGTCGGTGGCTACGACCAATCGGATCTCGCGCTTCTTCACGGAATTCTTAATTTCGTCGCGCCCAACGGACGCAAAATCGTCGCCGCGGAACATCCCGCTCTTCCCGGCGCCCGCATAGACGCCCACCGGTTCTCCAGGCAGCAACTTGGCCAGTTCCGCGCCGAGCGAATAGACGGTGTCGTAGTACTGGCTGAATACAATGCAACCGTGCTCCAGCCAGGTCTTGCCCTCGGTGCGATGCTCGGTGAGGAAGTAACGGACAGCGGCGAGCTTGGGGTCGCGGGCTTCCGGGCGCGCGAGTTCCGCTGCGATGGTGCGCAGATACCCTGCCTCGTCGGGGGTCAGCGCGCTGAGTGCCTCTTCGATGTCCTTTGCCTGCTCCTCATCATCGAGAACTTCCCGGCGTAGCATCCTTTCCGCGGTTGATCGGCCGGAGGCAAAACTCGAACAAATTCTCTGCAAAAGCAGTGTCTTCATAAACCCGGCCGCTTTGGTGCGCTTCTTGAGCGCCGCGGTGAACGCTTCAGCAGCCTGGTAGGCGAGATCAAAAGGCAGGTTTGTGAGCAATCCCAGACCGCTGAATCCGACCCCCGCGTACGCGGCTGCGGAGGTATCTGGGTCCGGATGGATGTCCACACCGACCCGCTCCAGGAGCCCGGTGTTTTCCAATGTCTGCCGACGGCGCAAGACGGTATGGCGGACGATGGGGTTGTGCTCTCGCAAGAAACCAGGCGCGAGGGCTTGCGCGACCGCCTGCTGTTCCAGAAATCCCAGCGAACCAAAGCCGCGATCGGTAAAGAATGTCTGGTCGGGCAGCCCCAGTTGCAGCCGCAGCGTGGCAAACAGTGCGTCCTCGCGGGCGGGGGGCAAGGGGTTCCGCAGCCACTCCCAAACGTCCTTTTCATCCGCCGGCGTCTCCTCGCCTTTCACGACAGGTAATGCTCTTTCCCACTCCGGCCAGCGACCAAACAGCTCTCGCCCGAGAACGAAATCGGCGCCAGCATTGAGGATGCGCAGCAGATCCCACAACTCGCGTACCTCGGTCTGGATCGGCGTGGCTGTTCCGAGCAGAAGGTTCCTGGTGCGAGGACCTATCCGAAGCATGAAATCAAGCAGGTTGTTCGGCTCCTCCTTCTTCGGCCCCAACCCGCCATGCCGTCGCGCCTTGTGTGCCTCGTCGAGTACGACCGAGCCATACTTACACTCGAGCAGGTAACGACGTTCCTCCGAGTCATGCACGATCAGACCGGTTGAAACAATGGCGATACGAAACGGGCAGCGCTTGATGTCCTCAGGGCCGCGCGTCTTGACGATATGGCCTTTCGGATCGATCCACTCCTTCTTGGTTGACGACCATACGGCACTCGGGATGCCGAGCTTGTCCATCATTTCCACCTGCCACTGCACCGTTAAGGTCGAAGGGCATAGGATCAGCACGGGGCCGTCATCGAGCAGAGCCGAAATCATCGCGCTCGCCGCGAGAGACAGCGTCTTGCCAACACCGACCTCATCGGCGAGCAGAAGGCGCGCTTTCCCATAGGTCTCCCGGTGCTGCAGGAACATGGTTACGAACGAGCGCTGCCACGGCTGGAGCTGTTCACCGCCACGGTAGATCGGGCTTTCGGCCAGCGCGGCGGCGGGGAGTTCTTCAAGCGTCGCCTCTTCGAAGCGGATCTCCACGCGATCAGCAACGCGTTTGATTTCCTCGATGATGGCATCGGGCAGCGGATAAGCGTCCTTCCAGAGCGCCTCGAACTCCTCCTCCACCCATGTGACGCCTTCTTCAGAAGTGTCCTCCCACAGAATTTCGTAATTTTGAGCGAAGGCACTCCTGGTCTCATTGATAGAACCCAGAAAGCAGGTCTTCGATCCGTCGGCTCCTTCGATGACCCCTGCCTTGCCGTGAACAAAGACTCGGTCCTTCGGTACGACGCGGATCTCGACCCGCCCGCTGGCCAATAGGTCGTACAGTCGACGATAACGTTCCCGGTGAAGCAATGCCTCGACCTCGGACGGCGCTTCGTTCCAGCGTTCCTTCAAAGCAGTCTCGCGGACATGCTTCGATACCACGACATCCGCCGCGTCCAATTCGCTGTTGCAAACGATCTGCACCTTGGGGACTGCTGCGATTTCCTCGCCCACCAGTTCGAATATGGAACTGCGGAAGTAGCCTGCGATGCGCTTGTAGGATTGGGCCTCTTTCAGCCTGGCGCTGAGGAAGGCGTGGTCAAGGCGCTCACGCCGGGAGGAGAACCGGCGAATTTCAGTCATAGCCTTGAGTCCCTGGTCGGCTTTGTGATACGAGATTGACCCTGCGCTTGACGCTGAGCGGCATCCCCAAGTTTCTGTCGCTCGCTTTCCTGGAGGCAGACTGGAACAATCGCAGCGGCAAGACGTATCGCGACTGGAAACCAGCCACCGCCCTCAAAGGCCGCGACCAATTCCTCGGGAACGACCATTAGGTACTGAACGCGGCCACCAATGGGAATTGCGTTCTTCAGCGCAAGTAGCTTGAGTGCGTCCATTGCCAATTTGCGGTGTTGACCTGCCTTCAATTTGCCAATACGTGCGTAGCACTCTGCGATGACGACCTCACCAGCATGTGTCTTCCAAACAGCGTCTGGTTTCGCCTTTTGCCAGACTGGTGGAAGGCCAAGCTCCAAAGCGATCGCTTGCCAATCTGCGGGCGTCCAATCTCGATGCTGCTCAGCCAACCGTTGAAGCATCACCAGTTCAATTTCGCGTTGAACACTGCTATTGCTGGGATCGTGATCGTCCTTAAGGAGTGCGCTCATTTCGCGAAGCCCGTCGCTCACCCAAGCCGCTGGTTCTTCACCAGTTCGCGCAGCACGCGCGCGGCGCTGGCTTCATCGGGGCGCAGGCCATCAAGACGCTTCGCAAGGTAATCGGCCAGTTCCACCGACAGTTCGCGCTGGGTCATGTCGCCGTAGTAGTTCGCAATATTGAGCGTCAGGTGCGCCAGAACCTCGTTACCGTCCACGTTATTCATGAGTTCCATTACGGCGTAGAGCACCGCACGCAGTACGGACTGGTGCAACTCCGAGCCCATGCTCATTTCGGCTCGCCCGAATTCCATGGCGCTCTTAAGCCGTGCGTCATTCGCCTTCTGACTGGCCAACAAGGGCTTGAAGTCATGCACCTTGAAGGCTTTGGCAAAGTTCTGATAATTGTCGAGCGTCTTTGCTCCACGCACTTCCATGTCGAGCATCTTGAGGTAGAAACGCTCTGCACCGGAAAGCTTGTCCCAGTGTGCCCTGATGATTCCTTGAGGCACGAGGCATTGGTTAGCAGTATCCACGGCAAAAGTGATTAGGCCATCTACGAAGGTAGTTTCGCCCTTCACCCGCGGTCGGATCGCTTCTGCGGTCATATCCCGCCCATCGATCATGGCGTAGCGAGTAAGCACACGGAGCGCCGCTGCGTAACCTGCCATTTGAATGTCGGCGTCCTCGAATACGTTTTCGTCGCGGTAGAGGCCCTTCGCGTCCTGGTTGAGGCCAGCGAGTGCCTGCACCTGTTTGTCGACCTCCTCCTGTATCTCCCACGCGAGATCGTCGCGGCTAGTTTTTTGAATACCGTGGCGCTTGCGCAGGACCAGAAGCACGGTGCCTTTGACGTAGCTCCCCTCGCGCAAGGCGCTGTCGGTCTCGGTGACGACGTACCAAGCTGCTGTGACGTGAAGCCCAGCGGCCCAGACGATATTCGCCATGTCTGCCCAAATGGAACCCGACTGATGGGTAAACATGATCACCTGAATGCCATTGTCCGGCATGTACTCGGTCATCCGCTTGTATGCGGCGACCATACCTCGTCGGAAGTCTTCTCCTTCCCCCTTTATAGCAAGCGACCGGCGGCTGTCCCAGACCCACTCAGCGAATTCCGGCGGCGGATTCTTGCGCAGCCAAGCGACAAAAAAGTCGAGAATCTCCTCATACCTAACTGCATCGCCATAGGGTGGGTCCGTCACGAACAAGTCAACCGGTATATTCCACTGGTCTGCGGATAAGGCCATCACTTTTGCGTCCGCTGCAATTGGGCTTTCAACAACGTCTTCCAAGAGGTAGGTCTTGGCGAAAGAGAATGATCGGACACCGTATGCGAAAAGCGCATTAAGCGCCTGGTTGTAGAACGTTTGGGCCACCGACTCCCGTGCGGCGCCGGTCCCATACCTACAAAGCTTCGAGGACCAGTCAGAAAGCCTTGCAAGAAAAACTAGCAGTGGAGCAACAAACGTATCGGACCGCTCACGTATGTTCTTGTTTGTTAAACCGAGAAGCAGCAATTGCCTCGGAGAAAACAGGTGGTGCCAGTGCGTCCAACCACGGGTTTTGATTAAGCTGAGCCCTTCATAGCGTGGTGGACCACCTGGCTCGATCCGCATGTCGGGAACCCAGCCCTTAGCTTGCCATTCCGCCAGATGCTCTTCGATGTAGCTTTCGACGATCCGCTCGCGCTCCAAATCTTCGGCGGTAGCTCCGCGGTACTCGTACTCCACCCCCTTTCCATTTTTCTTCGGACGCACCCACTGGACGCAGTAAAGGCGCTCTTGGTAGATGTCGTCGACGTGGGGTTTGAAGTCATGCTTTGCCCAGAGCCGCACTCGATTACCGATTGTTCCATCTGGCTTCTGGTAATCACCACGTAGTGTAGATATCTTGGTCTTGTAATCCGCCCCACCCATGCGGTGGATCAGATACGCTTCGTCGAATTTCCCCTCGCGGCCTAAAGTACCTTGAGACCCGGCATTCGCCATGTCATTTTCTGTAACACCAGAGCGAATGACGATGTCGTAGCGCTTCCGTTCGGTGTCCGGTATCAACTCAGCGATGGCGTGCTTGCCGCGACTGATAAGAAGCGACGGAATGAGCGGAACAGTCCATCCAGATTGAGGGCAGCGCGTTTCAAGGCAATACAGAAAAGTCTTCGGGCGCCAACCTTGTCCGTCTGTTTCAACCCCAAGATTACTAATCTCCTCCTCTACTTTTTCGACTAAATCTACCTGGCACCGTTTCAGGTCCGCGTGCGCCTCGTGAGATCCGCCGACAATGTGAAACGCACCCCAAGTGAGCATGCACGCTACCGGGTTAAGATCAGATGCGAAAACATCAAGACCCAGACGAGCTGCCTCGAATGGGATTTGACCAGAACCGCTAAATGTATCGGCCATCCTTGGCCGGTGGCCGTATCGCATGACCCCAAGCTGCTCGACCAGTTCTGGGAACGATTGTGATTGCGTACCTAGGTGTGCGTTGACCGCATCCCAGATATGGTCGTGGACGAAGGCGAGGACTTCCTCAGGTCTGTTCGCCTGATCCACTCGCTCTCGGTAAGGTGTATGGGGGAGCATTTGTGCTTCAAGTCGTCGTCGCTCCAGTTCGCTGATGTCTTTACGCCAAGCTACCTTCACTTGGGAAAATTCTGGAATAGGCCAATCTACAGGTGCAAAGGTTGGCAGCACTCCGCTCGGCTCGACCACAAAGTAGTCGTCGATCTGGGCGATGGAAAGCCCTGCGAGAATGTCCTTTGGTTTTGGCCGTCGCTTCCAGCGCGCAGCGAAGGACTCGTCGTCCATCCCCATCAGCTTCTCAAATATCTCCAGGTCGCGCGCTGGGTCGCTGGTAGCCGGTAACAAGCAGCCCAAGATGCAGGCCTTGTTAAGAATCAGCGGTTTGCGACCCTTCCAGTAGCTGCCAAGTGTGGTCAGCGTTTTCCCCTGCTTTCCTTCTTGCTCCTTATATGCCTCTGCCGAAAGTTTCTGGACTGGAAACAGCCGCTCAATTAGCGCGGGCGCATCCTTCAGCGCGAACGGGGTTACCGGCGAACTCACTTCGAATCCTCAAACAGTGGTAACTCGAAAAGGTCCTTCTCGACGGGTCGCGGCCGTCGCTTGCGGGACACAGGTTTCTCGCCGTCGGATAGCGCGAGAAATAGCGCACGCCGCCATCCGCGCTGCGTGTCCTCGGGCATCCCCGCTTCGGCAACGGTCATGGCAAAGAGCCACCAACGTTCTTCTGGGCGCAGTGCGGCCCACTTGCTGCAAATGACAGCAATCTTGTCTTCGCTTGCCGTCTCCGCCGCCCACGCCAGCACGCACAACTCCTTGCCGAGCAGCCGGTCCACCAGGTTCGTGCCGGTGTGCCAGCGGCCTGTGAGAACGCCAGCGGCCTTGAGGCGGTCATTAAATTCCCGGCGCGCTATATCGGCGATCGCCGACCACACTGGACGCGGCAGGATTACACGCTCCTCTTCGCGCGGAATGCCTCCCTCCTGGCCCCGGTAGCCATAGTCCTCGACGATAACGACCGACTCGTTCCGAGCCGCCGCGATTTCGACACGAAAGAGATGCGCGCCATAGGCACCGGGCGCTCCGAAATCAATGGTTTTCGGCCGCTCGCTCACTGTTCTACGTCCCCTTGCTGCAGTTCAATACCAAGCTTTCCCGCGAAGTCCTTAAGGTCGTGACCTGAAGCGAAGTGAGCCTTGCGGAAGGTCATCGTGACCAGTGTGTCCGGCGTAAATTTCTCGAGCACCTTGACGAGTAGCGCCTCGATGAATGCGGCGTCCACTGCGATGTCGCCAATGTTGACGCCAATCATCTGGTTGCCCTGACCCACCGTGAGCGCGATGCCCTCGAAGGTTGCGGATTTCTCAGTCGCCTGCTTCAGCCCCTCGAAAGTCTTGCCTCGCGAATCCAGCTTGCGACCGGTACGGGAAACCAAGCGCCCGGGCTTCACGTCGTCGATCTGCACGCCCTTCTTTCCCTTGGCAGCGAAGCGGAACTCGGCTTTCGTCTCGATCCCGTCTTCTTCCGCAAACGCACGTAAAAGCACCTCGCCGTCCCCGATGGCGATAGGTCCGTCGTATGCAATGCCCTCGCGCGGTTCGCTGCCGTCCAGCGTGTAGCGGATCGACCCTTTCGGGGCGACGAATAGCTCGACGCTGCGCTTTCCGCCCTTATCTGAAAGTTGATTACGAAGCGTAAGGTTATTTGACCAGGTCACCGGATCGCCGGTCTCATACTGCCCAGAGACATCGCATACGAGGAAACTCACCCGCAGAGCGCTCGTTACGTAGGGGTTCTCCTTCAGTTGTGCGCTCGAATCGGAAACAGGCGCTTCCTCGGCGTAATGGATGCGCGGCGCAGGACCGGCGTTCTGCGGATTAATACGTAGGCGCACCTTGCCTTCGTCGCCAAGCTCTGGCTCGGCAATCACCTGGGCCGAAGTGCGCTTCTTTTTGGGCTTCTTCGTGACGTACCCGTTGCCAAGGTCTTCCCAAAGGGCTCGGTTGCAAGCAATGGACTTGAGCGTGTCAAGCCCCTTGGGGGGCAACCACGGCATGCCGGCCTGCTCGGTATAGCGGTCGGCAACATCGGACCAACGCGCTTCGTCCTGGTTCTCCGGCCACAAGAGGTCCTGCGCCTTGTCGCGGATGGCGTCAAACTCCTTCTCCACGTCAAGGAACAGCTTCAGCGGGTTGGAGGCCAGTGTTTTCTCAATCTGCTCCTCGCCGTTGAATGGCTTGGTTGCGTCACGCGTCATGTCCAATGCTTTGGACGCAAGCTGGGCTGGCTTACCTGCGCGCTGGATCGGAAACAGGACCTTGTCGAAAAGGTTGAGGATGGTGGAATTGAAGTCCTGCTCGTAGGTCTGCTGCTTACGCTCAAGGTCGTCCCGCTGCGGATGGCCCTTCGGGATGCGTCCATCGGCCTTCTGCGCAGCAAAGAACTGGCGTGCGGCCTTTTCCACGCTGCCCATTGCGGTCTTGTCGCCGGTGAGTACGCACAAGTTGTTCTTCTGGCTGAGGCCCTCGAAAAACTTCTGCACTTCGTCCGGCGGGATTTTTGAATCCGGGCTAACTACGAGCAGTACGCGCCCCTTTCGGACGCGATCGGCAACCTCTTCCAGTTTTGGCAGGGGCAGTACGTCCTCGTAGCTGGTTCTGCGAGCTGGTTTGAACATGTCGCGCAGGCGGTGCCGAATCAGGTCATCCACCTGGTTCTCGGGCGCGTCGTGGGCCAGGCTTTGCAGGAGCTTGGTGAGGTTTTCCTGCCGATCGAAGTAGTAGCGGCCCTCTGGTGTGTGGTGGACATACCAGGCCACTTTCTCCAATTCCTCGAAAGCCGCCAGAAAATCCGATGGTTCCCGTAGTGGTGAAACAAGACACTCGACCATTTCCTCGCGAGTGAGACCCTTCACAGCGTTGACGGCGGTGGATAGGCTCGCGGTGAGCAGCAGCGCGCCAATCTGCGTCGCCGCTTCCTTGCCGGTTTGCAGGTCGATGATCTGCGCGTGTGCAGATTGCTGTGCGTCCCAGAGATCCTTGGCGATGACATCGCGCATTCCGGATATCTCGGTGAGCTTGTCTCGTACCTCGGGCACCGATAAATCGAAGTGCTGCGGGCCGATGAGGAAAACGTCGTTAGCCTGACGGTCCCAGACCGACTTGAGCAAGCGCGAAACGAGTTCAATCAGGCCGCGCGTCTGCTTGAACTGTTCATTCTCCTTGAAAAGCGCGATGACATTCTTGAGCCGCGGATGAAAGGGGTAAGTGGCAGCGATCTCGTCCGCGATGGCCTCGGCTCCACGATTGGCAGTCTTGGATTTGGCGGCCTCTTCCAGCTTCCGGCCAAATGCTTCTGCGATGTCGCCGATTTCGGCCTTGTCGGGAAGTGTTTTGAACAGACGCTTGCGCAGAATGTCGTAGATCTCGTTGGCAGCGAGGTCAACGGGCGTAATGCTCCGCTCCTGCCGGCCGAGTTCGGAGCGTGCGTCTTCGAGTGCCCGGTAAATGAGCTTCGCACCGGTGTCATAGGCCGCTGCCAGATCAGACACAACGACGCATACGTTCTTCTTCTTGCCTGCTGCTGTAAGGAGATTGGCGAATGCCCTGGTGGCAATGTCGGCGACGGTGCCGTTTCCCACCTTTTGCGTGTCGAGGTAGTGAAAATACGGCGGCATCTCATCCAGCAGGATAAGGACGGGCTTGTCGCCTTCGAAAAGCTTGAGCCAGTCCTTTTCGTCCGGCGCCTTCGGGCCGCTGGTCCAGAAAGCCTTGAACTGCTCACCCTTACCGAGCTGATTCGCGATCTCGCCCCAGAAAAAGTGGTCGGGATTATTGCGGCCGTTAAAAGCCGCGATGCTGGCACTCTGGAATGCTGAAGCGTTCGGCATCCCGGCGCAGTGAGTCTTGCGCAGCCCCGGATGCTTGGCGAGCAAACCAAAGCCGACAAGCAGGTGAGTCTTGCCACCGCCCATGGCCTGTTTGAGGTGGAAAATCGCCTGCGTCGAAGCGCCGGCCAATCGCGCTGTGCCCTCACTAATCAAGTCCTGCATGCCCTGAGTGATGTGCGTCTTCTCGAAAAAGGCGGCACCGTCGCCCTCGGTCGCAATCAGGTCGTCGAGTCGCTCGATCTGGTCGCTGAGCTTGATGGCAAGGGCATTCGGCTGCAGCTGGCAGGCGTCGCGGACGGTTTTCATGCGGCTGTATCTCCTTAGAACGTCTTACACGCTACTTGACATCGACAATCCGTCCCGGCGCCAACGCGGAACTATCAATCGATGCCAGCACGTGCTGGTTCGCAAGCGCAAGCTGGAACTCTGTCTCGCTTAAGCGGTGGTCTTGGGAGCAATCGACCCCCCACCGACGGAGCGCGTAGCCGGCCACCGCCGCGCGGCACTTGACCAGGAGCGCCCCTGCTCTCATCCCATAGTCGGCTTCCACCGCGCCCTTGTGCTTGAGCCTCGGATGAGGAATCAACTGGAGCACTACCGTGCGGTTCCACTGCTCGTCCGCCTCTCCTCGCTCGTGGCGCGCCGCCTTATCCGCGTCAATCACGGCGGCCTTCGATAAACGCGTGATTACGAAGTCGGAAAACCGGCTGCTGTTGCGGTCAAAGGCGCGCACGTGCCAGCGCTGGCCGTTGTCGATCAACGCGTGCGGCACGATCTGTCTGCGCGTGTTGCCGCTGCTCAACGATACGTACGTCACCTCCAAAATCTGCCTGCGATAGATCGCCCGCGTTACCACCGCCAATTCACCGAGCCGCGGCTGGCTCAGGCTCTCGACGGCGGCTGTCGGCAGCCCTTGCGGATGCGGCAAGCCGTCTCCCAAACCCGACCGCAGCCAGTACATCACCCGCTCCGGCGTCCGGCCAAAAATCAGCTTGAACTTCTCCCCCGGCAGGTACGTCTTGGCCTGAAAATCGTAGGCCAAATTTCCCGGCGCGAGCTCCTTGTAAAGCGCCAAATCCCGGCTGGCCTGGATTGAGGCCCGTGAAAAACGCTTGGCAACGTCCGCCCTCCTCAGCTCGCCGAGAAAATAGAGCCTAGCCTCGATAAACGAGAGCCTCTCGACCTGAGACGGTGGCACGTCCTTCAACTTCGCCGGCACCGGGTTCAACCTAGACATCTGCGCAGAGCATCCGCTCCAAGGGCACAAGATCCTTCAACCGTATCGTCATGATAACAATTCTGGTACGATTAAGCTAACCGGGGCTTCTGCCTGCGCGGCCTCCGATGTGGGAGGATTCGGTGCACCAAATCCCGATGAACGAGGTGTCGCCAGACTTCGCCGAGTGCTGGCAGGCCGCTGGACGGCACCTGCACAGCAACACGGTCAGGGCGCGATCAACTGGCTGCCCCTCTGGCACGGCCACGGGACGTACGTCAGCCACGAAGGGCTAAAACCGGGGGCAAGCGTTGGCCATTAGGGATCAGCTCGCGGCGGCGGCTTCTACGAGTTGCCAGCGATCCTGTCGAGAGCAGGTGTGCGATCGTGACTGAAAACTGGCTCCATTCGTACTTGTTCGATTCGGTCCAAAGGAACCTGTGCACGCGGATTTACTGCACCACATGCGGGGCAATGGAATTTCGCCAAGGGGTATTTCACGCTCTGGCCAAGGCAACAAACAAGCCACCGTCGGCGATTCGTGACCGAGAAAGCACAGTTGAGATAGCGCAGGTCCTCGCTGCCGTTCACCCGAGCAGTGCCGACATTGGTCGGCTGGAGAATGCAGCTCGCTGCCTAGTGTTCGATGTCTGCCACACGATTGGCGAAGGCGAGGT
>NZ_DATKQC010000159.1:0-9231 GCF_035532915.1 Edaphobacter sp.
TTGTCTCCTTTTTGCCTGAATTGAGATTCCGAATCAGCCTTACGCCTGGGGCGCACTGCTAAATTGATCGAGAAACATCCCCAGAAAATGGTTCCATCCCTTCTCGCGCGATCGACCCTTCTCGTCGTCGGGAAGGTCTGAATGGACAAGGGTCATGAGCGTGCCTGTTCCTCGTTTCTCGAAGGTCACCGTCACCGTTGACTCTTGCCCAAGCGTGTTGGGAGACACCCAGGCAAACGAGTGTTCCGGGCCTTCGTCATGAGGCACATCCACTAGGATGATTGAGTCGATCGTTTCTCCAACTGACTACCCTCTGCATTAAGACTCCGCCGTAAACCGAAGTGCCTCGCGCAACAGCTCCAAATCCCGCTTTTCGATAGTGGCATTTTGCGCGAACCGCAGCACAACCCATTGCCGCATCGTGCGCGCTCCCATCCTTAGAAACACAGCATAGCGCTCTCTCATGATGGACTGAATTCGCGCTTCCGGCAGCTTTATCGCTATACCTTCGGGCCGCATGAACGCAAAAACTTTCTTTTCCAAGTGAAACGAAGCCCCACCCGACCGCTTTGTCACTACGCTCACGCCAGGCCAAGCAGTCAATGAGTGGCGGAGGGACGACACATACCCGGGCTCCGCCGAAGGACTTAGCTTCGCTCCTTGGTGTCTCTTTGCCAATGTGATCCTCCATCCTGGACAAGCAGCTAGACTACCCGTGATTACAGCCGATGCGCGCTGTGCCGGTCCCGATTGATCCGTTTACAAGTCAGTTGTACCTCCGCGATCCCTTTGGCATCACGCACTCGGAGTCGGCGTGCGATTCACCGTCGGAGGTCCACTCCAAATGACACGTACGGCACGTACGATAGCGGGCATCTACCGTCTGGATTTCCGTCAAACGCGCCGCATGCGATGAGTCGCTACTGCAAAGAATTCATTCAAGATCATTTCTTTGGATTCGAGCGCTGTCGATGCGTGGTTGTTCAAACAGGTCGTGCATGCTGGGAAGACGGAGCGGTGCCTTTAACCTAGGCACCGCCAGAAACGAAACCGAATAAATCGAATCAGGGAATGGCCTCAGAAACCACGCCGCGCCTCGTCTGCCTCTTCGGCCAACTCCTGGAGGTAGCTCAAGAAGTTTGGGCTCTGTCCGCGAAAGAGTCCGTCTTGTGTTAAGGCCTGAAGCGCTGCGGTCGCTGCCGCTCTGGTTTCAGTGGGACGAATGATGGAACAGACTGGAAAGCGCCTGCTAAGAAAGAATGTTGGCTCGGGCATGATCAGGTTGGATTGGAGGTCCTCATTCCCCGCAAACGTTGAGAGGTCGGGGAAGTCCACTGTGTCTTCCGTGACCGGATCGAGAACGCCCGTGAGTGCCGGGCAGTTGCCGGCTTTGTCGTGCCAGGTCTGGAAATGGGCGATCTCGGTGCCACCGATGCTGAGCAGGATTCGCAGTACTTCCACGCTGGTGACGCGCTGCGCAAGCTGGGCGTACAAACTGGTTCCGCCTTGCTCGATGAACGCGAAGTGGAAGCCCGCGGTGTTGGCGATGAATTGGGTGACGTCTGTGACCCCGTTGGGCGAACTCGGATCTAGTTCTGCCTCGCTGTCCGTCCTCGGAATAGCGGTATGCCGGCCTGTGCCCAGAACAGCGATTGCATTGGAGAATGTGTCTCCGAGGTCCGGGTTCTGCGTGCGGCTGCGATAGCGGGTCCACCATGACGTATCAATGGTGAGCTCCATCAAATTGGTGAGCCGGGGAATTTGCTGAGCGCCTGTGGCCTGGCTACTTGGCAGAGTATGAAATGGACGGAGATCTACTGTTTCCGCATTCCTGGATCTGAGGTATTCATTGATGAATGCAGCGTGGCTGAATTCATCTTCAGTGTTGTCGTGGATATATGTGGCCATGTCCCCGTCAAGATTGGACAGAGCCTTTGTGTATGCCGGATTTCCACGTGTGAGGCCGGTAATCAGTGGCGGCTCATTGCTTTGAAGGCCACCGAGTTCTGCATACTGCTGCCAAAGATCGGCTTCGATCAGTTCGGCCGCTGCCAGAAAGCGAAGGATAGCTGCATCGCTCCGGGAAAGAGAATCGCTTCTCTCTTCAGCTCTCACATCCGATCTCATGAGAGCACCCGTTGAAAAGGTAAGCCCAACGGCCGCTGCTCCTCGAAGAAGAGACCTTCTTTGCATAAGCCCTGGGTGTGAAGAATTGTGCGCTGATTCATCTGGCGACTTATCCTTAGTGACAGACGCAAGTTTGCGTGATGTTCGTAATAACATGCGGGCAAAGCTCCTTAGAATGGGGATAGCGGCAGGCATGGCCGTCGGCTTCAGTCGGCCGCTCTTCCAAGGTCGCTCAGGCAATTAGCTCCGTTGTCACGAGACTGTCAGCAAAAAGTAATTTCCTCGCACGCACTCTTCAATCAGACAAAAAGCCTATGCCACTCCCTGTTCCCAAACCAACCTCGGACTCAATCTGCCGATCGGCGTTAAAGGAGTTCAGCCGCAAGACCGCCTGCAGGCATTCATTGCAATGCTCCTCAAGGAACTCGGGCTCGAAGTTCAATCCGAGCACTTTCGGGACACTCCCAAACGCGTCGCGCGCTTGTATCGTGAGTTCACTCGGGAATACCGGGCAAGACCCGCGGAGATCCTCAAGACCTCTCCATCCCGCAGTCGCGAACTGATTGTCGTCTCCGATGTCGAGTTTTTCTCCCTTTGCCCTCATCACCTGCTCATCTACGGCGGCAGAATTCATCTCGGCTATGTGCCCGACGGCCGAATCGTTGGCGTTTCAAAGATTCCCCGCCTGATCCAGGCACTGGCCGCACGCGCCGTGGTGCAGGAGGATCTGGTCGCGGAAGTCGCGGCCGCCTTCATGTCGGTGGTCAAGCCGCTGGGTTGCGCCGAAACTGCGGTTGGGAAGCACGATTGCGTAGCTGCCCGCGGAGTCCGCTGCCCGGAGTCGAGCATGACTACGGTCGCCCTGCGCGGGATTTTTTCAGCGGATGAGAACTACGCTCAGGATTTCTATCGTGCAATCGGCTGCAGCCGTGACTCGGTGCGGTGATGTCATCAGGGGATTGAATTTCCGGGTGCGCGTCCAAACTGAGCGTTTACACATCAGGAGTCGGACCATGGCAGAAACCTTCGATACATGCGGCGACAGGCACGAGAAACTCGAAGTGCGTCCGCTGCTTCCGCGCGATTGGTTACGGTGAGGTGTCGGCCCGCAATTACTTGTGGGCAAGCTTCTGCACGATCGCCAACGCTTTCTTCACATGGGCATCCGGCGCTAAGTGATCTGACTTGGAAGAAAATGCCGCGACAATCTTGCCATCTTTGCCGATCACGAAGGTCGTGCGCTCAAAAAAGCCGTGGTCGATGGCGACGCCGCGCACGTCTTTCATGCCTGGCCTTCCGGGGGCGGCCGTCACGCCGTAGGAAGCGCCGATTTGGCCGCCGGGATCGGAAGCGACGGGGAAACGGCCCGCGCAGAAGCTTGGATCGGCGGAGAACTGATTGAGGCGCGCGATGCTATCTTCCGAGACGCCAATGATGCTGGCGTCAGCAGCGGTGAATTGGTCCTTGTCCTGAGCAAATGTGTGGGCCTCGAGATCGCAGCCGCCGGTGAAGGCAGATGGGTAGAAGTAGACGACAACGGAGCCCTTTTTCAACGCGGCCTGCAGCGAGAAATGGAATTGTTTGCCCGCCAGGGAGGCGGGGGCGGAAAACTCGGGCGCGCGGTCACCCGGTTTGAGGGCAGCAAAGGCGGGTATGCAGAGTGCGGCAGAGATCGCCAGGCCGAAGATCAAATTCTTCTTCACGAGAATCCTCCAGGGGAACTAAGACTCAATGGCGCGAGCGCGTCGCTCCAGCAGAAACGCCATCAAGACCAGAGGATAACAGAGCGGCGAGGCACCTCGTTTTCGCGCAGGTGGGGTGGAGCGCAGAAAAAACAAGTCCCTTTTCGGAATACCCGAATTGCCGTCTCTAGCCGTCTTCATCCCTCGCAGAAGCCAACCCGTCAATACCTTGCCGTGCTGGGACGGGTAGATTCTGCACGGAACAGAGTTGGGATACTCGTTGCGAAAATCTTCGTCGCCCACCCAGAAATGCGGTGAGTGATTCGTCGCGAGACCACGCCACTCTAAGTCATTTCACTCGCCACGGCGGCTCTTCCTTCCTTTTCGCCATTGCTTCTTCCGCCCAGGCGGTCGTCTTATCACGATGGCACGACGTGCACGGATTCGGAATACCGTACTTGTCCGTCATCTCGGGCGAGATGAATCGGAACGTGTGGGCATGAACCATGGCTCCGGGTACCCCTTCCCCTTCAATCGCCGGCATATGACAAGCGACACACTGGCTGCCTGCACTTTCCGCTTTGTGATGCGTGTGTGCTTCGATCGTCGCAGTGTTTGGCCCATTGGGAGACATTGGGCCATGGCAATCCATACAGATTTCGTTGGCCGGCTTAATGAGTTGCGCGTAATTCTGAGTCCCGTGCACGTCGTGGCACGAAGAGCACGTGATCTGGTGCCGGTACATTACGCTTTGCACAAAATCGTTGCCCTGCATCCGGTTCTTGTGAGCGGTGCAATCCGGAAAGTAGTAAAAGCTCGTCTGCCCCAGCGTGCAATCCTCCAGCTTCCATGAATCCTGCAGGCGCAATCCCACTTGGTAACCCACCGGCCAGTCGTAGTACTGGCCCTCGATAGCTCCTTTGGGTGGCCGTCCCTGCGAGTGGCACTGAATGCACACGTCACTTTCCGCCACCGCATCGAGGTGCGCTGGATTGATGATGTTGCCGCGCGACGGATGCGCAACGTGCAAGCTCCCCGGGCCATGACAGCGCTCGCAGCCTACATTCCACTCAGCCGGCTGATGAGTATGGATGTCGTATCCGACTGAGTGGCAGCCATCGCAGGTCGGCCCAGTCGGACGGTGCATGTTGTCAGCCGGGTAGAGCGGAGCCCACCAATCTGCGCCCTTCGAGGGCACATGGTAGGGCAACCACTTGCGATTCCCGACATCCCACTGCACCGGAAGCGGGTAAAGGTTGTCGCCCACTCGAGCAAAATAGCGCTGCTTCCAGAGGCTTCCGTACACAAAAACCACCTGGTCAGCTCTGAATGGCGCCACCGTGCTGGTTTTGATGTCAGGAATGAAAGCGTGTGGGTCGCTCTGTGGATCGCGCACCACGTTTGCCATTGGTGTCTTCTTCCAACGCTGGTAAATGCTCTGGTGGCACTTCTCGCACGCCCTGGAGCCCACATAGCGTGCCGACGCAAGCACGCGTGCTTCTTCCTTTTGTTCCTCCGCCGACAACGGTCGCAGGCTGCGGACGAAGAGGACGAGCTTCCACGCGTCTTCCTTGGATTCCCGGTGGACTCGGTCCAGCGCCGGCATTCCGGTATAGCGCACTCCATTCGAGATGATGAAGTGAATCTCGCCATCGGTCAGACTCTGCGTGGATGTGGCGCGAAGATCGGGCACACGCGGGTACAAATTAGTGCCGATCCGGGTTGTCCCGCTACCGTCTACCCGGTGACAGGTCGCGCAATTCGCCAGATAAAGCTCGTACCCCTGCAGGAGCGCCGCGCTATCGCCTGCCAACGGGTTTTTGGCCGTTCGCTCCTTCCAGGGTATGGCAAGATTTCTCACGCGGCGTGCAATCGCTGTCTCGAAAGCGGAAGGCGGCTTCAAGGCACGAAAGCCCTGCCAAACCACAATGAGGGCCACGAGGCTCGCTGCACCGGCGATGGCAGCCAATCCGGATAGAAGTCTTTCCCGTGCTTTCGCGCTCGTGCGCATCGACCACCGTCCTGCATCGTCAAATTCGCTTCAGAAACAAATGTGCAGCGACACGAACACAACTGGGCTCACGGTCTAGCTCCACAGGCTCACTGCAATGCATCATCAACGATGATGCCATTATGTAGCGAATTTCGCATCCAAAAAAACTATTTGCCAAACTCCTTTACCAGAACACAATGACACAACCGAATGCCGACCCGAGGCCTTTCTGCCAGTCCGATCCGTTCCCTTCAGTCCGAAGAGAACGAAAGCCATTTCTCCGTATGACCGGCGCAGAGTCTGGATCGTATCGGCGTCTTCCCAACCGGCGCTTCAAAATGACAATCCAAAGACAGGTCCCTGACAAGTGACGTTCCACACGCTCCTAAGCTGACGGGAAGTCAGATTCGCAGCGAGGTGGCGGACGAAATGAATGCGGTCGCGAAATGCAGGATTCCGATGCTTGCTATCTTGTTCCTGCTCCCACTTGTGCTCCGCGCCCAGGCGCCTGGAACAGGCGCAATTCGCGGAGTAGTGCTCGACCCAAACGGCCGCGCCGTAACGAATGCAACCGTTGTAATCGAGAATAGGGCCACGCACGCTCAACGGATAGTGCACACGTCGGGGTCCGGAGAGTATGCCGCCGCCCTTCTTCTGCCGGGCAACTATAGTGCAACCGCGACGGCGATAGGCTTTGCCCACGCGCGCGCCGCAAGCGTGATGGTTGTTGTGAGCGAAACCAGTACAGTCAATATTCATCTGGTGATCGCAGCGACGGCGACCGTGGAAGTGACGACACACCAAGCCATCGCCAACACGGAGAACGCGACCCTCGGACGCGCTGTGGACGAGGAAGCGATTCAATCGCTACCGCTGTCGAACCGCAATTTCACGCAGATTCTCTCGCTCTCGCCCGGGGTTCTGGTCGGATTGCCAGACGCAACCGTCCTCGGGCGGGGCACGCAGGATGTGACTGCCAACGGAAATAAAACAACTGCAAATAACATCCAGTTCAACGGCGTGGATGCCAACAATCTTGCGCAAAACTCAGCGATGAACGACGCGGAGGAGGTGGGCGTTGCGGTTCCTGCTCCGGATACGATTCAGGAATTCAAAGTGCAGACGGGCAATTATGACGCTACCTACGGCCGCGGAACGGGTGCAAACGTCGATGTTGTGAGCAAGTCGGGAAGCGACAAGTTTCATGGAACCGCTTGGGAGTTCCTGCGGAACGATCTGCTCAACGCGAACGACTTCTTCTCCAACTTTACAGGCCAGCCGAAACCGGTGCTGAAGCAAAACCAATTTGGCGCGTCTCTGGGCGGCCCAATTGTCCACGATAGGACATTCTTTTTCGCCGCGTATCAGGCACTGCGTTCAAGCAACGGAGAAGCGGAGGTGGCGCCGGTGATTTTGCCGCAACTGACGGACGACCGCTCGGCGCCCGCGCTGGGCGCGCAGTTCTGTGCGTACCCCACCTACGCCGGCGGCAAGCAGGTTGCATGCGACGGATCGAATATCCATCCGGTGGCGCTGGCCTTGCTGAATTTCAAACTTGCCAACGGGCGCTATGCGATTCCCAATCCGCAGATTGTACTGCCTTCGATGGATCCGACGCAGTTGCCCATAGGCGAGTCGACCTACTCGATTCCGGCAAGCTACCGGGAAGATCAATTCTCGCTGAATCTCGATCACGCACTTACACAAAAGAATTCGCTGGCCGCCCGTCTGTTCTACTCGCGTGCGCCCACTGCAGAAGCATTCTCGCCGAACGCAGCGAATGTTCCCGGATGGGGCACGAACGAAGTGGACAAGAACGTAATGGCGGTGATCTCAGATACCCACATCGTCAATTCCAACTTGATAAACATCGCGCGCTTGGGCTTCATGCGCTTCGACGGCATTTCTGCAGTCGAGAATCCCATTGGTACAGCGGATATCGGCACGGTGTCGCCGACCGGTCTTTCCGGCGCAGGGATTCCAGCACCAGGAATCACGGTTGACGGTCTTTTCACCGTCGGCGATGCGGGGACGCCAGAGCAAGCCCAGAAGACGAACAGCTACATCGTGCAGGACATGGTGTCGCTGACTCGAGGCAGGCAGTTCATCCGAACGGGCGCCGAGGTGAAGCGTCACCAGGTGATGGTCAATGCGCCGTTTTCGCAAGATGGCCTGCTGGACATCAGGACCTTCAACGATTTTCTGCTCGGCGAAAGCGCGCAACAAAACGGCAGCCCGGATGGCCTGAGCAATGTGACGCTGAGCAACGGCAGCTCCGGCATCTTTCGCAAAGACGAGCGCTATACCGACTTCGCGGCGTTCTTGCAGGACGACGTGAAGCTGACTTCGCGGCTGACGGCCAACCTTGGACTACGCTACGAGATATTTAGTCCCCCATCAGAGATTAAGGGTCGGCTTGTGAACTTCGATCCGGCATTGGCGTCGACGACCGCTCCCGCAGCAGGCACGCTGAGCGGGTATGTGGTCACGTCCAATTTCACAGGAACCGTTCCCGACGGTGTTACGAAGGTCGACCGGAAGGGGCTATGGCCGACTCGTCATCTCGACTTCTCTCCGCGCCTGGGATTTGCCTTTGAAGTCGCCAGGCATCCCGAGCTTGTTCTACGCGGCGGTTACGGCATCTACTTCGATCGTCTTTCGGCCGGCATGTCGGAGAGCCTGGTGTCGCAGCCGCCGTACTCCACGTTCCAGTTCATCGCAGGTGCGCAGAACGGTCCGGCCTCATTGGGCGCGCCGTTTACACCGCTGCTCCCGAGTCTTTCGAGCTATCCGATTTTTACTCCGCGGACCCCGGGAGGCGGGTCAACGGTAGTCGGAGTGTCGACGCAGGTGCAGGACCCCTACACGGAGGAATACAACCTGAATCTGCAGGTAGCTCTGGGCTGGAACACGCTGGCTGAAGTGGGCTACGTTGGCACGCGCTCTCTGCACGTCGCGGGGAGCGTGGAGTTCAATCAGGCGCTGCTGGCAAGCCCGACCAATCCCGTCAATGGGGAGACAACGAATACCGTCAACAATGTGATCCAACGCGTTCCGTATGCGGGCATCGCGCCGGGGTCGCTCCTCTCAGAGACGGCATTTCAAGCGAATTACAACGCGCTGCAGGCAAGCGTGACAAAGCAGTTGAGCAGAGGTCTGCAATTCCTGGGCAGCTACACGTGGTCGCGCACGCTCGATGAGACAAGCGGGTCTTCGGGGAGCCAGGTATTCGAACTTTGGCTGCTGACGAATAATCAGCGGGACCCGCGCCAGAATTACGGCCTCACGGATTTCGATCGCACCCATCGCGCGGTCTTCAATTTCACCTACGATTTGCCGGAAATTCGCAATTTTTCGACGATTGTTCGTGCAGCTAGCTCCAATTGGCGGGCTTCCGGAATTCTGGTTGCGCAGTCGGGAACGCCGATA
>NZ_DATKQC010000160.1:0-32855 GCF_035532915.1 Edaphobacter sp.
TGCGGCTGACTGGTTTCAGGGTGTGCCCTTCAATCACTTTCCCCTCATGCACTTGAGGTCAATATGGACGCGTAGCTCAGCTGGTAGAGCATTCGACTCTTAATCGACTGGTCGCAGGTTCGATCCCTGCCGCGTCCACCATTTATTTCCCCACTGACGAAAGATCGAAGTACAAACGTCGTACGGCTGCACCTGCGGCAGCTTCTCAACGCTCTACCTCGGGGCTGTGACGCTGGCAGCCCGTCGTGCGCGTCATTGAATCCACACAATGGACCCATGCGAATGCAGCCGTCGATATCCAGAGAGGATACTTCTGGACTACACTTACCCCACAGATGTACGGGGCTTTAAAGTATCTCAATCATGTCCGAGCAAAAGAGAATCTGGCGAATGGTGGTTCCAATAGCGCTCCTCGCGCTATTGATGTGCACAACGCTCGGTATGGTCTGGCACCATCACGTCAACACGACACCCGACAACTGCCCGATATGCCACCTCAGCCATATGGTAGTGGAGCCTTCAGCTCCAGCCGTCCAGGTATCCGCTCTACCGCCAACAGGCATCGGGCTGGAACCTCTGAATATTCACTCCACAGTCCATTCTTCCCCCCGAAATATTCCTGCACGCGCTCCCCCTGCATAGCCTCCGCATGTCTTCCGTGCTGCTCCAGCACGCCAATCAGTGTATCGCCTTGCTGAAGAAGGCTGGCCGTCCATGCATCTACATCGTCTGTGTTCCGCAATACTTCTAGTTCCCTCCATTCTGTCCGGTGCGGCAGGCGCGCAAAGCCCGCCTGCTCCGCAAGCGCATACGCTTGCTCAAAAACCGGGGACGGTAATCATTACCCTCGACGACGCGATTCAGATGGCGCTTCAACATAATCACACCCTGCTGGCCGCGCGCACTGAGATCGAGCAGAATCAAGCGGCGGAGACTACCGCCAACCTGCGCCCCAACCCGGTATTGATGGGCGATGCCCAGTTTCTGCCGCTCTTCCAGCCAGATCAGTTCACATCGGATTACCTGGACAACACAGCGCAGTTCGATCTCGGCGTCAGCTATCTGTTCGAGAGAGGCAAGAAGCGGCAGCACCGGCTGAAAGCTGCCAAAGATCAGACGGCCTTGACCCGGGCGCAGGTGGCTGACAATGCGCGCAGTCTTACCTTCAGCGTCGCCTCTCAGTTCATCAACGTTGAACTTGCCGAATCGACGCTTGCTCTCGCTACACAGGACCTGAAGAGTTTTCAGAACACCGTAGATATTGGCGAAGCGCGTTACAAAGCCGGCGACATCAGCCAGGACGATCTCCTGAAGATACAGCTTCAGATGCTCCAGTTTCAGACCGACCTATCGACGGCCAAGCTCGCCCGAGTACAAGGTCTTTCGGATCTAAGGCAATTGCTGGGGTACGAATCGATCGTTCCCGACTTTGAGGTTGCCGGGCCCTTTGACTACCAGCCAGTCAAAGGCAACCTCGAAGATTTTCAGGCGACGGCATTGCAGAGCAGGCCGGACTTGCAGGCAGCGCGGCTGGGAGTCGTCGCCGCGAATAGTCAGCACGATCTGCAAAAGGCGATTGGGAAACGAGACGTCACGGGACAGGCCAGCTATACCCATCTGGGTTACAGCAACGACATCTCTCTCTTTGGACAAATACAACTGCCGATCTTCGATCGCAACCAGGGTGAGATCGCACGCACCGGTTTCGCCATCTCGCAAGCAGAGGAACAGGAAAAATTCGCCAACGGGCAGGTACTGACGGATGTAAGAGACGCATTCGAGAGTCTGCGGACCAATGACGAGATCGTTGGCCTCTATCGTTCGGGATACCTCGACGAGGCGCAGCAGTCCCGCGACATCAGTGAATATGCCTACAAACGCGGCGCGGCAAGTCTGCTCGACTTTCTCGACGCGGAACGCAGCTACCGCACCACGCAACTCGGCTACCGCCAGGCACTCGCATCTTATCTGCTTGCGCTCGAACAGCTTCGCGAGGCGGTTGGAACCAGGAGCCTACCATGACGACCGCACCAATCAAACGCCGCAGTTACAGGATTCCGGGTGCGACCGCGCTGGCCTTCGCATTGATGCTCACGGCCTGTAGTTCGGGCGACCGCGAACATGCAAGCCAGATGACTTCTTTTTCAGCGAAGGCCTCGAAGTCTGCGACGCCACAGCTCTTCACCATTCCGCAGGATCAGATGTCGCATGTGCAGGTGGTCACGATCGCGCCGACTACCTTGACACGCACTCTGCGGCTTACCGGAACCGTTGCATACAACGCTTTCAAAACTACGCCAGTCATCAGCCAGGTTGGCGGTCCCGTCAGCCGGATTCTTGTGGTGCCCGGACAGCATGTCAGAGCAGGGCAAGCGATGCTCGATGTAAGCAGCCCCGATTATTCCCAATTGCTGGATGCTTATTTGAAGGCAGCCGATTCTTACCGCCTGGCAAACAAGAGTTATGCCCGCGCGCAGGACTTATATCAACATCACGCCATCGCGGAACGCGATCTGGAACAGGCTGAATCGGACCGCAATCAAGCCCAGGCAGACATGAACGCAGCCGAACAGGGGATGAAGATACTGGGAATTAAAAACCCTGCCGATCTGGCGAAGGCACCTTCATCAGCGCTGATTCCAGTGCTCGCTTCGATTAGCGGTGAAGTCGTCGAACGCCTCGTCTCGCCGGGACAGGTAGTGCAAGCTGGCCAAACGCAGGCCTTTACCATTTCCGACCTGAGTACGGTGTGGGTACTCGCTAATGTCTACCAAGCGGACCTGGCCTCCATCCGCAGTGGCGACGACGTCGTCGTACAGACGGACGCCTATCCCAGCAGCTTCCACGGACGCATCTCCTATGTCTCGCCAGCACTCGATCCCGGCACAAGAACGCTACAAGCGCGCATTGTTGTGGACAATCCCGGAGAGAAGTTAAAGAAGGATATGTATTGCAATGTCACGGTGACTGCGGGTTCGCTCCCGAATGCGATTGCGGTACCCAACTCGTCTGTTCTGCGCGACGATGACAACCAGCCCTTCGTCTACGTCGCCAGTGGCCCCAATCAGTTTGGGCGGCGCGATGTGGAACTAGGGGAAAGCCAGAATGGTCAGACACAAATACTGAAGGGCATCTCCGTTGGAGAAAGAGTTGTCGGCGATGGCAGCCTCTTTCTTCAGTTCGCTAATTCGCTGCAGCACTGAGGAGGCGGCTTTAAATGATTAATCATGTCGTCCAATTCGCATTGCGGCAGCGGTTGTTGATCCTGTTGTTTGTGCTCTTTATCGTCATCGGCGGAGTGATCTCCTTTCACCACATGCCGATCGATGCCTATCCCGATCTGGCTCCTCCGATGGTGGAAGTCATCACGCAGTGGCCGGGCCATGCCGCCGAGGAGATCGAACGTCTCGTTACCGTCCCTACTGAAGTGGAGATGAACGGCGTACCGAAGATGTCCGTGATGCGCTCGATCTCGCTGTACGGGCTCTCGGATGTCATTCTGACCTTTGATGAGGGTACCGACAATTATTTTGCGAGACAGCAGGTCTTCGAGCGTCTCAGCGAGGTGACGTTTCCTACCGGCGTAACGCCGACACTCGCCCCGCTGGCAAGTCCCTCCGGACTCGTCTATCGGTATGTGCTGGAGAGTCCCGATCGCACCCCGCAGGAATTGAAGACCTTTGAAGATTGGGTGATCGACCGGCAATATAAACAGGTTCCCGGGGTCGCGGACGATTCCGGCTTCGGCGGCACGGTGATGCAGTACCAGGTTCTTCTCGACCCGGCAAAGCTCTACGCTTACCACCTCACAGTGCCGACGGTGATTCAGCAGCTCTCCGCCAATAACTCCAATGCCGGTGGCGGCTTCTATTCGCAGGGTGGCCAAATCTATTATGTCCGCGGTCTCGGCCTCATTCACGATACGTCGGATATCGGCAATGTCATCGTAGGAACGCAAAATGGCGTGCCCATACGTATTCGTGACATCGGCGAAGTGGTCATAGGAAATGCCCCACGGCTGGGCGAGTTCGGGTTCAACAAAACAGACGATGCCGTTGAAGGCGTCATCATGATGCGGCGAGGCGAACAGACGCAAAATGTGTTGAAGGGCGTCGAAGCGAAGACACAGCAACTCAACGAAGGGATCCTTCCGCCCGATGTAAAGGTCCACGCTTATTACGACCGCAGCGATCTTGTTCAACTGACCATCGACACCGTCGAGCACAACATGCTGCTGGGAATGAGTCTCGTTCTGCTCGTCCTGATGGCCTTTCTGGTCAGCATTCGAGCCGCCGTGATCGTAGCTCTCACGATTCCGCTGGCGCTGCTCTTTTCTTTCATCTTCCTGCATGCACAAGGCATCGCGGCAAATTTGCTCTCTATCGGTGCGATCGATTTCGGGATACTCATCGACGGAACATTGGTGATGGTCGAAAACATCTTCCGCGAATTGGGTGTGCGCGAAGGGCAGAGCTATAACCTGCATGAGGTAATTCTGACGGCTGCGAAGGATGTAGACCGTCCTATCTTTTATTCCGTCGCAGTGATCATCGCGGGCTATCTTCCGATCTACGCGCTTACTGGCCCGTCGGGAAAATTGTTCAAGCCCATGGCCGACACCGTTTCGATTGCGCTCGTCGGCGCATTGATTCTGACTCTCACCTTTGTTCCCGTGATGTGTTCGTACTGGTTCAAGAAGGGTGTCCGGGAGCGCGAGAACAAACCATTTGAGTGGATGCGCAAAATCTACGCGGTCCAGCTCGATTGGTGTCTCGACCACCCGAAGGCCACCATGACTGGGGCCACGCTGATCTTCGCTGCCACACTGCTGCTCATTCCCTTCATCGGCGGAGAGTTCATGCCGCATCTCGACGAGGGCGCGCTATGGGTGCGCGCAACAATGCCTTACACCGTCTCATTCGAGACCGCAAGCAAGTTCTCGCCGCAGGTTCGCAACATCCTGCTGAAGTATCCCATGGTGACCGATGTTGGCTCCGAGCTCGGCCGCCCCGACGATGGCACCGACCCAACCGGCTTCTTCAACGACGAGTTCTATGTTGGCCTCAAGCCTTACAATGACGCCTCATGGAAGACCGGCCGAATTCACAATAAGGCGGACTTGACCGAGGACATTCAAAAACAGCTCCAGGCATTCCCCGGCGTCATCTTCAACTACACACAGCCTGCCGAGGACGCAGTCGACGAAGCGCTTACCGGTCTTAAAAGCGCTCTGGCTGTAAAGATCTACGGCCCCGACCTTAACACGCTCCAGAGTAAGGCGCTCGAGATTAAGCGACGACTCGCCAAGGTGCCTGGCTTCTCGGAGCTGACAGTCGTTCGCGAATTGGGACAGCCCAGCCTGTTGATCGACGTCGATCGCGATAAGATTGCTCGCTACGGCATTAACGTGGCTGATGTCGAGGTGATCGTCCAGGCGGCCGTCGGCGGACAAGCCGCCACCCAGGTCATTCAGGGCGAAAAACTGTTCGACCTCGTTGTCCGCATGAAGCCTGAGTTCCGTGAAGATGCGCACCAGATCGGCAATCTACTCGTCGGGACACCTTCCGGCCAGCAGATTCCTTTGAGCGAACTGTCGAATATTCACGAGGCGGGCGGTGCATCGTTCATCTATCGTGAAGATAACGCGCGGTATATCGGCGTCCAGTACAGCATCGACGGACGCGATCTCGAAAGTGCCGTCCGGGCCGGCCAAAAATCGATCGCCGACATTACAAAATCACTGCCCCCTGGATACCGGCTCGCATGGGGCGGAGAGTACGGAGAATTCCTGCAGGCTAAGCATCAGATGGAATTCATCGGCCCGCTTGCCTTGCTTATTATCTTCATGATTCTTTTCGCGCTTTACGGCAACTTCAAATTTCCGTTGACCATCGCTCTCGGTGTGTTGCTGACCGAACCCGTGGGCGCTCTTATTGCCCTCAAGCTGACGCACACTCCATTTAGCGTGTCATCGGCTCTAGGCTTGCTCGCGTTGATGGGAGTCTCTGTAGAAACGGCTGTGATCCTCGTCTCCTATATCAACAAATTGCGTCTGGAGAATAAGGACATCCGCACAGCGACGCGCGAGGCATCGCTACTGCGGCTGCGACCCATTATGATGACCGCTCTGGTTGCGTGTCTGGGGCTCTTGCCTGCGGCGCTTTCCACCGGCATCGGTTCCGACACCCAGAAGCCCTTTGCAATCGTGATCGTCGCAGGACTCGTCTCTCGGCTCTTCCTGGGCTTCTTCGTTAACCCAGTGTTGTACGAGATGGTCGCTCGCGATGGAGACGTGCTGCAGGTGTGACCTGCGCCTCTTGCTCCGACGTGACTCATAATAAGGACGAAGTACCGATCCCCATTATTAAATTCAAAGCGCGCTCTGAAAATAAAAAATGCTCCTCCATGTTGAGGAGCATTTTTTATTTTCCCTCCGTCATCAGGAGGAATGTTATCTATTTCAGGAAGAGCCTAGAAGGCATACGCAACGCCAAAGGTTGTGACGAAGGGGGTCAGTCCATGCGCTGCAAATCCGGGCGTTCCATAGCCAGGCCACTTCTGCGCTTCAATATCGATGGCGCGAATGTTGATGTGCTGAGAGGCACGATATTCAATGCCGCCTCCAACAGAAAAGACGCCAAAAGTATCGGTGTGCGGATGGGGATAAGTGCCGGACTGGTATTCAAAACGCCCTATTCCACCGAGTACCTTCCCATAGGCGCGAACACGATCCCGGTGCAAAAGAGTAAATCTCGGACCAACGAGGTAGGTATTTTCGCCAATATCGGTCGGAGTAAGAACGTTGATCTGATGCACATCGGCTTCAATGCCAACACGACGCCATAAATCTGCATCGCCGTAGACCGTATAGCCTTTGATGTAAGTCCCACCATAATCAGGTATGGCGAAACTGAAGCCCGCACCGACCTGTACCGACCCCAGACGCGTGGCCATGGGAACGGCTTGGGCATGGGACGTTAAGGACAAGCCGAACATAAAAAGAAATAGGCCAATGATGTGATGTCGTTTCAAGATGATGCCTCCAAACAGTGAGATTCCGGGAGAACCCGCTAAGAAACTTAGAAGCAAAGTTTGGTTAACACGTTGCCCAGCAACAATTAGCGGCGCTAGCAATTATGAAGGGAACACGCCTTTGGAGGCTTCGGTGCGCAAGCCATAAAAAAGTTGCAAGTTCAATTAAAACAAAAGTTAACGAGAGATAGCCAAGAGGATGACTATTCAATTCCCAGTTTTTTCCACAGTACATCGACGCGCATCTTTACCTCTGGCTCCATCGCAAGCATTCCGGGCCATTCCCGCGTAAACCCCTCCGCAGCCCACTTGCGCGTAGCGTCAATCCCCATCTTGCTTCCATAATTTGGAAGGCGGCTTGCATGATCGAGAGAGTCCACCGGTCCAAGCGTGAACTGAATATCCCTCTCGGGATCGATATTGTTGGTCGTGCGAAGAACTACCTCCGCCACGTCCTGCACATCGCAATCCTCATCGACGACGATGATGCACTTTGTAAACATTGCCTGCCCCATCGCCCAGATGCCGTTCATTACCTTGCGCGCATGACCCGCATAAGATTTCCTTATCGAGACAATCATTAAGTTGTGGAAGACTCCTTCCGCAGGAAGGTTCACATCCACGATCTCAGGCATGGTCATCTGCATCAGCGGCAAGAAGATCCGTTCCACCGCCTTGCCCATCCACGCATCCTCCATGGGAGGCTTTCCCACAATCGTGGCAGCGTAGATCGGCTGCTTGCGATGCGTGATCGCAGTGACATGAAAGACCGGATAGTCATCTTGCATCGTGTAGAAGCCTGTGTGGTCGCCAAACGGCCCTTCGGTACGTAGCTCGCCCAGTTGCACATAGCCTTCGAGAATGTACTCCGCGTGTGCCGGGACCTCGAGGTCTACTGTCTCCGCCTTCACTAGTTCCACTGGCTTCTGTCGTAAAAATCCAGCGATCAGATACTCTTCGACCTCTGGCGGCGCTGGAACGATCGCAGAAAAAGTAGTGGCTGGGTCGGTGCCAATCGCCACGGCGACCTCCATGCGATCGTTGCGAATCTTCGTCAGCGTCGTTGCGTTCAGCGTCTCGAGAGAAGCAGCCGTAGCCGTGCCACCAGCCGTCAGCGCCATCAGGTCGACACCGCTCGCGAGATTAGGGGTCGTGGCACGCAAGCGATCTCGCATATGCTCGGCGGCAACTTTCTGCCGTTGCCAATGCATCCCTGTAGTCTTGCCATCGTAGACCTGCATCCGGTACATACCCACGTTGCGCTTGCCCGACTTCGGATCGCGCGTAATCACGCACGGAAGCGTAATGAAGCGACCGCCATCCTGCGGCCATGTCTTCAAAATGGGCAAATCGAAAAGATTGACGTCATCGCCACGATGAATCACTTCTTTGCAGGGAGCATCCCGGGCAGAGATAAGCTTCGGGAAGAATCCACCGATTTCAGCCAATTTCGGCAGCATCTTGAGTTTGTCAAATAGGCTCGTCGGCGAGACCGGATGCAGCAGCTCGCGAATACGGCCCGCAATGTCGTCGAGTGAATCGGTCTCAAGCGCCAGCTTCATCCGACGCTCGCTGCCGAACTGGTTCATCAGCACACGAGCCTTCGGATAGCCCTTGACGTTTTCAAACAGCAGTGCCGGCCCTCCGGCCTTCGCCGTACCTCGTCCCAGCTTGGCGGCACGGTCCGCAATCTCGGCCATCTCAAGAATCGGATCGACCTCAGCGGTGATGCGCTTCAGTTCTCCAGCCTTTTCGAGTTGCTTTATCCAGTCGCGAAGATCGTTGTATGCCAATTCCCTCTCCTGCCGCAGCAGACCACGGTCGAAACTCTATGGTAACGGGTTCTGCGCAGGAAGTCTGAAGTCAGCGCGCCGGGAACATTTCCCGTGCGCAGGTGTCTAACATACCAAGTACGCATTCCTCGCAGATGCGCACCTGATCCGCTGTTTGGAGAGGTGCTTTTATGTTCGAGGACAGTTTGGTCGTATCGCAGGTTCGCCATACCTCTTCGCCCGAGCGCTGGACAGCTCTGGCATCCATGGGCTTTCAATTTGCACTGGCCGCGCTCATCATCGCGATACCTTTGTTGCATCCGGAGAGGCTGACCTTCGTGGCTGAGACACCGCGCATTCTCTTGCCACTGCCGCCCCGTACTCCCATTACCATCCAACATGCACAGGCAGCATCCTACTCGTCCAACGTGATGACTCCCGCAACAACACACCCTATGCCCATGTTGCCAAGATTCATTCCGCTGCCAGGCGATGATGCTCCTCTCATCACTGCCATTTCATCCGGCAGTGGCATGACTGATGGTTCACCCATCAACGTAGCGCTTGGAGACTCCATCCACGAACCCCGCGTCGTCGTCATTCCAGCACGTGTGGCAAAAGGGCCGGTGCGCATCTCTTCCGGCGTCTCTACAGGCATGCTCATAGCTCCAATTCGGCCCATCTATCCCGAAATTGCCAGAGCTGCACGCGTCGAAGGAAAGGTGGTCGTCGAAGCCACGATCTCCCGCACCGGAGCGATTGAGAGCCTGCATGTAGTCAGCGGTCCGGCCATGTTGCAACGGGCAGCCCTCGACGCCATTCGCGCAGCGCGCTACCAGCCGTACCAGCTCAACGGAAGCCCCACCGAAGTACAAACCACAATCTCAGTGAACTTCCGCCTGGGGAGTTGAAGTAGTAATCTGCGTCAGCACTGGTTGAACGTGCGGGGTGTCTTCGATGTAGTCCACCAGCGGATACCCTGCCTCTTTCCATCCGTCGAAGCCGCCACGCAGCGGACGCACCCGGTAGATGCCCATCTTGTGAAGCTGCATCGCCAGCTTGGCACTGGTCTCTTCACTCGGGCAGGTGCAGTAGAGAATCACATCGCGGTCGCGAGGAATAATCTCGCTGTGCTGCCGGATCTCATTCGGCCCAATGCGCAGCGCCCCCGGCAACACCCGCGGATCGGGCAGGTAGTCCAGCGGGTGGCGCAGATCGACGATGAACGGTGGAATATTTCCCTGCGCCTCCGCCTTGTCCATCATGGTCTTCAGCTCGGCGGGCTCAAGTCTCATGCTGCGAACCTGCTGCAAAAACCTGCGCTGCTTGAAGAGCCGATAGGCAAAGAAACCAAACACCATGGCGACGAAGATGATGAACGCAAAGTGCCCCAGAAGCTGAAAGAACCGCGCACTGCGTTTTGCCAGGTCGCCGAAGAAACGCCCGGCGAGCAGAAAGGTCTCCGCCCAAAGGACCGATCCGGCGAGGTCCCAGATCAGGAAGCGGCCATACGGCATGCCGGTCTGTCCTGCAATCGGCGCAGCGACCGTGCTCAGCCCGGGAACGAACTTCGAAATCAGCAGCGTAACCGGGCCCCGCTTGGAGAAATACCCCTCAGTCTTGCTGACGCAGGTCGAGGCCTCAAATGACAATCGGCAAAGAAGCTGTAGAACACTCTTCCCATAACGCCGACCCAGCGCAAACCACAGCGTATCGGCCAGAATGCAGGCCACCAGAACAACTCCCAGCGCATACGAGTGATGGACCTTATGGGTAGCGCTGAGGGTTCCCGCCGTCAGCAGCACCGGAATGCTGGGAATCGGTATGCCGAGCTGCTCCGCCAGAACCCAGAAGAACAGGATCAGGTAGGCATAGTGGACGAAAAATACAATCGCTATCGGCATAAGGGTATGTTTGGTAGATGACTCAAGTCGGAGTTTGGATGCGAGTGCCTTGCCGTTAAAGATACACAGCCCCGCCGGTTTATGGGCAGGGCCGCAATACAGATTGTTGAAGACTGCCCTTCACGAGGGACAGCAGCCAGTTTTCTCTATTTCACCGCGACATAAGGAGTGACGGAGAAACCAGGTCGAAGCTTGTAGTCTCCATTCTCTTTCTGCAAATTGGTGAAGTCGATGCGCACCGGGATCCGTTGCACCACCTTCACATAGTTACCGGTAGCGTTCTCCGGCGGGAACAGCGACAGGCGTGACCCCGTGGCGCCGCCGATCTGGGTGACCTTGCCGTGGAACTTGCGACCTCCCAGAGCATCCACCTCAATCGTGACGTCCTGTCCGGGGTGCATGTGTTGAATTTGCGTCTCCTTGAAGTTCGCCGTAACCCACAGATCAGTCAGCGGAATAATCGTCAGCAGGTCCTGCCCAATCGAAAGATTGGCGCCTACCTGCACGTTTTTCTTGTTCACAATTCCCGTCGCGGGAGCCGTAATGTGGGTATAGCTCAGGTTAAGCCGGGCCTGGTCCACCTTCGCCTGTGCCTGCTGCACCTCGGCAAGAGCCGCATTGGCCTTCGCCTCCTGCACCTTCACCTGCTGCGGACCGTTCTTGACCGACTCATTTGCCGAGAAGCGCGCCTGTGCCAGCTTCTGCTGCGCCTCTCGCACCGCTTCCTGCTGCCCGATCACCTGCGACTGGGCCTCGATGACAGCGGCCGACGTACCGGCAGCCTGCGCCACTGCAGCGTCGAACTGCTGCTTCGAGATGACGTCCTTCTGAACCAGCGGCGTATACCGATCTACATCCAGCTTGGCCTTGAGTGCGTTAGCCTTTGCCTGGTCGACGCGGGCGGCTGCGGCCTGCTCCGACTTCTGAGCCTGCGCAACCGCAGCCTGCGCACCTTGCACGTCAGAGCTAGTGGTGCTCAGGTTCGTGCTCACATTCGTGCTGATAATAGGAACGTTGACATTCGCCTGGATGGCCGCCGCCTGAGCGCTGGCAAGGTTCGCCTCCGCCTGCTCCAGCGCTACCTGGTAGTCCTTGGGGTCGATCTCTGCGAGCAACTGCCCTTGCTGTACCGTCTGGTTGTCGTCTACGTAGACCTTGATGACCTGCCCGGTCACGCGCGAGCTTACCTGATAGAGGTTGCCATCGACCTGCGCGTCGTCCGTATCCTCGCTAAAGGTGGAGTGCCAGTAGAACAGCGCTGCTCCCACCACGAGAAAGATCAGCACTGCGATGATGATGAATTTCCGGCGCGACGACTTCTCAGGCTGCTGCGGGGTCTCATCGTCGCCACCCCGGCTACCCTTGCCCGCATCATCGTGCGATTTGATGTGAACCGTTCCACTGATCTCCGCGGTCTGTCCGTCGTGATTTTGATCCACTTGGTCTGACAAGCTACTTTCCTCCGAGATAATCTTTGTAATTCGTCTGCGCTACGCCCAGCGCCCGGGCCAGCGAAAGCTTGGCGACATTGTGCTGGTAGAGCGCGCTGATGTACTGATCGTTCGCCAGTTCCGTCTGCGACTGCGCCTGCGAAACCGCGAGGTTGTCCGAGACGCCTGCATGAAACCGTTGCTGGGCATCGCTCAGCGCCTCGTCGGCAAGCTCGACATTAGAATGCGTCGCTTCCACTAGCTTTTCGGCAGCCTGAATATCCAGCAGGCTGTCGCGAACCTGGGCATTGACCTGCTGCACCTGATCGGCCAGCCTGGCCTTCGCCTGCTCGTATTGAGCATCCGCAACCTGCTCCTGGCCGCGGGTCTTGGCAATCTGCAGCACTGTTGAACTCACCTTGCCGGTCGCCGAATACGTGCCATGCGAGTGTCCGGGCGTTGTTCCCAGATCGCCAAAGTCGCCCGAGAAGCTCGCCACGGGAAGCTGACTGGCCCACGCCGAGGTCTTCTCCGCACGCGCCGCCTTCACCTGCTCAGCCGACGCCGCAAGGTCTTTACGGGCCGCAAGCGCCTGCGCGAAAGCCGTATCGGGATTCGCATGGTCCAGCGCCGCATAGGGAACCTGATCGGTCAGCCGAAACTCCTGGTCCAGTGGCAGGCCGATCGTACGGGCCAATGCAAGCTTGTCTTTCGCCAGATCATTCTTCGACGAGATCAACCGCTGCTCTTCGTTCTGATAATCCACCTGCGCTCGCAGCACATCGAGCTTGGGGCTGGTTCCGGCATCGTGCGCATCCGTCGCCTGATCGAGCGAGACCTTCGACGTAGCCATCTCTGCATTGACGGCCTCAATGCGTGCCGCGTCCGCGATGCACAAAAGGTAAGCGTTGCCCACGGTCAGCACCACCAGATTGCGGGCGTCCTCCGCCGTCAGCTTTGCACCCTCAAAATTATGTTTCGCTGCGATATAGTTCTGCAACGCAGAGACGTTTACCAGGTTCTGCGTCAGGTAAGCCCTGAAGTCCACCACCTGAAATGGCCCGATGATCGGGTTCAGCCCGGGAAACTTCAGACCTTCAGCCGCAAGGTTGATCTGCTGCACCTCAACGCTGCCCGAAGCAGTCACCGTAGGCAGCAACGACTGCAACTCCTCCAGCCGCTGGCCGCCGGCATTTTTCTGCGCCGAAGTCTGCAAAATGATCCCAAGGTTATTGCGAAGCCCGCGCTGAACCGCCTCGTCCAGCGAGAGGTCCATCACCGCTCCGGTCGACTTCCCTTCCACCACGCTGCCCTGAAACGAATCCGGCGTAGCCTGCGCCCCATTGGCCCCCGATGCGTTATAAAGCTGCTGCTGCGCTCCCGCGATCGGCGAGCTGGTCGGCCCCGTGCTCGGCCCGCTGGCCGGACTCTGGCTCGCATCCTGCTGGGCCCAGGCGGGCAATACCGCGCCCGAAACGCATAGCAGCCCAATCCCCAGCGTTGCCACCACGTTCCGGGAGTAACGCGCTCTCATGCTTTGGCTCATACCTTTGAATGTTACCTGCATTTCTCCCACTAATCTTACGGATTTGATGACACGGAAATACCGGCATCCAGCATCATCGACTTGATTGTGTCTTTCTTCGTATATTCAGATGCGCTAAGTCATCCGGAATGTTCAAAAAAGTATCGTATGCGAAAATTCGAGCAGAATTCTTCTCCTCCCTCGTTCTTGTCGGGCCCTCCAGTTACACTGCTACTAAAAGCATTTACTAAGCGAAAAAAGGAAACCACCATGTTTCTCGGAGTAGACGTCGGAACCGGCGGCACCAGGGCAATTCTCATCGACCGCAGCGGCAAAGTCATCGCCTCAAGCAGCGCCGAACACGCGCCGGTTCACTCCGAACACATCGGCTGGGCCGAGCAGGACCCCCATGACTGGTGGCGGGCCGCCCGTGAAGCCATCGCCGGAGCCATGGCCGAGAGTGAGCTTGCAGGCACCGAGATTGAGGCCATCGGACTCACCGGCCAGATGCACGGCTGCGTCATGCTCGACGCCGACGGCAAAGTCCTCCGCCCTGCCCTCATCTGGTGCGACCAGCGCACTCAGCCGCAATGCGACTGGCTGACGGAAAAGATCGGCTTCGAACGCCTGATCGAGCTCACCGCCAACCCCGCCCTGCCAAACTTCACCCTCACCAAACTCCTTTGGGTCCGTGACCACCAGCCCGAGATCTTCGCCCGCATCGCCCACGTTCTCTGTCCCAAAGATTATGTCCGCTACCGCCTCACCGGCGAGTTCGCCATGGACATGCAGGAGGCCAGCGGCACGCTTCTGCTCGACGTAGCCCACCGGCGCTGGTCTACCGAAGTAGCCGAAGCCGCCGGAATCCCGATGCAGTGGCTCCCCCGCCTCTACGAAGGCCCCGAAATCTGCGCCCGCATCTCCGACGCCGGAGCCGGGGCCACTGGCCTCGCCGCAGGAACGCCCGTAGCCGCCGGAGCAGGCGATCAGGGTGCCGGAGCCGTCGGCATGGGTATTCTTGCTCCCGGCTCCGTCTCCGCCACCATCGGCACCAGCGGAGTCGTCTTCGCCGCCACAGACGCTCCCACCAAGGACCGTCTCGGTCGGCTCCACACCTTCTGCCACGCCGCTCCCAACCGCTGGCACGTCATGGGAGTCACCAACGGCGCCGGTCTCAGCCTGCGCTACTTCCGCGATACCTTCGCCGCCTCCAGCAGCTACGACACCCTCAGCGCTCTCGCCGCCGAAGTCCCCGCCGCCAGCGACGGCCTGCTCTGGGCTCCCTACCTCTTCGGCGAGCGCACGCCGCATCTCGACCCCAACGCCCGCGCCGCCTTCGTCGGTATCACCGCGAGCCATACCCAGGCACACTTCGTCCGCGCGGTTCTCGAAGGCGTAGCTATGAGCCTGCGTGACACCTTCACCCTCTTCCACGAACTGCACATCCCCGTCGACAATATCCGCCTCGGCGGCGGGGGAGCTCGTGGCCCGCTCTGGCGGCAGATTCAGGCCGACGTCTACGGACAGCCAGTAGAACTCCTCGAAGCCGAAGAAGGCGGAGCCTTTGGAGCCGCTCTCCTTGCCGGAACCGGGGTCAACGCCTGGCCCAGCGTCGAGGCCGCCTGCGCCGCCACCATTCGGATCTCCCAAACCATCGCTCCGCAGAACGCTGCCGCGATGGACGAGGCTTACCGCCAATACCGCAAAATCTACCCTGCCTTGCGGTCCATCGCCGGCTAACTAGCGACCCAGATGCAGCTTGCTGACGTTATGCATCGTATCCGGGTCGCCGGGCTTCAGCTCCAGCACCTTCCTGTAAAACGGCAGCGCGACCTCGTCCTGGCCGCGCTGCTGAAACAGAACCGCCAGATCGAAGTAAGGCGTCGGGTCCGCAGGATTGTTCTTGATGGCCGCCTGAAAGCACTGGATCGCTTCGTCGATCCGCCCCGCGCTGGTCAGCAAAACGCCGAGATCGTTGTAAGCATCGCTCTGTTCCGGCTTCAGAGCGATTGCCCTGCGAAAGCCTGCCTCTGCTTCCTGCCTGTCGCCTAGCTGCTGCAGCGCCACCGCCAGGTTGAGCACCGTTCCCTCATCCTGCGAATTGAGCGCCAGGGCCTGCTTAAACTTCTTCACCGCCGCCGGCAGATCGCCTCTCTCTCTATATTGATCGCCAAGGTCGTAGAGCAGCAATTCACTTCTCGGAGTAGCCACCAGCGAACTCTCAAAGAGAGCCACCGGATCGGTCCAATCCAGCACGCGCGTTCGAACCCGCCACGCTCCCCACATCATCCACACGACGAGGCACCCCACCGCAAACCACTTCGCGGCCCCGGCATACTCCAGCACCAGTGATGCCACCGCCAAAGCTAACCCCGCTGCCGCCATATACTCAAACCGCTCGGCCATGCCCTGATAGATAAACACAAATCCGCAAAACGGCAGCAACGCAATGACCGTCAATGCCAGCCCGGCAGCAACCAGTGGAACTCGCTTGCGCAGCAGCACAATCGCGACCAGCATCACAACCAATCCCATCCATCCGGCGATCGTTCCCAGCGAGGCAGCATTGGGCGGCATCGACGTCGAGCGCTCCACGCTCATGTGGACGGGCAGAACCATCCACTGCAGATATCTCCAGAAGGCCAGCCCCACGGCCCACAACGCGGCTCCCGCATGGCCGGTCGAACCGGTCTTCACGGCCTCGCGCAGAACTCCATAGATCACCCCGGCAAGAACCGAAGCCGCCGCCAGCCATCCTGCCAGTCTGGGCGACAGACGATCCGTTGCATACGCCACTAGCAACGTCAGCGGAAGCACCAGAACGCCTTCTTCGTGGCTCAACAACGCCGCAAACGAAGCCACAAAATAGGCCGCCAGCAGCAGCCACGATCTTCCCCGGCGCAGATAGACGTCCGCCGCAAGCAGCGCCAGCAGCACAAAGAAGGTGCAGAGCAGATAGCCCCTCGCGCTGACCCATGTCACCGCCTCAGTATTGATCGGAAGCCCCAGCCATAGCAGCGCCGCCACCACAGACGTCCAGGTTGCAACCCGCAACCTTCGCAGCAGCAGAAACCCCAGCACCCCATTGATCCAGTGCAGCAGAAGGTTGGTGAAGTGGAAGCCGCTCGCATCCAGTCCCCACAGCCGACGGTCGAGAGCGAGGCTTACCCAATAAAGCGGACGATAGGTCGCACCCCCCGGTCCACGAAGCTGGCTATTAAAGGAGACCGGCGCCAGCAGAAAACGATGGAACGTAAGCCGCAAAGAGGCCAGCGCCGGATTACGAACGATCTGGTCGATATCGTCATAGAGAAACGGAGCATTCAGCGCATTCCCATAAAGCACCAGCACCCAGATCGCGCAGGCAAAAGCGAAGACGATCCCCTGATGCGCAAAGCACCAACCGGCGAGAGCACTCCACCGCGATACGCGATCTGGCTGGACCGGTCGATTTGTTCTGGATGAAGATCTCAAAAAGTAAGCCGCCATGAGCCTGAGATGCCAGCGCCCCAAACATTTGTTCTATGCCAATAAGCCACATAGCCATCTTATCAATCGCCCAAATGTGTCCCACGTTTGGCCAGCCGCATCCACTATGAAACACTGGTGCACAACCAACCAAGGAGAGCAGCAATGTCAGACATAGGAGTTGCAGTCATCGGTTTCGGCCTCGCCGGACGCGTCTTCCACGCCCCTTTCGTCCACGCCGTCCCCGGCCTCAGGCTCGAGGCCATCGTGCAGCGCCGCGGCGACGAAGCGGCCAAGGCCTATCCCGAAACCCGCATCCTCCGTTCCGTCGAAGAAGCGCTCGCCGACCCGGCCATCCAGCTCATCGTCGTCGGCACGCCCAACGAAACCCACTTCGCGCTGGCCAAACAGGCCCTCGAAGCCGGTAAGCACGTCGTGATCGACAAGCCCTTCGCTACCACCACCGCCGAGGCCCGCGAGTTGATCGACCTCGCCAAGGCCCGCAACCTCGTCCTTGCCCCGTACCATAACCGCCGTTGGGACGGCGACTTCCTCACCGTCCGCAAGCTGGTCGACCAGAAGTCCGTGGGCAGGCTCGTCACCTTCGAGTCCCACTTCGACCGCTTCCGCCCGCTGCCACGCGAGGCCACCTGGAAAGAAGCTGGAAGTGCAGCCAACGGTATGCTCTTCGACCTCGGCCCTCACCTCGTCGATCAAACATTGGCGCTCTTCGGCGCACCCCAGGCCATCACCGCCAGCGTCCGCAAAGACCGCGACTCCACCGAAATAGAAGACGCCTTCGACATCACCCTGCACTATCCTCGGCTGCTCGCCCACTGCCGAGCCAGCATGCTTGCCTGCGACGCCGCTCCGCGCTTCCTGCTCCACGGCACCCACGGCAGCTTCAAAAAATACGGTCTCGATCCACAGGAGCCGGCCCTCCTTGGAGGAGCCAAGGTTCCGCCCATGGGCGACGCAAAGGCATGGCTCAATGAACCGGAGTCCGAGTGGGGAGTCCTGACTGTAGCGCCCAACCCAGCCGACCCCACCACGCTGACCCGCACTCCCGTCAAGACCGAAACCGGAGACTATCGCAACTACTACGCCAACGTGCGCGACGCCATCAACGGCACAGCCCCGCTTGCGGTCCAGCCCGAAGATGCCTACCGGGTCATCAAGCTGCTCGAGATGGCCCGCGAAAGCTCCGCGAAAGCCCGCACCCTTCCTGTAAATTTCTAAAAAAAAGCAAAAGGCCTCCTCTTCAAACACTTGAAGAGGAGGCCTTTTATTGTCTGATTTCCTTCAGGAATCAGCCGGACTGTCCGTAAGTGGCCGAAGCACCGTGCTTCCTGAAGTAATGCCGATCCAGCAAAGCCTGCGAAACACCTTTGCAATTGGCCTGCAAAGTCAGTGTCCGGTAAGCCATCCGCGCGACTGCCTCCAGCACTACCGCATTGTGCGCCGCGTCATGCGGAGTCCTGCCCCACACAAAAGGGGCATGCCCCGCCACCAGGCAAGCAGGCACGGCCAACGGATCGATCCCTTTGAAGCGGTTGACGATGGCCAATCCGGTCTCATGCACATAGCGTCCGCCGATAGCCTCGTCCGTAAGCTCTTCCGTCACCGGAACCGGTCCATAGAAGTAGTCGGCATGGGTCGTTCCCAGCGCCGGAATCGCCATCCCCGCCTGCGCGAAGCTGGTCGCATACTCCGAGTGAGTGTGTACGACGGCCCCAATCTCGGCGAACTCCCGGTAGAGCAGCGTATGCGTATCCAGATCGGAGGACGGCCGCAATGTGCCCTCGACGATCTTCCCATTCAGATCAGTCACTACCATGTGTTCCGGCCTGAGTTCGTCATAATCGACGCCGGAGGGCTTAATCACCACTAATCCCTGCTTGCGGTCCACACCGCTGGCGTTGCCGAACGTGTAGAGCACAAGCCCCCGTCGAACCAGCTCCAGATTGGCCTCGAGCACAGACTTTCGTAATTCTTCAAGCAGCATCAACAGCCTCTTTCTATGCAATTCCGCACAAAACCGTGCAATGGTTTCAGAATATCTGAAACGTCCTATAAAGATGCTTTCCCTTGATAAAGTAAGGTCATGAGCACTGAACAAGATACGAGCGTCACCTCCCTTCCCCTTGGCTTTCAATGGGGTGCGGTCAAAGCTGGCATCAAGGCCAGCGGAAAGCTGGATGTAGCCGTCGCCATCGCCCCCAAAACCGCAAAGGCTGCGGTGATGTATACGAAAAATCAGGTCGTTGCCGCACCCGTGACCGTCGGTCGCCGCCATCTCCAGTCCACCGGAGGCAGGGTAGTAGCCGTATTGGTCAATGCCGGCAACGCCAACTGCGCCACCGGGCAGGCCGGAATCGAAGCCTGCGTGCAGACTTGCGTTGCCGCAGCGGAGACATTTCACTGCATCTACGATGAAGTCTTTCCCTCTTCGACCGGTATCATCGGCGTCCCCTTCCCCGCAGAAAAAGTAATCGCGGCGCTGCCTGCCATACAGACCGTGTTGGGCAGCACTTCAGATCACGCAGAGCTTTTTGCCCAGGCCATTATGACGACCGACACGCGCATGAAAACTGCTCGTGCAGTCATCGACATCGACGGCACCAGAGTCAATATCTTTGGCGCCGCAAAGGGTGCCGGCATGATTCATCCGCAACTCGGAGCACCGGTCGGTCCTCCACACGCCACGATGCTGGTCTACCTGTTCACCGATCTGGCAGCCGAGACCGAGGAACTCAACAAGCTTTTGGCTCCGGCTGTGGAGCAAAGCTTCAACTGCATCTCTATCGACGGCGATACCTCGACCAACGACACCGTGTTGTTGCTGGCCAGCGGAGCCAGCGGGACCAAGCTCAACGAACGGACGGTCGAGCCCTTCGCCAACGCGCTCAATCTGGTATGCGGTTCGCTGGCTCATCAGATCGTCGACGACGGCGAGGGAGTAACCCATGTGGTGACGCTGCACGTTACAGGAGCTCGCACACCGGCGGAAGCGAAGCAGGTTGCCAAGGCAATCGCTCACTCCCCTCTCTGCAAGACGGCCTGGTCGAGCGCAGACCCGAACTGGGGCCGCCTGCTTGCAGCCGCCGGATATAGCGGAGTGACCTTCGATCCGGAGAAGGTCAACATCAGGATCGGCACGCAACCGGTCTTCGAGATGGGAATGCGCGCACCGCTCTTCGATGAAGCTGCGGCACATGCGACCATGCAGGAGCGCGAATACACCATCACGCTGGACCTTGGACAAGGCAATGCCGAGTGCAGATTTATTACCTGCGACCTCACTGCGGAATATGTGCGGATTAATGCCGACTACTCCACATAGAACTTGTTTCTGAAACCATCTCCCCGGCGGTCGATTATCAGCTTCTTATCGACCGTTTTCCCTTGAAAAACGGGACGCTAGTGACGTTTGTACCCGAAGACGACTATCCTAGAGCCAGTGCACTTTGGGGCGCTGATCTACAACCCCGGCAACTAGGGATATAAGGACTGCTTATGACGATGAAACTTGAAACTCCCCGCCAGATCGATTTTTCCGAAGAAGTGTCCGAGTGGATTGAGGCGTTCGACGATGTAATCGCAAATGACTGGGAGCAGGGTGCGGAGCTCCTCGAAACCCTTCGGCAGAGGGCGCAGCAGGCCGGAGTGCCGACGTCCAGCGAGTTGACGACGCGTTACCTGAACACCATTCCCAAACACGAAGAAGTCCCCTATCCCGGCGACCGGACGCTGGAGCGCCGTGTCGAAGCGCTGATCCGCTGGAATGCGATGGCGATGGTGCATGGGCAGAATAAAAAAGACGCCGGTATTGGCGGTCACATCTCGACGTACTCGTCGCTCGCAACCCTGCTTGAGGTCGGCTTCAATCATTTCTTCCATGCGAAATATGGTGACCAGCCGGGAGACTTCATCTACTTTCAGGGCCACGCCTCTCCGGGTGTCTACGCTCGCGCTTACCTCGAAGGCAGGCTCGACGACTCTCATCTCAAAAACTTCCGTCATGAGCTGCGCGACACCCCCGGTCTGAGCTCGTATCCGCATCCGTGGCTGATGCCGAACTTCTGGAACTTCCCCACCGTGTCGATGGGAATCGGCCCTCTCAATGCCATCTATCAGGCGCGCTTCATGCGCTACCTCGAGCATCGCGGACTCATTCAAGCGACGGACCGCAAGGTCTGGGCGTTTGTCGGCGATGGCGAGACCGACGAGGTCGATACTCTGGGCGCAATCGCAGTCGCAGCCCGCGAAAATCTTGACAATCTCATCTTTGTGGTGAACTGCAATCTGCAGCGCCTGGATGGGCCTGTGCGCGGCAACAAGCGCATCATCGACGAGCTCGAAGGCCACTTCCGCGGAGCAGGATGGAATGTCATCAAGGTCATCTGGGGTTCCGATTGGGACGCACTCTTTGAGCGCGACCACACTGGCCTGTTGCTGCGACGGATGGAAGAGTGCGTGGATGGAGACTTCCAGACCTTCAAGGCAAAGGACGGCGCCTACCTGCGCGAAAACTTCTTCGGCAAATATCCCGAGTTGCTAGAACTGGTACGCGATCTGACCGATGAGCAGCTCGAGCGTCTGCATCGCGGCGGCCATGACCCGGCGAAGATCTACAACGCATACAAGCGAGCGAGCGAGCACAAGGGCGGCCCAACCGTGATTCTGGCCAAGACCGTCAAGGGCTTCGGCATGGGCTCGTCGCAGGCTCGCAACGCTACCCACAACGAAAAGAAGATGGTGGACTCCGAACTCGCCGCATTCGTGAAGCGTTTCGACATTCCCATTCCTGAAGAGGCCGCAGCACACGGAACGCCCTATCGTCCCGCGCAGGACTCGCCTGAGATCGCCTATATGCAGGAGCGGCGTCGGCAACTCGGCGGCCATCTTCCAAAGCGCGAGGTGCCGGCGCTGGACTTCACCGCACCGGGCCTGGATTACTTTGCTGAGTGGACAGGAGGCTCGAATAACCGTGCGGTCTCCACGACCATGGGTTTTGTCAGCATCCTCCGTCACCTGTTGAAGGACCCGAAGATCGGCAAGCTCATTGTGCCGATCCTGCCAGACGAAGGCCGCACCTTCGGCATGGAATCGGCGATCCGTCAGGTAGGCATCTACGCACCCGAGGGACAGAAGTATAGCCCCCACGATGCCGACATGCTGCTCTACTATCGCGAAGCGCAGGACGGACAGATCCTCGAAGAAGGCATTACCGAAGCCGGTTCGATGGCGTCGTTCACCGCGGCAGGCACGGCATACGCAAACTACAAGATTCCGGCCATCCCCTTTTACATGTACTACTCGATGTTCGGATTTCAGCGCATCGGAGACATGGTCTGGGCATTTGCCGACTCGCGCGGCAAGGGCTTCCTGATGGGCGGCACTGCAGGACGCACGACCATGCTCGGCGAAGGTCTGCAACACCAGGACGGACATAGCATCGTGCTGGCAAGCACGGTCCCAACCTGCGTCACCTATGACCCCGCATTCGTCTATGAGCTTGCCGTCGTGGTGCAGGATGGCATTCGCCGGATGTACGAGAAAGGCGAAGACGTCTTCTACTACATCACCATGTACAACGAAGACTATGCCATGCCCGCCATGCCGGAAGGCGCTGCCGAAGGCATTCTGCGCGGCCTGTACAAACTGAAGCCGGCAACCGGAGGCGAGGCAGTCGCACAACTCTTCGGAAGCGGAACCATCTTGAACGAAGTTCTTCGCGCGCAGGAGATTCTGTCGACAAAGTATGGCGTGCAGACCGACGTCTGGAGCGTCACCAGCTATAACGAGTTGCGGCGCGAGGCGCTGGCAGTGGAGCGCTGGAACCGTCTCCATCCAGCCGAGAAAGAACGCCAGAGCTATCTGCAAACAACGCTTGCCGCAACTCAGGGCCCCATCATCGCGGCCAGCGATTACATGAAGGTCGTCCCCGACCAGCTATCCCCGTGGCTGACGAACAGACTCGTATCGCTGGGAACGGATGGCTTTGGCCGTAGCGACAATCGTGAGCATCTGCGCAGGCACTTTGAAATCAACGCAGAGTCCATCGTTGGGGCAACGCTTTCGAAGCTCTCCCGCGAGGGTAAGTTCAAGCCGAAGCAGGCGCAGAAGGCATTGGCAGAGCTCGGCCTCAACGTTGAAGCCAGCGATCCCGCCCGCGCTTAGCTTGGAATCGCTGAACTTTTTAGATCGAGGGTTCCTCACGGAGCCCTCGTTTTTGCAGAAGCGCTGCATTCATGGGGAGATCTGGCTTGAGCGAAACAACACCGCACGAAAATCCATTAGTTCCGAATAAAAAGCTGCGACACATCTACACGGCGATGGTGCATGCCAGGCTGCTCGATGAGCACATTGCCAAGCTGCAGCGAAAGGCAAAAGCAAACCAGCGGCTGGCCTATTCGTTCGGGGAGGAAGCGTGCAGAGTGGCGACTGCCATCGAATTGAAACATGGAGACCTCGCGAGCAATACTCAAATCTCTGCAACGATGGATCTTCTCTTCGGCGCACCCCTTACGCCGCTTCTTCGAAATATCACTGCAGTGATTTCGGGTGCGCAAACGAGAGAGAGAATATCGACCAATGCGACTATCGTTTCGCGTCAGCTACCCTGGATCGACGGCGCAGCAAACCGCTTAAGCATGGCGATGGGCGCAGCGCTTACTCTGAAGACGCAGCAGCAAAACAATATCGTGATTGCCTACGCGTATCAGGCCGAGCTGACGAGGCGTGCATGGAAACACGTCCTCACTCTGGCAGCTCAGCTCAATCTGCCGATCATCTTCGTTCTTCTTCCTCAAGCGGACGGCAAAGGTGAGGCAACGAATATCTGCAAAGATGCGCGGACAGCCGGGCTTCCCGGAATCCCCGTCGACGCAAACGATGCTGTCGCTCTTTATCGTGTTGCCCAGGAATCAATGGGCCGGTCTCGCGGAGGGGATGGCCCAGTCTTGATCGAATGCATTTCCTGTAGGGCGATAGGGCAACGAAAAAATAAAAGGAGTGATCCTATCCTTCACATGAAAGACTTTTTGACAGCACGAAAAGTCTGCACCGAAGACTGGGCAAAACATGCTGGCGAAGTCTTTCTAAGAAGACTCGCCGCAGCAAAACATTAAATCCCCCTTGCTTCCCTCAACTGCCGAAACCCCTAATTCCAGCGGCCGAGAAGGTACACTGTCTTCTACGGTCCAGATAAAGAAATACTGAGGTTCAAGTGCGGAAAAGATCCTATCTACCTATTGCAGTTATTGTCGCCGGTGCGAGTTCAATGGTATTTGCGCAGACATCGACTTCGCAGCCAGCGGCATTGCCGGCATACGCGCCACAGAGTCAGACGGCAGCCCCTGCAGCAGCACCGCCGCCGCAGAGAACAGGACCGCCAGTTGTGCCGCCTGCAACTGCGTCGACCGCAAACCCCTTCACGGCTTATGTCCCTTATGGGCCGCTGGACGAAGACAAGTTGCCGGATCGTTATGGATCGACCTATATCCCGGTAGATAGTTGGGTCTATCCAGCCATGACCCGGCTCTATTCCATGGGCTTTCTCGACACCATGTTTCTAGGCATGCGCCCGTGGACACGCCGCAGTGCGTTGCACATGCTGCAGGAGTCGAAGTACGACATTCTCAAGAGCAATAACGAGGAGGCACAGGATATCCTGGCGAAGCTTCTGACCGAGTTCGATGCGGAGGTGCCTTCAGGCTACACGGCACGTGGCGCAGTTTATGGATTGGAGTCCACATACACGCGATTCATGGGAATCGGCGGAACACCCCTACGAGACAGCTATCATCTGGGCCAAACGATAGCTAACGACTACGGCCGCCCCTACCAAACAGGCTTTAACAACATCACTGGGTTGTCGACAGTAAACGAATGGGGGCCCTTCTCGCTCTATGTTCGGGGGGAATATCAACACTCGCCATCGGCAGCGGGATACTCCCATGCCCTCGCTAGCCAATTGTCCGCCATCGACGGTATTACGTACAGTCCTCCCAATGAGCCTCAGGACACTATTCCCGCAGGTCCAATCTCCGCACAAAACCCCTTTCGCTTAGTGGAAGCCTCTCTCTCCGTCCACCTGCTTGGCAATGAAATTTCTGGCGGAAAGACAGACGCGTGGCTCGGGCCCGGCGCTGGCGGTGCAATGGCATGGTCCAACAACGCAGAGAACATCTACTCCTTTCGGGTGAATAGAGTTGAACCGCTGAATATATTCCTGCTTTCAAAACTGCTGGGACCGATGCGGTACGATTTCTTCATTGGAAGCCTTAAAGGGCACACCTCTCCCAATAGTCCCTGGGTCCACTCCGAGATGTTTTCGTTCCGCCCAACGGTCAACTTTGAGTTTGGCTTCCAAAGGACCATCATCTTCGGCGGGGAAGGTCATGCTCCTGTCACGCTGCATACTTTTCTAAAAGGCTTCTTCGACACCAGCGATACAACCGTTGGGGAGAAGTATTCGCGCAACGACCCGGGTGCTCGCTACAGCGACTTTAATTTCTCCTACCGCCTTCCCTTTGTCAGAAAATATGCCACGCTGTATATCGATTCGATTGCGCATGATGACGTAACTCCCCCCAGCGCTCCACGACGTGCCGCTTATCGCACCGGCCTCTATATCTCCCAGTTTCCCAAGCTGCACAAGCTGGATCTGAGAGTCGAAGGAGTTACGACTGACCCTGGAGTATCGAGAAGTTATAGAGGCCAGTTCAATTATTTTGAGACAATTCAATTACAGGGATATACCAACAAGGGATATATCATGGGCGACTGGATCGGCCGCGAAGCAAAGGGCGGCCAGGCATGGTTGACTTACCACCTCTCCGGCAACGAATGGGTTCAATTGGAATACCTCAACAAAAAGACTCCGAAGGATTTCATCCCAGGCGGAACTACGCAAAACCAGTTCAAGGTCAGCGTGGTGAAAAGACTTGGGCAAGATCTGGAGCTCAATGGATGGTTACAGTACGAACAATGGAAGGCGCCCATCTATAAACCTGGTCTACAGAAGGACACCACCGCTGTAGTTCAGTTCACCTGGTTTCCGAAACTACACACCTACCCACAGTATTAGCTGATGATAAAAGATTGAGAGCCCAGCCAATTGGCTGGGCTCTCATCTTTAACTTTGCCACTAAAAAATTACTGAAGACAATCTTTGAAATATTGCAAAGATTTCTCTAAGCCTTGGCGAAGACTAACCTTCGGCTCCCAACCGAGAAGCGTCTTTGCTTTTGTGATATCAGGACGTCGACGGGTTGGATCATCCTGCGGTAGAGGCTTCGAGATGATCTCCGCCTTCGCGCCAGTAACAGCCAATACCTCTCGCGCACACTCCATAATGGTCCACTCATCGGGATTTCCAATATTGACAGGCAGATGCTCTTCCGAACCAGCAAGAAGAACAATTCCTGCGATGAGATCAGAGACATAGCAGAAACTACGTGTCTGCTTACCATCTCCATAGATAGTAAGCGCTTCGCCGCGAAGCGCTTGAGACATAAAGTTAGAGATCACCCGCCCATCGTTGACCTGAAGACGTGGGCCATAAGTATTGAAGATGCGAACAAGGTGAGTATTGACGCCGTAATAGCGGTGATAGGCCATCACAACCGCCTCAGAGAAGCGCTTGGCCTCATCATAGACCGACCTTGGCCCGATAGGATTTACGTTGCCCCAATATGTCTCTACCTGCGGATGTACCTGCGGATCTCCATAGCACTCGGAAGTGGAGGCATGAAGATAGCCAGCACTATATTTTTTCGCGAGGTCTAACGTATTGACAGTACCCACTGAACCTACAGAGAGCGTCTCGACCCCTAGCCGGGTGTAGTCGACAGGACTCGCGGGTGAAGCAAAATTGAAGACAAAATCTACTTTGCCTGGATCAAACGGCTTGCAAATATCCTGCTCTACAAAACTGAACTTTGATTCCCCGGCAAGATGCTTGAGGTTGTTTGTATTCCCTGTGCACAGATTGTCTACACCGATGACAGTGTTTCCCTTCGCCAGCAATGCATCACAGAGATGTGAACCTAGAAACCCGGCGGCTCCGGTGACAAGAATTCTTTGAGGCATTAATCTTTGTTACCTTTCTTTAGCTGGTAGCAACTCTTGTCCGATCCAGGAACAGTGTCCGATCAAAGCGGATGGTTACTTCGCTGCAAGAACAGCTTCCATTGCGGGATTCGAAGCTGGCCGTCCAATGCTGAGGTAAGTGAATCCATGCTGGGCAACGACATGCGGATCATAGAGATTTCGCCCATCGATAATGATCGGATAACGCATGATCTTATTCAACCGATCGAGATCCAGAGAAGCGAACTCCGGCCAATCCGTCAGGATCAGCAACGCGTCGCTATCCTGTGCCGCCTCATAGGCACTGTTCACGTACTTGAGGTTGGAGCCAGCCGGAAGCACCTCCTGGGTCCGCTTCATCGCGGCAGGATCAAAGGCCGTCACAGAGCAGCCCTCAGCTAGAAGCATCTCAACCAGCTCGATCGCCGGCGACTCACGGATGTCGTCCGTCTCGCCTTTGAAAGCCAGGCCAAGGACGCCGATTCGCTTGGTACGCAGCGTCCACAATGCCGAGCGAACCTTAGCGAGAAAACGCTTCTTCTGTTGAACATTGATCTTTTCAACTTCACTCAAGAGATTGAAATCAATGCCCATCTGCTCTGCCACCGAACGGAAGGCGGCAACGTCCTTTGGGAAACAGGAGCCTCCATAGCCGATGCCTGGACGAAGAAACTTGGGGCCGATGCGACTATCCAACCCCATCCCAAGGGCTACCTGCTCCACGTTAGCGTCAGTTGCCTCGCACAGATTCGAAACGGCATTGATAAAGGAGATCTTCAACGCCAGAAAAGCATTGGAGGCATGTTTGATGATCTCAGCGCTCTTTGTTGATGTGAGCAACAAAGGAGGAGGCTCCACGGGGCTGCAGGGACCTTCAATCGCATCCGATCGCTTGTAGTACTCCCCGCTTGTAAGCGGAGCATAGATGTCCCTCAAGAGAGAGGCGGCCTTGTCGCTGTCGGCTCCGACAACGATGCGGTCGGGATGAAGAAAGTCGGCGACGGCGGTTCCTTCGCGGAGGAATTCTGGATTTGAAACGACATCGAAAAGGTTGCGATCCACACCATTGCGCTCGATTGCCCGTCGCACCCATTCATTGGTATAGACAGGAACAGTGCTCTTCTCAACAATTACCTTATAGCCATTGATGGATCGGGCGATCTCGCAGGCGACCGCCTCAACGTAAGAGAGATCTGCATCGCCACTCTCGCTCTGAGGCGTTCCTACTGCAATAAAGATAGCCTCGCACTCCCGAGTTGCCTCGGCCAGATCCGACATAAATCGAATTTTGGTATTGCGGTACCGTTCGAGAAGTTCTGGAAGGTGGTTCTCATGGATAAGCGTGTCCCCCCCTTGCAGGGCCGCGACCTTGCGATCATCGTTATCGACACAAATAACGGTATGTCCCATCTCCGCAAAGCAAACGGCGGCAACCAAGCCGACATATCCCGACCCGACAACGGCAATTTGAATGTTCTTAGCCATCATTTGATGAAAATCCCTCATGTCTCTAAGACTATCCTGTTCAGTGCGTTTTAGCATAAGCCTGCGCCGTCGTGATGAATACGCGCAATTCGTTCGAAATCAGCTCTTCTATTTATCGAAAGTAAGTAATCAGTCTTCCTTACGGAAGTCACACTCTAGTAGACTACAGGGAATGTCTTTTCAAAATACGCAGCCTTCGCCCGGCGGAGACACAACCGGGAACATGCCTCCCGGATTCAGGACAGACGCTACGGACAATACCCTGTCCGAGGCACTTCTCACGCTTAAAAAACGACGTTGGATCGTTATCGTAGCTGTGCTGCTCGGCTTAGTCTACGGAATCTATAAAGCAAAGACTCAGCCAAAGCTTTACAACGCTTTCGGGCAGATACAGGTAAGGTCAGGCTCCTCCAACCAATTTCGTCTCGATGCCGCGGCAATGGTAGGAGGCGACACGGACACAGCATCGAAGATGCTGACCGAAATTCAGATTCTTAAAAGCGACTCCCTCATGCTGACCGTCGCCCGCGAGATGGATCTGGCAAATAATCCAGATTTTCTTGATGAAAAGGGACCGGTAGCACATAAAAATCTCGATGACCCGACAGTGCGTCAAGCCACAGTGGGTAGACTCCAGGGAAACCTGAGCGTTGTCCTGGTTCCGAAGACCGAGATCATCAACATCAGCTACAGCAGCCTGAATGCAAAGCTTGCCGCGGACATCGTCAACAAGGTCATCTCTACATACATCCAACGCAATTATGAAACTAGATTTGCATCGACCCAGCGGGTTTCGAAGTGGCTTTCAAGCCAATTGGACGACCTGAAGCAGGAAGTTGAAACGTCGCAGGAACAAATGATGGACCTGCAGAGGCGTCTGGGCATCCTTGGATTCGATCCGAACCACAATCAGATCTCCACCTCATTGGAGGACCTTTCCAAGGCTGCAGGCAGCGCAAAGCTGGCACGTATTATTGCCGAATCCCGATACCGCGTCTTGAACGGTATGGATCCAGACTCCGTCGAGAGTTCTATTGACTCTGGACCTGGGGTAGCTCCAAGAGAGCTGGATCAGCTTAGAACGCAACTGTCGACAGCCAAAGCAACTTACGCCCAATTGGAAGCCACACTCGGCCCCAATCATCCACAATCCAAATCGATCAAGGCGCAAATCACTGAGCTCACCAGCGCTGTGAACAAAGAACAGAATCGTCTGTTACTTCAGGCGAAAGAAAATTATGTTGTAGCCCGCGCCAACGAAAATCAAACCGATGCCGCTCTTGAACAGCAGAAGGCTGATGCCTATAAGTTGCGGGACGATCTCATCGAATACACCCTACGCCAGCGAGAGTATGAAGCAAATCGAACTCTCTACGAAGGACTCCTCCAGAAGCTTCGCACCGCCGGCGTTGAAGCCGGGCTTGAGTCGATGGAGATTGACATTGTCGATCAGGCTCTGCCCCCTGCCAGTCCAAAACTCCGGTCATCCGCGAAGATTGTCCTGGTTGGCGTCGTCTTTGGCCTGATCGGCGGAATCATCATCGCCTTCGTGATGGACAGTCTGGATACCGGCCTGCGTACCATCGCGGAAATTGAAAGCGTCACAGAGTTGCCATCCCTGGCAGTCATCCCGCGAGCAAGACGGACTTCCGTAGAACAAGGCGCTTCGCTATCGACAGCCGAAAAAAATCTCGTTGTCCTGTCGCAATCGAAATCACAGTTTGCCGAGTCGTTCCGAGCTCTGCGAACATCGCTGCTGCTGTCGACCGCGGGACATCCTCCCAAGTACATCCTTCTCACCAGCGCCACGCCCTCTGAGGGCAAGACAACGCTATCCACGAATCTGGCCTGCATCCTGGCACAGGGAGATGCACGTGTCCTTTTGATCGACGCAGATCTTCGCCGGCCCAGCGTTCATCATCGCTTTGGCATGAGCGGTAAGATCGGGTTGACCACCGTTCTTACCGGGGCAGCTACTCTCGAAAGCGCTGCACAGAAGGTTACTGAAGTCCCGAATCTCGATGTTCTGGCCGCCGGCCCCATGCCGCCTTTCCCAACGGAGATGATTAGTTCTCAAGCGATGGATTCTCTGCTTCAGCACTGTGGCGAGATCTATACGCATGTGCTCATCGATACGCCGCCGATTCTATCCGTCACGGACGGCGTCATTCTCGCCCGGCACTCCGATGCGGTGGTATTGGTCGTTCGCCACGGTAAATCCAGCAAGCATGTTGTGCGCCGCGCTCGCGACCTCCTGGTACGCTCAGGTGCCCCGATCACCGGCATCGTGCTCAACGCGGTCGACCTGAATTCGCCGGACTACTACGGCTACTATGGATATTCAGGCTACTCCTACGCCAGTGCAGATTCTGGAAGCTGGGAGCCACAAGGTGGGCCAGAAGGAAAAGCTCGCAGGACCGGAGACAGTGAATGATGAGCCAACAAAATCATCTCAGCATGGCTGACCTCAATCAGGTCTCGCGACGATTCAGCATGGTAAGGCTTCCCCTTCTGGCAATCATTTCCGCCGCCCTGTGCTTTTATGGGCCAGCGGCAAATGCTCAGTTCAGCGGTCCTGCGGTCAGCGTATCCGAGCAGGTCAATGCCCCCGTAACTCCAACGACCGATCCGGCAATTCTGTACCCTGCCAGTCGAGATATCATCCTGCAGCAAGGCGATCTGTTAACAGTTCATATCTACGGTATGACGGATTACGATCCTTCGGCACGCGTAAGTCTCGACGGCACCGTCCAACTCCCTCTCATCGGACGTCTACACCTTGAAGGACTCACACTGCATCAGGCAGAAAGTTTGATTGCAGAACGGCTCATAAGCGCCGGCATGTATCGTGATCCGCAGGTGACAATTCAGCTCACCGAAGCTCCCAATCAAGTGGTCACGATCACCGGCGAAGTCCATAGTGTCGTTCCCGTGCAAGGTCGAAGGCGCTTATTTGACGTTTTGTCAGTAGCAGGAGGATTGCCTGCAACTGCAAGTCACGTCATCACCATCGACAGGCCGGGGATACCCCAACCGATCGTCATCGATCTCGGTACCGATCCTGCCAAAAGTTCCAGTGCGAATGTGCCGGTCTTCCCGGGCGATACCGTCATCGTTCCTCGCGTCGGCGTCGTCTATCTTCTGGGAGCGTTCAAAACTGAAGGAGCTATTCCAATCCAGCAGAATTCACCTCTGACCCTTATGCAGGTGGCAGCGCTGGGAGGAGGCACTGGATATCAAGGCAAGTTAAATGATCTGCGTATCATCCGGACAGAGGGACTCAACCGGAAAGTCGTTCGCGTCAACATCAAGAAGGTTATGGATGGAAAGGCTCCCGATCCCGTGCTACAGGCAGATGACATTGTCCTACTGCCAACCAGCGCGATGAAGGCAGCAATCAAGGGCGGAGGACTCGGCACCCTGGTCGGTCTTGGCTCTCTTCTGGTTATTGCGACCCAGCGATATTGATAGAACGCAGCTTCTTGTAATTGGCCGTATTGATTCCGTGGAGATAGGCCGATGTGTCTCTTCCTCGACAACCGATAACGGAAAAAACATGACCCAAAAAGTAAAACTTGCTTATCTGGTAAGCCACCCTATTCAATATCAGGCACCCCTGCTGCGACGCATTGCGCAGGAGCCCGACATTGATCTGACCGTACTCTATGGCTCTGATTTTTCTGTGCGTGGCTACAAGGACGAGGGCTTCGGAGGCGTCGGGGTCAAGTGGGACGTTCCTCTTCTTGACGGATATCACCACGAATTTCTCCCCGCTCTTCGCGACAACGCCACGGTGAGCGTGGCGCGTCCACTCAACTACGGCATCTTTGAGCGGCTGCGTGGAAACAAGGACGAAGCCCCTTTTGACGTTCTCTGGGTGCATGGCTATGCGACGGTCAACTCGCTTCACGCGATGTTCGCAGCCAAATCCCTGGGAATTCCCGTGCTCCTGCGCGGAGACATGTGGCTAAGAGATCGGCCGCGAAGCCCTGCAAGACTGGCACTCAAGTCTCTCTTCTTCCAGATGCTGAGACATCTCGTCGACGGTGTTTTATCCGTCGGCAGCTTGAACGCAGAATACTGGCGTCATCATCTGGGCGTTGATTTTCCCTTGTTCCTGATGCCCTACGCCGTCGATAAC
>NZ_DATKQC010000161.1:0-27423 GCF_035532915.1 Edaphobacter sp.
GCCGATGTCGCAGTTGGGCGACACGGTAGAGGCTGTGCCCACGACCATTCTTATCGATAAGAATGGCCGCGTGGCGAAGACTTTTGTGGGAGCGGTCGAGCGAGCGGTCTTTGCCTCCGACGTGGATGCGCTGCTGGCGGAGTAGCTCTTGATTCGGAGTTTGCTAAGGAAGGCATACCCAGGGGCTGAAGCCCCCGTTATTTTGTCGGGATAGAGGGCCAAGGCTGAAGCCTTGGCGTACCTAGATGCAAGGGCAACCGCAGCGGCAAGTGCAACCGCAGAGGCAAGTGCAAGTGCAGAAGCAAGTGGAGGCAATTGCGAGTGGAGAGGCGATGGCAACCTTGGATTAGCGTTGCCTCCTCGTTTTGAGGTTGAGTGAATGCTGGATGGTCAGACTTGCGGGATCTTCATGACGTTGGATGTGCTGGCCGGAATAGGCGTCGCAGGCAGGTGGAAGTCGGGCTGCGAGTCGGGGTGGGCGGGGTTGAATTCGACAGCGTCTTTGGTGAGGAATTTTTTGAGCGGCAGGTTGTTCTGGCGGATGCCGTCGACGATGCAGCGCGCCAGTTCGTAGGCTCCATAGCTGTTGAAGTGGGTGTCGTCGCTGATGGCCTTGGTCTGGTTGGGATAGGCGTTGGCGGGGAAGTGCATGAAGGCTTTCTTGGAGCCTTCGGGGCCCATGGCTTCGAAGAGCGTTTTGCTCATGGCGTTGAGGTCGATGAGCGCGGCGTGCTGCTCGCGGGCGACTTCGCGCATGGCATCGGGATATCCGGCGAGCGAGTTGGTGATGTGGCCGGTGGCGTCGAAGGTGCGGCGATTCATGCTGGTGACGAGGACGGGTGTGGCTCCGGCGGCGCGGGCCTTGGCGATGTATTCGGTGAGGAGCGATTTGTATTCGTCAATGGGGACGACGGCGTGATCGGTGCCGCGCTGGAGTTTTTGATCGTTGTGGGCGAACTGCATGAAGAGATAGTCGCCGGGCTTGATCTGGGTGAAGATCTTGTCGAAGCGGCGCTCGCTGACGAAGCTCTTGATGGTCTCGCCAGATTCGGCGTGGTTGGCGACGACGACGCCGGGACGAAGGAAGCGGGGGAGGATCTGACCCCAGGCGGTCCAGGGCTCGACGTCCTGATCGACGACGGTGGAGTCGCCCGCGATGTAAATGGTGGGCTCTTTTTTAATGGGCTCGATGGTGATGCTGCGCACGCTGGGGTTGTCGCCGTTGAACTCGAGGGTGAGCTTGTGGTCCCAGTCCATATTGCCGATCTCGCGGGGCTTGAGGTGGACGTGCTGGACGGTGCCGACGGCGTCGGTGAACTTGGGGTAGCGGACGTTGACGTCGAAGGTGCGCTTCGCGGAGGCGTTGGCCTGGGTGGGAATCTTTTCGAGCATGAGGCGGCGGCCTTCGGCCCAGACCGTGGTGGTGGAGGCTTTGTCGGAGCCGAGGACGGCCGTGACCCGGTAGCTGCCTTCGGGGACTGCGGCAGAGAAGAAGAATGGCTTGTCGCTGGAGCAGGATTTTGCGGAGATGGTCGGGGTGGTCTCGAGGTCGAAGCCGGAAGAGGATTCGGTGTAGGCGGAGGCTGGGGTGAGGGAGGTGTAACCGGATTTGGCTGCTCCGCAGACGAACTTTTGTGCGTGGGCGGCGGGAAGGAGGGTGGCGAGGGCCAGGGCTGATGCGGCGAGGGTGATGCGGGTCATGCTTGCTCCCTTATTTTAGAAACTATTTCAAGGGGAGAATATTAGCACTTCGAATAGAGTGCAAGGAAGCCTGCCCTCTAGTGTTCGCCGGTGAGCCAGAGCATGTAGGGATAGAGGAGAAGGAAGAGGATGAGGCAGATGGAGAGGAGATCCATGTAGAGACAGAGCAGGATGCCTGCCTGGTAGAGGTCCCACTGCTGGCGTCGCAGGCAGCGGAAGGTGTCGGCGGTGCCGATGATGGCGATGCAGGCGGGAATGGCGAGGAATGGGTTGGCTCGGTCGTTGGGGAAGCCGGAGAGCAGATAGGCGAACGCAAAGCTTGCGAGGACGAGCGTGTTGCCTCGAACGAGGGAACGGTTCTGCGGATTGAGAATTCGGGATATCACGCTGTACTCAAATTTGGTACAGCCAAGGATAGGCTATGGAGGCGAGATTGGCTTAATGCCGGGTTTGAAGGTGTGGTGCAGGTAGGAGCAACGGTGGAACAGTGCCGGACAAAATATTTACCCGCCCACCCATCGCGATGAGGCTGCGATGGATGGGGCACCCGAGTGTTTGTAGTAAGACTTAGGCGGTGGCGAGTTGAGCGTTGGCTTCAGCGAACATCTGCTGGATGGAATCGTTGTAAGGGGCGCGAAGGACTCCGTGCTCGGTGATGATGGCGGTGATGTACTTGGCCGGGGTGACGTCGAAGGCCGGGTTCTGAATGGCGGCCCCGTTGGGCGTCATCTGCTTGCCGTTGGAGTGGGTGACTTCGGTGGCGGCGCGCTGCTCGATGGGGATGAGATCGCCGTGCGCGGTGGCGCGGTCGATGGTGGAGAGCGGTGCGGCGACGTAGAAGGGGATGTTGTGCTCTTTGGCGAGGACGGCGACGGAGTAGGTGCCGATCTTGTTGGCGGTGTCGCCGTTGGCTGCGATGCGGTCTGCACCGACGATGACGGCCTGGATGCGTCCCTGGCGCATGAGCGCACCGGCCATGTTGTCGCAGAGGACGGTGGTGGGGATGTTGTCGTGGAGCAGCTCCCATGCGGTGAGGCGCGCGCCCTGCAGGTAGGGGCGGGTCTCGTCAGCGAAGACGTCGATCTTATGGCCGCGTTCGACGGCGGCGCGGATGACGCCGAGGGCGGTTCCGTAGCCGCAGGTGGCGAGGGCTCCGGCGTTGCAGTGGGTGAGGACGGTGCCTTGCTGGGGGAGAAGCGCTGCGCCGTGGGCTCCCATCTGCTTGCAGGCGGCGATGTCTTCGTCGTACATCTGCTGTGCCTCTTTGATGAGGGCGGTTTTGATCTCGGGGATAGGGGTGTTGGCGGCGGCGAGCGCGTTGTACTTGTCGCGCATGCGCTGGATGGCCCAGAAGAGATTGACGGCGGTGGGGCGGGTCTCGGCGAGGGTCTTCGCGATGACGGCGACTTCTTCGGTGAGGGCGGGCAGCGTGGTGGCGGTGCTGCGGTCGACGCCGATGGCTACGCCCATGGCAGCGGAGACGCCGATGGCGGGTGCGCCGCGGACGATCATGTCGCGGATGACGGTGGCGACCTGCTTGTAATCCGTCGCGAGAACGTAAGTCTCTTCGAGGGGGAGCTTGGTCTGGTCGAGGAAGTTAACGCCGGTAGGGAGCCATTCGAGGGTAGGAATCATGTCTTTAACAGTTTAGACGAGTGGGGAAGTGCGGCTGTCCTTGACAGATGTTGTCCTGCCAAACGAGAATTTCAGCCATCCTGGTAATTGGACTGACCAATTCGGCTGTATGAACTATTCCCTTGTTTGCGTACTGAGGAGTTTTGATGGCGAGTCATTTGTTTGAGCGGCGAAGTTTTTTGAAGAAGGCGGGCCAGAGTTTGCTTGCTGTTCCTGCGCTTTCTGCGATGGGTGCGGTTGCGGAGATGCCAGGCAAGCATGGCGGCAAGGCGCGTGGGTGGGACGGCAGCCCTTTTGCGTATACGCCGAAGGTCACGCTGAATGTCCGCGACTATGGTGCGACCGGCGATGGCAAGACGAATGATCGCGTGGCGCTGCAGGAGACGATCGATCGCTGCGGCGTGTTTGGCGGGGGCGAAGTGGTGGTACCTGCCGGGGACTACGTTACCGGTGCGCTGGCGCTGCGGAGCGATGTGGTGCTGCGGCTGGAGAAGGATGCGACGCTGCTGGGTACGCCTGATTTTGATGACTATCCGGTGACGCAGGTTCGATGGGAGGGCCGCTGGATTCAAGGGCATATCGCGCTGATCTACGCGATTGACGCGAGCCGCATCGGCATTGTGGGGTCGGGGAAGATTGTCGGCAATCCGGCGCTAGGCGGGAGGCCACGTAAGGAGACTCCGCTGCGGCATCCGGCGCTGATCGAGTTTATCGAGTGCAGGGATATTCGGCTGGAAGATTTTTCGACCAGCAATCATCTGATGTGGTCGATTCATCCGACGAACTGCGAGAACATCTTCATCAAGGGGCTGACGATCCGCAGCACGGGCGGCAATGGCGATGGGATCGATATCGATTCAAGCAAGCATGTGGTGATCGATGGCTGCGATATTGCAACGGGCGACGATTGTATCTCGCTAAAGTCTGGACGCGGGGCTGAGGGCTATGCGCTGTTGCGGACGACGGAAGATGTCTTGATTAAGAACTGTACGTTTGCGGACTCAATCTTTGCGTGCATCGGCATTGGCAGTGAGACCTCGGGCGGCATTCGCGATGTGAGGATCGAGCACTGCAAGTTCACGCGGGCGAAGACGTTCGCGATCTATATCAAGAGCAGGCCGGGGCGTGGAGCGTTTATCGAAAATATTGTTGCCAACGATCTTGATGCTTCGGATATGACGGGCGGCTTTCTGCGGTTCAATATTCTCAACAGCGGCATTCGCGATGAGTTCCAGGTGCCGGGCGATGAGGGGATTCCGACGATCAGGAACTTTCGCTTCTCTAATATTCGGGTGAAGGAGTGCCCGATTCTGGTGGAGGGAACGGGGATTCATCCGCATAAGCCGCTGGAGGGTTTCTCGCTGGTGAATGTGTCGGGAACATGCGAGAAGGGAATCTATCTAGCGAATGTGAAGGACGCGGTCATTCGGAACGTTTCTGTCACGGGCTTTGCTGGACCGCTGCTCAATCTCAGCAACGTTACCGGCAAGGGATTGGTTGGTGCGACGACGATTGCATCGCCTCCGATGGGAGAGCCGGTTCCGACTCCGAGCCAGCCGTATCGGTTGCATTGAGTCAACCGACTTGGTGGTCTGTCCTCTTCGTGTTTTTCTATCCTCGATGGATCAAGGTTTGCGATGCCCAATTTTGCTGTGATCCGTACCTCGCTGGCTGCTGCTTTTCTGGTTCTTTCTACTGTTGCCGTGCAGGCACAAAGCGCGACGACCACCCCGGTTGTCAATGCCGGGCGTCAGCAGCTTACCGAGTATCTCGACCATATTGCGGCGGAGCGGACTGCTGCGCGCAGAACTGCCGTGGCTTCTATTACGACGCGCGCGCAGGCCGAGGCGCGCCAGGCGATGGTTCGTAAAAAGATACTTGCGCTGATTGGAGGATTGCCGGAGAGGACGCCACTGCATGCGAGAGTAGTCGGCTTGACGCAGGCGCAGGGATTTCGCATCGAGAAGGTGATCTATGATTCGCAGCCCAGGTTTCCGGTGACGGCGCTGCTGTATCTGCCGGATGTGAAGCCGGGAGCGAAGGCGGGGAAGCTGCCTGCGATTGTTGTGGCTCCAGGGCATGGGCCTACAGGGAAGGCCTCCGATTTCGGCTTTGCGTCGACGTTTGCGCGCAATGGATTTGCCGTACTCTCGTACGACCCGATTGGACAGGGAGAGCGGTTGCAATATCCCGACCCGGCAAAGCCGGGGGCTTCGCTGGCGACGCGGCCTACGGGTGAACATGGCGAGGCAGGCCTGCAGCCCACGCTGGTTGGCGATGCGGTTGCGCGCTACTTCGCGTGGGACGGGATGCGAGCGGTCGACTATCTTCAGTCGCGTCCGGAGATCGACGCGAACCGCATTGGCGCGTTTGGCTGTTCGGGCGGCGGAGCGATGACGGCCCTGCTGGGGGCGCTCGATCAGCGCATCAAGGCCGTGGGAACAGCCTGCTACATTACCTCGTTCGATACGCTGCTTCCGGCGATTGGCCCGCAGGATGCCGAGCAATCGACGCCTAATTTTATTGCGAGTGGATTGGACTTTCCTGATTGGGTGGAGCTGGCTGCACCTCGGCCTTACGCTATCATCGCGACGACCGAGGATATGTTTCCCTTCGCCGGGGCGCAGAAGAGTGAGGCAGAGTCACGGCGGTTCTATGGGCTCTTCAACGCCGATGTCGATCTTGAGTTTCTTACAGGGCCCGGGCATCATGGCAACCTTGGGCCGATTCAAGCTCGTATTGTCAGTTTTTTTCTGAAGCATCTGCAGCCGGATGCAGATGCAGCGCACCCTGTTTTGCCCCCGCCGCGCAAGCCCGGAGCCAGTCCGTTCGCTCTGCCTGAGGGAATCACAAAAGATGATCTTCAAGTGACTTCTACTGGGCAGGTGGCGACCTCGTTTCCTGATGTCGAGACCGTGCACAGCCTGAACCTGAAGCGGTATCGCTCTTTGCCGAAGCCAAAGGAGTTGCGTGGGGAGGAGTTGCGTGCCGCGGTTCGTGAGGTGACGAAAGCTGCCGCACTCCCCGCACCGCATGGCAGTAAGCCTAAGCCTGATTTGGTGACGGAAAGCGATCTTACCGTAGCCGATGTGAAGGGAGACGTCTCCTTTCGACAAGTCGTGCTTCATTCGGAGCCGGGAATTGATTTGCAGGGCGAGATTGCTCTTCCTCGTTCCGAGGGAGTTCATCGCGCTGTTCTGTTGCTGGCGAATGCTGCGTCGATGCCAGCAGAGAGTGCTGAACGGCACGAGTTGGCCGGGAAGATGGAAGCGATGGCCGAGGCAGGCAGCGTGGTCTTCGCGGTTACGCCTCGGCCTTCGCCGCCGGGCACGGAAGAGACGAAGTCACCGATTCTTGGGCCGTTCTACCTTACGGAGTTGCGTGCGGAACTTACGGGCAAAACGATTATGGGAATGAGGATCGACGATACGATTCGCGCAGTCGATTATCTTGCCTCGCGGCCCGATACCGATTCGAAGCGAATTACAGCGGAGGCCTCGGGGCATCTTGGGCTGGTTCTGCTGCACGCTGCGGTCCTGGATGCGCGGCTTGCGCACATCACGGTTGACGATGCACTGAGCAGCTACAGGAGCCTTATTGAAGCTCCCATGCCGAGGGATGCCCCACAGGATCTTCTTCCGGGAGTTGTCCGGCACTACGATCTTCCGGAATTGGAGGGGGCTCTGGGTTCTCGCTTGACGCTCACTCATCCACTGAGCGGTACAGACGATCTCTCTGCGAGTTTGTGGAGTAAGACTAACTAGCAGGAGCGCGGGTTGGAACGAGACGAAGGGAAAGATTTGTCGGTACAGAGCGTGGCTGCCTTGAAGCAGCAGCGACAGAGGCTTTCCAGTTCAGATAATATTTCTCAATAGAAAGTTTCGGTGCAAAGCAGGAGGAGGAGTCAACCTTGTCAGTCAATCGAAGGAACTTTCTGTTAGGGACGGTGGCAGCGGCGGCACAGGCAGGGGTGGCTGCGGCTATGCCCGTCGGGGCGAAGGCTGAGAGTGGAGCGCGGGGAACAGAGCAGGCAGGGAAGCGGAAGCCGAACATTATTCTGTATCTCTCCGACCAGTTTCGCTGGGACTTTGTGGGCGCGAATGGATTGAATGGCTCTACGAACACGCCGAATCTGGATGCACTGGCGGCGCATGGAAAGAACTTCACCCATGCCGTGACCAACCAGCCGGTGTGCGCTCCGGCGCGTTCGGTGTTGATGACGAGCCGCTATGCCACGGAGACCAATGTCTGGCACAACGGCCCGGCGATGAGTACGGAGCTGCCCACGCTCGCCGGCGAGTTGCGCAAGGCGGGTTACACCTCGAACCTGATCGGCAAGTGGCATCTTGCGCCGGCAAAGGCAGCCGATGGAGGAGGCCCGGGCTATGTGAAGCCGGAGTATCGCGGCGGCTTTCTCGATCTGTGGGAGGGCGCGAACGCGCTGGAGCACACGACCCATCCTTTTGACGGAACCATCTATGACGGCGATGGCAAGGAGATTACTTTCAAGGACCAGTATCGCGTCGACTTCATCACTGACCGCGCGGAACGGTTTCTGCGGCAGAAGCAGGAGAAGCCGTTTTTCCTGTTCGTCTCGCAGCTTGAGCCGCACCAGCAGAACGACTGGAAGCGCATGGTCGGGCCGAAGGGTTCGGCTGAGCGGTTTATCAATGCGACGGTACCAGCCGACCTTCGCGAGCAGCCGGGCGATTGGCATCAGCAGCTTCCGGACTACTATGGCGCGTGCGAGAGCATCGATGCCTCGGTCGGCAGACTGAGGAAGGTTCTGGAAGAGGAGAACCTTGCGGACGATACGATCTTTGTCTTCATCAGCGATCATGGGTGCCACTTCATGACGCGCAACGAAGAGTACAAGCGGAGTACGCACAATAGCTCGGTTCGCATTCCGCTGATTATTCAAGGGCCGGGCTTTGAGGGCGCGCAGCAGATACCGGAGTTGTTCGGCATCATCAACGTCGCTCCAACGCTGCTGGAGGCTGCGGGTGTGAAGGTACCGGAGTCGATGAAGGGCAGGAGTATTCTGCCGCTGCTCAACGATGCGAAGGCGAGAGAGGCGTGGCCGAACAAGGAGCTGATCCAGATCAGCGAATCGATGACGGGAAGGACAATTCGCACCAGGGAGTGGACTTACTGCGTAGCCGATCCGACAGGTCTGAGGGCGGCTACGAGCAATAACTATCACGAGTACCAGATGTACGATCAGCGCAACGATCCGCATGAACTGGTGAACCTTGCCGGACGAAAAGAGTACCGGGCCAAGGCAGCTGAGCTTCGCGAAGAGCTGAAGAAACTCATTGTCGCCTCGGGCGAGCCGGAGCCGGAGATCGCTGAAGCGAAGCTGTATCCATGAGCCAGGCAGGATAGCAATTCTCGAGTGATGCGGTCGCCAGCAATGGTTGAGATTGGGGCGCGGACTGGTTCCGCGCCCCGTTTCGTTCGTGCCTGATAGTAAAGTGTAGGTAAACCCAGGAGGCAGCGTGAAGGCGATTGAGATTACCGGCGAGATGCTCATTGGAGCGCGAAGTGTTCGTGGAATGCAGGGAGTGGTGCACTCCATTAATCCCGCGATGGGAGAGGTAATAGCTCCGGATTTTGGCGGCGGCTCGGCGAAGGATGTCGATGATGCCTGCACGCTGGCGCAGCGTGCCTTTGACGCCTACCGGACGACGAGCCTGGACCAGCGTGCCGGTTTTCTGGAGGCGATTGCACAGGGGATTCTCGATCTGGGAGATGTGCTGGTAGAGCGCGTCATGAGCGAGTCGGGATTGCCGCGTGGCCGCGTCGAAGGCGAACGCGGACGAACGATGGGACAGCTCAAACTATTTGCGACGCTGGTGAGAGAAGGACGCTGGCTCGGCGTCACGCTGGACAGTGCGCTGCCTGAGCGCAAGCCTCTGCCTCGCTCTGACCTTCGAGCGCAGAAGATTCCGCTGGGGCCTGTGGCTGTCTTCGGCGCTAGCAACTTTCCTTTGGCCTTCTCGGTTGCGGGTGGAGATACCGCGTCGGCGTTGGCGGCGGGCTGTCCGGTGGTCGCGAAGTCGCATCCATCGCATCTGGGAACCTCTGAGCTTGTAGGCCGCGTCATTCAAAAGGCCGTCGCGGACTGCGGATTGCCAGAGGGTGTATTTTCGCTTGTCGTCGGCGATGGCAATGCAGTGGGTGAAGCGCTGGTGGCGCATCCGGCGATTCAAGCGGTAGGCTTTACGGGATCGCGCCGCGGTGGACGGGCGCTGGTTGCGATTGCCGCCGGACGAGAGGTTCCCATCCCTGTGTTTGCGGAGATGAGCAGCATCAATCCGGTCTTTGTGCTGCCGGGTGCAATTGCACAACGGGCAGAGGCGATTGCGCAAGGGTTGGCGGATTCGGTCACACTGGGGACGGGACAGTTCTGCACCAAGCCTGGCATCGTCATCGGTATGGAGGGCGCGGATTTCGAGCGCTTTCAGCAGGCCGCGACGATTGCCATTGAGGCGAAGGCTGCAACGACCATGCTCAACTCCGGCATTCACCGCGCGTACGAGCATGGCACCGCGCAATGGGATGGAGAGGACAAGGTCAGTAAGCTGGGGAGCGGACAACCTGCGACGCCGGCTAGCTGCGCGGGACAGCCTATGCTCTTTGCGACGAAGGCGCAGCATTTTCTGACCACGCCAGCATTGATGGAAGAGGTCTTCGGGCCAGCGACTCTTCTGGTGGCGTGCAAGGACATCGAAGAGATGGTGGCCGTGGCGGAACATCTCTCCGGCCAGCTTACGGCGACGCTGCATCTTGCCGATGAGGATGTGGAGATCGCGCGACGCCTGCTGCCGGTGCTGGAGCGGAAGGCCGGACGCATCCTTGCGAATGGCTTTCCAACAGGGGTTGAAGTGTCCTACGCGATGGTGCATGGCGGACCTTCGCCTTCGACATCGGACAGCCGTGCGACGTCTGTCGGCGCGATGGCGATTGAGCGCTGGCTGCGGCCGGTCTGCTATCAGGATCTACCTTCGGCGCTGCTGCCGGAGCCGCTGCAGAATGGCAATCCGCTTCATCTTTTGCGGCTTGTTGACGGCAAACTGCAGCTTCCTTAGAGGCTATTCGGCGTGGGCCAGTGAGAACTTGTGGCGCACGTCGGAGCCGCGAACCCAGAAGATAACGTCTTCGGCGATGTTTGTCGCGTGATCGGCAGAACGCTCGAGGTTGCGTGAGACGATGATGGCGTTCAGCGCCTGACTGCTGACCTCGGGACGGCGCTGCATCAGTTCGATGAGCTCGGTCTGGACGGTGCGATTCATGTCGTCGATCTCATCGTCCATCGCGAGAACGGTGTCGGCGAGCTTGGCGTCGGCTTCGAGCAGGGCCTGAATGGCGGTGCGGATCATGACGCCGACCCTCTCGCCCATCTCGGAGATGTCGACGGGCAGGGCGAGGGAAGGACCGTTTTCGAGAATCTGGACGCGCTGCGAGATGTTGGTGGCCTGGTCGCCGATGCGCTCGAGGTCGCCGTTGATCTTGATGACGGAGAGGATGAAGCGAAGATCGATGGCCATGGGCTGCTCTTTGGCCAGCAGATCGTACGCCATCTCATCGACGTCGCGCTCGGCTGCGTTGATGGCTTCTTCAATCTCCTTGATGTGGTCGCAAAGACCACTGTCGCTGCCGAGATAGGCATCGATGGAGAGGCTGAGGGCCTGTTGCGAGAGCGCGGCCATGGCGAGGAGCTTGTCCTTCAGTGCGACGAGTTGTTGCTGAAAATTAATGCGGGGCATGGGGAATCCCTCTCTTTGAATGCCTATCTCTCTATTGTGACGTAAAGACGGCGAAGAGGAGATGAATTTTGTGTCAGGTAGTGAGATGAATACCTGTCGAAATGGTTGGCTACTAACGGTAGAGCAGATAAGGGGCGCGTCGTTTTTGGAACGCTGCAAGATCGCTGGCCCAGGAAGCGGCGATGGAGCGTGGGTCTTCGTTGTTGTCGAGGGCCAGCATCGTATTGACGCTGGCCACCAGCCGCTCAGCTTTGGTGAGGTTGAACTGGTTGGGATAGAGACGATGGAGGGCGGAGAGAAGCTCGATCCCAAGCTCAGGAGCGTCGAGGGCGTTGCGATCGGTGAGCGTGATCTGTATGCCGGGAATCGTCTGGCCGTGGTAGGGGTAGTGGTTGGCGGTGTCGTCAATCGAGAGGCTGGTGGGGGCGAAGGTGACTCCCGGAATTTTACGTGCGGTGAGATAGGCGGCGAGTTGGGGAGCGTCGATGTAGGGAGCGCCGAAGTGTTCGAATGGCGTGGGTGTGCCGCGGCCTACAGAGACATTGGTGGTTTCGAGCAGGGCCACGCCGGGGTAGAGTGTAGCTGCGGTGAGGCTGCGGAGGTTCGGGCTGGGGTTGGTCCAGGGCAGGCGCGTCTGGTCGAAGTATTCGCTGCGCGTCCAGTTCTGCATGGGAACGACGGTGAGGTGCGCGTTGATGGGGGCCTGAACGTCGGGAGAGGCTGCGGTGGGCAGACGGCGCTCTCCGTTGATGTAGCGGGCCAGCTCGCCGAGCGTAAGGCCGTGGCGGACGGGCAGGGGCATGTAATCGGTGTAGGACTCGAGCCCGGCGTCGGAGACGGGGCCTTGAACCAGTTCGCCGCCGATGGGGTTGGGGCGGTCGAGCACGATGACTTCGATATGGGCTTGCGCTGCCGCTTCGAGGAAGTAGCCGACGACGGATTCATAAGTGTAGAAGCGAACGCCCGCATCCTGAAGGTCGATGACGACGGCATCGAGCTTGGCGAGGTCTTCCGGTCGGGGCCGCTTGTCGGAGTCCTTGGGGCCGTAGAGGCTGATGACGGGGAGGTGCGTGTCGGGATCGGTTTCGGATGCGATTTTGGTGGTGTCCTGCTTGCCGAAGATGCCGTGCTCTGGCGAGAAAAGGGTGGTGAGCGTCAGGCCGGGAACGAATTTGGGAGCGTCGGTGGCGAGGAGATCGACGGTGCGGTGGCTCTTGCTGTCGAGGCCGGACTGGTTGGTGAGGAGGCCGAGCCTCAGGTGATTTCCGTGGCGTTCGGCGGCTGCGGCGAGGGCGGCGTAGTGTGTCGCTTCGAGGACATCGATGCCGGTGCGCGTCTCCGCGTTCGTTGATTGCTCGCTCTCGCTAAGATGGAGGGCTTCGCCTGCTGCTGTAGCGATCTCGCCGCGCAGGACGGAGATGGGGGGATCGCCTCGGGGATGGACCGCGTTGCTGAGGATGATGACGTAGGTGTCGCTGGCGGGGTCCATCCATAGCGAGGTGCCGGTGAAGCCGGTGTGGCCGAAGGAGCCGATGGGAAAGACACCGCCGCGTGGGCGCGAGAAGGGCGAGTTGATGTCCCATCCAAAGCCGCGTGTGGCGACGCCTTTGGTGGTCTTGCCGTCGGGAGTGAAGATGGTGGCGGTTGATTCGGCAGATGACGGCTGCTCGGGTTCGGTCATCAATTCAAGCGTGGATTGCTTGAGGGGAAATGGGCCGGTGTTATGCCGGAGTTTGTCGAGTAGCGCTTGTGCGAAGAGCGACACGTCGGATGCGGTGCTGAAGACGCCGGCGTGTCCGGCGACTCCGCCCATGCGGCGGGTGGTTGGGTCGTTGACGGTGCCGCGAAGCATGTGGTCGAAGTCTGGATTGGTGGCTGCGGTGCCTTCGTCATCGTAAGTTGTAGGAGCGGTATGGGGAATGATCGCGGAGGTGATCCAATGAGGCGGAGGGCAGGAGTAATCCTTGAAGACGGCGATGGAGGATTCGTTGGATTTGAGGAGGTGCGGAGCGGCTGAAAGCGCAATGGCAGCTCCGAAGGTTTCGTGGGGGCCGCACGCCTCTGCAAACGGCAGATAGCGTGTGTGAGCCATGTGAAGCGGCGCAAAAATGTGTCGCTGGGCGTAGACGTCGAGCGGTTCGCCACTGAGCTTTTCGACCAGTGCGCCAAGTGTGATGAAGTTGATGTCGGAGTATTCGAAGTGAGTGCCGGGGGTGGTGACGAGCAGCGAGTCGAGGGCGCGGCGGATGCCTTCGGCTTTGTCGGGCGCGGCGAGGCCCCACGGGTCTTTGAGATTTACATCGGGTGGAAGACCGGAGTAGTGGGTCAATAGCTCACGGATGGTTACATTTTGTTTTCCGTTGGCGGCGAAGGCTGGCAGGTATTTTGCGACGGGATCATCGAAGGCGAGTTTGTGTTCTTCGTAGAGCTGCATGACGGCTACTGCGGTGGAGAGGCACTTGCTGAGCGAGGCCATGTCGAAGATGGTGTCTTCGGTCATTGGCTCTACGGCGGGTTCGAGCGAGCGGTGGCCATAGGCTTGCTCGAAGGCGACCTTGTTGTCGTGGCCGACGAGGACGACTGCGCCCGGAAGTTTCTTTGCGGCCACGGCGTCGTCGATAAGGGCGGTGATGGAGGTGAAGTTGGGTTGGGATTGTTCGATCCCACCCTTCGCAGAAGACGCGAAGGATGGGGCACCTGAAATTTGCGCTGAGGTGGATGTCGCGCTGAGTGCGAAGAGAATCAGCAGGGTAGTCGTGGCGAGGATTTTCGCTTTGGGTTTCGTGCGAAAGATGAAGCTGGCGATCGTGCCGATGCCGAAGGTGGCGACTGCTCCGATGAAGACGTACCAGGTCCAGGCGACGTGTGGGATCGTGATGGGGCCGAGTGCGATGGGGTCGGGATGGAGCCAGAGCAGAATGTTGAGCGCGAAGCCGGCGATCATGCCTAGTATTGCTCCTGTCTGGGTTGCATAGCGTGTCAGCGTGCCGAGGAGAAAGACGCCGAGTAGCGCACCATAGGCGACCGAGGCGATGGAGAGACCGATCTCGACGACATGGCCTTTGCCTCCGGCGTGGACGCTGTAGACGGCGATGGCGAAGAGCACAAATGCCCAGATTACTGTGGAGGAGCGGGAGATCATCATTCGTTCGCGGTCGTCGGCTTGGGGTCGCCAGTGCATATAGAAGTCTACGACGGTGGTGCTGGAGAGCGAGTTGAGTGCTGCGCTGAGGTTGGACATCGCAGCGGCAAGGATGGCGGCAACCAGCAGGCCCGCGACGCCGATGGGCATCTCGCGAACGATGAAGGTGGGGAAGATTCTGTCCGCCGAGGCGAATGTTGCGGGATGCAGGCCGTAGAAGACGAAGAGTCCCGCTCCGATGAAGAGAAAGAGGGTGAACTGGAGCAGAATGACGACGCCGCTTGAGAGCAGCGCGACGATGGACTGGCGCAGGTTGCGGGCGGCGAGCATTCGCTGCACCATCAGTTGATCGGTGCCATGCGATGCCATGGTGAGGAAGGTTCCGCCGATCAGCCCGGCCCAGAAGGTATAGGTCTCGGTGAGGTTCAGAGCGAAGTGGAAGAGGTGGAACTTGCCAGCAGCGGCAGCGACTTCGTGGATATGCGACCATCCTCCGGGGACGTGGGTTCCGAGGGTGGCCATGGCGACGAGCGTTCCGGCAATGTAGATGATCATCTGCACCACATCGGTCCAGATGACAGCGGCCATTCCGCCCTCGAAGGTGTAGAGCAAGGTGAGCGCGGAGATGATAGCAATGGACAGCACATCGCGCGTGCCGATGGCGATGCCGACCACGATGGAGACGGCGAAGACGCGCACGCCCTCTGCTGCCGCTCGTGTGAGCAGGAAGAGCAGAGCGGTGACTTTGTGAAGCGTGGGACCGAAACGCTTGTCGATGAGTTGGTAGGCGGTGAGCATCTCGCCCTGGAAGTATTTAGGCAGGAAGATGGCGGCGACGACGATGCGGCCAACCATGTAGCCGAAGACAACCTGGAGGAAGCCGAAGTCGCCGCCAAAGGCGAGGCCGGGAATGGAGATGATGGTGAGCGTGCTGGTCTCGGCCGAGACGATGGAGAGGGCGATGGCCCACCACGGGATCGATCGGTCGGCGAGAAAGTAGCTTTTGAGCGAGCGGCTACCGGTGGTCTTCTTACGGAAGCTCAGGCCGAAGAGGGTGATGCCGACGAGGTAGAGGGCGATGAGAGCGAGATCGATGGGATGGAGGCGTGTTGGCATGGCCAGCGCCAGAGCTTCGATGCTACTGGTCAATGCGACTCTCCTGTGAGGGGCCTGACGGCGTTCCCTTGTGCCCATTATGATAACGGGGAGGGCGCTGCAACGGTTTGCGCGACAAGGGAGACGGAACTTTTGGCTTATTTTATTGGCATTGATGCAGGTGGAACCAAGACCAGGTGCGTCCTGGCGGATGAAACCAAAGTCCTTGGGCGAGCCGATTGCGGCAGCATCAAGCTCATGCGCGTGGGCGAAGCAGAGGCCACGGCACGGTTGCGGCGGCTTCTCGAAGAGTCGGCGGCTGCGGCAGGGGTGAGCTTGCAGGAGGTCACGGGAAGCTGTGTCGGCATTGGCGGAGTTTCGATTCCGGCAGTGCGCCAGTGGTGCGAAACGCAGATGAAGACCATGGTGAGTGGCGAAGTGGAAGTATGCGGAGACGAGGATATTGCTCTCGACGCAGCCTTCCACGGTGGTCCCGGCATTCTGGTTGTGTCGGGAACAGGATCAATCTTCATTGGCCGCAGCGCCGATGGAACGATGTATCCCGTAGGCGGCTGGGGGCCGGTTCTGGCGGATGAAGGATCGGGCTGGTGGATCGGCCTGGAAGCGGTGCGCGCGGGTTTCTGGGCGAAGGATCGCGGGATTAAAACCGACCTGCTGACGGAGGTTCAGAACGCCTGGGAACTGAGCTCTCTGGGCGAGCTTGTCGAGAAGGGAAACGATCGGCCAGGGCCGGATTTCGCAGCGCTGGTTCCTCTGGTGGTGCGATGCGCAGAGAGCGGCGACGAGATGGCGCGGGCTGTGTTGGAGCGGGCCGGAGCGGATCTTGCCGAGCTGATAACACTGGTGGCAGTGAAGATGATGGAGACGTCAGGTGAGAGCGAAGAGCCCATCGGTGTAGCGTATGTGGGCAGTATTTTGGAGCACGTCACGATCGTTCGTCAGACGATGATTGCTGCGCTGGCAGAGTCCGCACCGCAGACCCATGTGCTGGAGGGAGCAGTGAATTCGCTGGAGGGAGCACTGTGGCGGGCGCGCACGGCGGCAGGGCTGATCAGCGTCGGCTAAAGGGGGCTTTCGCGGGCCCTCAGCGCAAGGCCGCGAGCTACCGAGGTGAATTCGTTGCCGGTACGCACGCGCTCGGCTGTGAAGCGGCTTTCGAAGATACGCCGTACCGAAGGGACAAAGCTGGTTCCCCCGGTCAGGAAGACGCGGTCTACCGTTTTAGCGTCGATGCCGGTCGTCTCCAATAATCCATCCACGCATTGTTCGATGGATTGCAGCTCTTCGGCTATCCATGATTCGAAATCTGCGCGGGTGACCCCTGCCTGTATGTCCATGCTGCCGTCGCGGAAGTAGAACTGCGCCGATTCGTTGTGCGAGAGCGCGATCTTGAGCCGCTGCACAGCCTGATGCAACTGGTAGCCCAGGTCTTCGTCGATCAGGGTGAGCAGCGCTTCAATCTTTTCCGGTTCCAGCGCGTTGGCGCGAGCGCTCTTGAGAATCTGGTTGACGTTGCGCGTCTTCAGGAATGACAGGTAGTGCCACCGCTCGAGGTTGGCGTAGATCCATGCTGGCACGGCAGGCAGCAGCTTGTTGAGCGAGCGTGCAAACGAATCCGCGCCGAGCGCAGGCGATACGAGTTTGCGTACGATGCGTGCGTCAAAGGCATCGCCTGCCAGCCCGAGGCCGCTGTTACCGAGTAGGTCTTTCGCAGCACGGCCACGCTTGCGGACGCCGGGGCCGACGTGCAGCAGGGAAAAGTCGCTGGTGCCTCCACCGAAGTCGCCGATGAGAATCAACTCGTCGTGATCGAGCGTGGACTCATAAGAGTAGGCCGCCGCGATAGGTTCCATCTCAAAGCCAACTGACTCGAACCCGGCATGGGTGAAAGCCTCGCGTAGCCGCTCCAGCGCGAAGTTGTCATCGTCGACGGAGTCGGCCCCGACGAAGCGAACAGGACGGCCCACGGTAGCGTGGCGAATGGGCTTGCCGAACTGTTGCTCCGCGCGCAGGCGCAGGTCGGTCAGGATGCGCGAGATAAGGTCCTCGATGCTATAGCGGCGGCCAAAGACCTCGGTCCCGGTAAGCGTGCGGCTGGTCAGGTAGGACTTCAACGACTGAATAAGCCTGCCCTTGTGCTCTGCCTCAAGGTAGTGCTCGATACCGGAGGGGCCGGTGTAGCTTTTGATCTGCGAGCGGCCAGCATTCTTGTGCTGTTCCAGATAAAGGATGGAGCGGAAGGACTCGATGCTCGCCGTTTCCGTAGGAAACGAGACCAGCTCGACTGACCCCTCGGGCGTGGCAAGGGCGATGCAGCTATTGGTCGTTCCGAAGTCGATGCCGATAGAGGGTACGTTGGTGGACGGAAAAGGCATGGTCTTTCAGAATGCCAGATTTTGGGGCAGGGAAGCCAGTGCCGGCTGCAGCATTTCACTTTCCCCGCATTTTCAGTTAGCGTGGTGCACTGTTCTCTTCTTCCTTTGCCATCTGTTCTATTGTGATTTGCGGAAGTCCGCAGGATACGTATGTTGATTCTCGTGGAGGCGGTTTAATGTCCAGAAGTTCTATTCGGTGGGTATGGGTAATTTTCTTCTTCGGCTTCGTCGGTTGCACTCAGGCTAAACCACTCCAGGCGCAGACGATTGCCAAATACCTCGGCGTCTTCGAAGGTAGAACCGATGTCGGCAGCGTAACCCCTGAGGGAACGGTCGTCTACGATCCAGCCAGGCATACCTACATCCTCTCCTCTGCGGGCGCGAATCTCTGGGAGAACATTGACGCTTTTCATTTCGTATGGAAGAAGGTGTCGGGCGATGTGTCGTTGACGGCAGATATCGATTTTCCCGATAAGACCGGGAACCCAAGCCCCCATCGCAAAGCCCTTCTAATGGTTCGTCAGAACCTGGACGCCGACGGTGTCTATGCCGACGCAGCGCAGCACGGCTCGGGACTGACCGCGCTGCAATACCGGCGCGCAAAGGGCGCGACCACGCAGGATATTGAGTTGAATATTGCATCGCCCAAGAGGCTTCGCCTCGAAAAACGTGGCGATACGATCACCATGTTTCTCAGCATGACCGGCGAACCTCTCCATCAGGTTGGCGCATCGATCAAGCTTCATCTCGACGGTCCGTTCTATGTCGGTCTCGGGGTCTGCTCGCACGATGCCAAGGTTGTCGAGAAGGCGGTGTTTTCAAATGTCGAACTCAAAACGCTGACACCAGCCACACCTTCTGCCCTCACGCTTTACAGCACTCTTCAGACCATTGCAATCAACCCGGACGCTCGCGTAGCTACGATGGTCTATACGACGCGTGGCCACTTTGAAGCGCCCAACTGGACGAGAGATGGAAAGTCTTTGATCTTCGATCAGGACGGGAAAATTATGAAGGTTCCGGTGACAGGGGGAACACCTGAGGCTATCGATATTGGCGCCGCCACCCGGTGCAACGGCAGCCATGGCCTCTCGCCCGACGGTAAATGGCTCGCTATCAGCTGCAGCATGCCGGACAAGCCCGAATCGCGTGTCTACATCGTCCCGTCTAGTGGAGGAACGCCGCGCGTCGTCACCGAAAATCCAAATTCGTACTTTCATAACTGGTCGCCCGATGGCAAAAGGATCATCTTCACTCGCCCGAGCCACGGCTCCGGCAACATCTACGCTATCCCGGTTGAAGGCGGGGAAGAAAAGGCCCTCACCACCGGCAGCGGCATCAGCGACGATCCGGATTGCTCCCCCGACGGGAGATATATCTACTTCAACTCAGACCGTGCTGGCGGCATGCAGATCTGGCGGATGCGCCCCGATGGCAGCGAGCCCGAGCAGATGACCTTCGATGAGCGAATGAACTGGACGCCGCACATCTCGCCCGACGGAAAGTCGATGGTCTTTCTCAGCTATGAAAAAGGTGTTGCCGGGCATCCGGTCAATAAAGATATAGAGCTTCGCATCATGTCTTTGAGCGACAAGAAGGTCAGGGTGCTGGTGAATCTAGTTGGCGGCTCAGGCACGATCAATGTTCCTTCATGGGCTCCGGACAGCCGGCATCTGGCCTTTGTCAGCTACCAGATGCTTCCCGCGGAAGACAAGGGAAGCAGTGAATAGGCCGTCGCGGCTCGAACGGTATTGAAGCAGAGAAAAATCGGGATGGCTCTATCCGAGAGTCTGAATACGTGCGCCGTTCAGAATTGTGGCCTGGAGTTCGCCCGCCGCGTTGAAGACGTTGAAGTCTGCGGGGCTGCCAGCGATGGGGTTAGCAATCGCGTCTTCCATCCCCAGCAGCTTCGCTGGATTGTGCGATGCCAGCCGCACCGCCGTAGCGAGGGGCGAGCCGGTGAAGCGCTGCAGATTGGCGACGGCGCGATCCATCGTCAGAACACTTCCGGCAAGGCTGCCGTTCGACATGGCGCGGCCATCGGCTACCTGTACCTGAAACGTCCCGAGCGTATAGGTGCCATCGGGCATCCCGGTGGCCGACATGCTGTCGGTTACGAGGATAGCCTTGTTCGCTCCCTTGGCTTTCAGCCACAGGCGAACCATCGATGGAGCGACGTGGACCCCGTCGCAGATGAGTTCGGCAAACAGACGGTCGTCGTCGAGCACGACGGCGATGACGCCGGGCGCGCGATGGTCGAGCGGGCGCATGGCGTTGAAGGTATGCGTAGCACTGCGGGCTCCGGCGTCGACTGCGGCCAGCGCCTGTTCCGACGTGGCGTCAGTGTGGCCGATGCTGACCTTGACTCCATGACCGGAGGCATGTTCGATGAGGGCGAGCGCGCCGGGAATCTCCGGAGCGATGGTGATGAGACGGATATGTCCACGCGCAGCCTGCTGGAAGCGGTCAAAGAGAGCGATATCCGGCGGAAGAATATCGGCCGGAGGGTGAACGCCCTTCCTGGCGTGCGAGATAAAAGGCCCTTCGAGATGAATCCCGATAGGCCTCGCCTCATTGGCAGGAGTCCGCGATTCGACGGCATTGGCCAATGCTTCGAGCGACCGCAGCGTCTGGTCGATAGGGGCCGTGACCGTGGTGGGCAGGTAATGTCCGACGCCGTGAGTAACCAGAAATCTGTTCACAATGCCTAGCTCTGCGGGGCTGGCATGCATGACGTCGTAGTTGGCCGCGCCGTGCGTATGGATGTCGAAAAAGGTCGTGGTCAGCACGTCTTCCGATTTATTTGCAGGGTCGGAGTGGATGCTGGCAATCAACCCGTCATCGTCGATGACGATGACGGGTTGATTGATGGTGCCTTGCGAGGTATAAAGCTGGCGTGCTGTAAGAGTGGTTGGCATCGAGATTAGTTTAGTTTGTCTCCTGGTGGGCTGCCGTGGGGGGAGGAGGCGCGGGAATGCCAAGTTCTGCTGCGGTCGGCAGCGTGTGACTATCGGCCCATTGCCGCTGTGCCACGCGGATCTTGTCGCTGCGAGCGAGCCACAGACCAATGGTGTAGTCGTAGTGCTCAAGCACGGGCCGCAGGGCATAAGGCCGGTTCGACCGAAGCCACGCCTGCTGGTAAAGATCGCGAATCAGCGAATAGTCATCGCGAATGTCGGCGATGCGCCCGTTGTTACCGTTGATGTCCGAGAGTTCACGGGCGACGGCCTGGCGCTGCTTATGGTCATTGGTCATGCGCATGTCATAGGCACGCTGATAGCCCTGTGCGATCTCGTCGGCCAATTGAAACTTCAGGCCGATGAAGTCCATGCGCCGTGCTCCCAGCTCAAGCGCGTCGATCGCATCGGTCTCCCGCAGGCTGGTCGGATTGGAGGGATAGGCATCGGCAGGGTTGTAAGGCGCTGCGGCGGCCGTAAACGACTTTGGCGGCGCAGGCGCGGCAGCACGGGCTTGGGCGATGAGCGTAAGCGCCCGCTCTGCATGCAGGCGAAGCTCATGGGTGTAGGGACGAATCTTGTCCGCATAGACCTGCCCGTCCTTGCTCATCGGGTCGAGCCAGAAGAGGCCATCGGAGCCATCGCCGGTCTTGGCTTGCTGCTTCAGCAGTTCATGTGCCAGCATCATCTCCTTCTGCGCTTCGTTCAGGTCGCCGGTCATGTCTCCGTGAAAGACCTGGGCATACGAGTCCTGAAATTGGGGAATCGACGACTCCCCTTTCTGCCACGAAGCCGCGGCCCCAAACAGGATGCCGTACCAGTTCATGTTCTCGAGGCCTTCGCCGTCGTCGTTCCAAATCGTATTCAGCGCACCGGTCGAGCCAAGCCGCTGGCCATCGCGAATGAATCCCTGAATATTCAGCAGCGCGAGATTGTTGTTGGGGTAGACGCGCGACCAGTTGTTGACGCCGGGCGCGACCCACGTCTCGAATCCGGCTTTGGTGAACGGTGTCAGGTAGCGGTCGAAGCCACGCGGCTCGGGGTTATAGGTCCACGCAATCGCGATGGTCGAGTCCTTGAACGACTGCGGCATCTTCAGGAGCAGGTCGGGCGAGTCCTGCGCGATGTCTCCCCAGAACAGCAGCTTGCGGTGCAGCGGCTGCAATGCAGTGACGATGCGCTGCATGAAGTCGAGGTAGACCGCGCCGAGGCCGCGAGCGTCGACATCCGCCTTGGTCTGTCCAGTGCCGAGATCCTGAGTCTCATCCGCACCGATATGCAGGAATGGTCCCGGGTAGAGCGCGGCAAGCTCGCCGAACATCTGCTTGATCAGCGGAATCGAACCGGGCTGGCCGGGCGCGAGGACTTCACCATGAGGGTTTTCAGCCAACTGGGAATACTGCTCCCACGTCAGGTTGTGATGAAGATGCCCGAAGGCCTCCTGCTCGGGAACGATCGTCACATGGTAGGCCTTTGCATACTCCACCAGTGTCCTCGCATCGGCGGCGGAGATGCTGCCCCCCGGAGGTGCCATCAGCGGATTGGAGGCATACTGCTGCGTGTGCTCAAAGTAAGGCGAGTAGATATTGATCTTGTAAGCGGCGATGGTACGAATCTGTTTCTTCTGAAAGTCCAGCGTAGGCACTGGCCCGCGAGACAGATCGTCGTCGAGGCCGCGATACTTCATCGCCGGCCAGTCGCGAATGTTGGCAGCCTGCAGAACCGCCTTCGGGCCATCGCCGACGATGAGCTGCTTGACCGTCTGCGCTCCATAGAAAAGCCCTTCGGCAGTAGCAGCCGTGACGGTCAGCGAGTTGTGGGTGGCGGAGATGACGTAGCCCTCGGGCTTCATCTCGGCGGTAAAGTCCGCGACCGGGTGGTTGGCAAGCCGGGTCAGCTCGATGACGAACCCCGATGGCGACACCGAAGAGATATTGCGCTCCTGCAAAGTCGTTCCCAGATCAGTCGCGGCGAAGTGGTCCTCTTCCGAACATGGCGCAGCACAGACGATGCGAACACCGTGCGGCAACGGCACATCTGCGGTCGCATGGACCTCCCGAGGCATCGGGATTAGTTTGATGGAAGACTGCGCGGAGGCGAAGGTCGTCAGTGCAAGGAGTAGAAGCCCGCTGCGAAAAAATAGCATACGTAACGATATATCAGCATGCGTGCCATTTGGGCAGTTCCACCTGAAAGTCGCCGTCAGGGCGTTTCTTTACGTTTACGTTAAAAGCATGTGAATAGAAAGAGAAATTGGCCGTCTGTTCACATTGCTTTGCAACCATGCCTTCAAGGAACGATGCTGCGCGTGGTTTTGTCGGAAGAGAAAGCCTCGCCAATCTCACGCGCGGACGTCCTGTTCAACCTGAGGGGTCCAATGACGAAGCAAGTACGAGCGGCGATGACAGCGATGCTGGTTTTATGCACCGTGTCGATGCAAGCGCAGACCAGCACGACGCAGCCGAAGAAGGCAACTCACAAAAGAGTTGCCAAAAAGAAGGCAGAGAGCGCGACCGAGCGCGAGATTCGCGAACTGCGTGAGCAGATGCAGAGCCAGCAGTCCCAGATCGACAGCCTGAAGCAGCAGAATGCCGACAAGGATGCGAAGCTGGCGACAGCATCGCAGGACGCACAGGCCGCTAACACTGCTGCTGCGCAGGCGCAGTCGCAGGCAGCCGGTGTCAGCTCCAGCGTGCAGACAAACACCGATGCTGTGACCACGCTGAACCAAACCGTAAACGATCTTAAGGCAAAGAACGCCGAACTCGCGCAGACCGTTATCGACACCAAGAAGAATTTGACCAAACAGATCGATGAGCCGCTGAAGCTTCATTACAAGGGCATCACGATCACGCCCGTTGCCTTCTTCGCGGCTGAATCGGTTTACCGTCAGCGTTCGCTCAACTCCGATATCAACACTCCGTTCAATGCAACTCCTTATCCGGGAGCAGCGCAGGCCCATACCAGCGAGTTCAACTTCTCCGGACGCCAGAGCCGTCTGGGTGGGTTGTTTGAGGGCAACACCGGGCCGTTCAAGCTGGCGGGTTACTTCGAGGCCGACTTCCTCTCCGCCGGTGTGACCAGCAACGACAACCAGAGCAACAGCTACACGCTGCGCCAGCGCCAGATCTGGGCACAGGCCGCAATGAAGAGCGGCTTTACCATCACTGGTGGCCAGATGTGGTCGCTTGTGACAGAGACGAAGAAGGGTACCAACAATCTTACGGAAAACCTACCGATGACGATCGACGCCCAGTACCATGTCGGTTTTAGCTGGGAGCGTCAACCAGGCGTCCGCATCCAGCAGAAGCTTGGCATGGCAACCGTCGCGGTATCGCTTGAGAATGCCCAGAACCTCTTTTCCGCAACCAACGCGAACTCGAACTTCTTCTTCGGCAACGCGGGCACAGGCGGTGGGCTGTATAACCCCACCGCAAACTACTCGAACAACGTAGCGCCCGATGTCATCGTGAAGGCTGCCTTCGATCCGAAGATCGGCCACTACGAGATCGGTGGTCTCGCACGCTTCTTCCGCGACCGCTACTATCCCGGCGTAATCACCGTTCCGACGACCGGAGCAACCGGCGCGGCCAACGACACCAAGATCGGCGGCGGCTTCTTTGCCAACGCTCGCGTTCCGGTAACGAAATTCGCCGATGTGGGCGTACACGTTCTTGTCGGCACCGGCGTGGGCCGCTACGGCACCTCAACGCTGCCTGACACCACGGTTCACCCCGATGGAACGCTGGCGACCATCAAAGCCGACCAGGGGCTGTTCTCGCTCGAACTTCACCCCAACAAGAAGCTCGATCTCTTCGGCTACGCCGGCGGCGAATATGCACAGCGCACGGCGTTCCTGAACCTGACCGGACCGAACGCGGGCAAGCTCACGGGCTACGCTCCCATCACCGCGAATAACAGTGGCTGCGGTAAGGAGCTTCCGCCAACGGGTGCGACCGGTTACAACCCCGCCTCCCCGGCGAACTGCACCGGGGCCACCCGCGCGGTCATCGAAGGCACTGCGGGCTTCACATACCGCTTCTACAGCAGCCCCAAGTACGGCAAGCTGCAATATGCCATGGAGTACAGCTACCTGACGCGCAATGCCTGGGCTGGTGTGGGCGGAGCGCCCAAGGGCACCAACAACATGGTGTTTACGAGCATGCGTTACTACATCCCGTAAATCATCCGCATTTCCGAAAAGAGGACGCTCTTCGGAGCGTCCTCTTTTTGTTTTGCAACAGACATTGTTCGTGGTGCGACCAATTTTGATAGGCTTCAAAGGGTAGCGCGCCTGCGCAATTGCTTTTTGGGAGAGGTGAAAAACACGATGCTTGACGAGAACAGGTTATTTCCTTCGGATAGTGCGGCCCGATCGGTGGCCGTGAAGTTGTACGAGACGGCACGGAAGCTCCCCATTATTTCGCCGCATGGGCACTGCGATCCGCGCTGGTTTGCCGAGGACAAGGCCTTTCCCAACCCATCTGCGCTGTTCATCACTCCCGACCATTACGTCTTCCGCATGCTCTACTCGCAGGGCGTTTCGCTCGAGTCGCTGGGCGTTCCCCAGCTCGATGGCGGAGAATCTTCCGATCCCCGCGAGGTCTGGCGCATCTTCGCCAGGCACTACTATCTCTTCCGCGGAACCCCGACCCGGCTATGGCTCGACTACGCCTTCGAGAAGCAGTTTGGCCTGAAGGACCGCCTCAGCCCGCAAAACGCGGACGCCTACTACGACCTGATCGCCAAGGCGCTGGAGACGCCGGCGTTTCGTCCCCGTGCGCTCTTTGAAAAATTCAACATCGAGGTGCTGTCCACCACCGACACGCCGCTCGACACGCTGGAGTTCCACAAGGCTATCAAGGAGTCGGGATGGAAGGGCCGTATTCTGCCGACCTTCCGCCCCGATTCTGTCATCGACGCCGAGTACGCCGGTTTCGTCGAGAACATCGAGAAGCTCGGACAGATTACCGGCGAGAACATCGGCACCTTCAAGGGCTACCTGAACGCGCTGCGTAACCGCCGCGCCTTCTTCAAGTCGATGGGGGCCACCGCCACCGACCACGGCCATCTCACCGCGCAGACCGCCGACCTTGATGCAGCGGCGGCGGAGTCGCTCTACCAGCGCGTCCTCTCTGGCCACTCCGCGCCGGAGGAGCAGCAGCTCTTCCAGGCGCAGATGCTGACGGAGATGGCAGGAATGAGCGTCGAAGACGGGCTGACCATGCAGCTGCATCCCGGCTCGATGCGCAACCACAACCAGCGCGTCTACGAGAAGTTTGGCCGCGACAAGGGTGCAGACATGCCGACCGCGACCGAGTATGTCCGCTCTATACGTCCCCTGCTCAACCGGTATGGCAACGATCCGCGCCTGACCTTCATCCTCTTTACACTCGATGAGACCTCCTACTCGCGCGAGCTGGCCCCGCTGGCGGGCCACTATCCCTCGTTGCGTCTTGGGCCGCCGTGGTGGTTCCAGGACTCGCCCGAGGGAATGATGCGCTTCCGCGAACAGGCCACCGAGACTGCGGGCTTCTACAACACCGTGGGATTCAATGACGATACCCGCGCCTTTCTGTCGATCCCGGCGCGTCATGACGTAGCTCGCCGCGTTGACTGCGCGTTTCTTGGCAAGCTGGTGGCAGAGGGCCGTCTGGATGAAGACGAGGCTTTTGAGGTGGTCGAAGACCTGACCGTCAATCTGGTGAGAAAAGCCTACAAGCTATAAAAGTGTAGACATTGAAAGCGGGATTGAGTCCCGCTGCAAACGACTTGCAACCGAAGCGGCTCACCATGTCACTGTGAGCCGCTTTTCTATCCAAACATCATCGGAAGCCGAAAACGATTCCAAAACATTCGCAACCTGCAACGCGTGCCAAGTTGTAAGACCAATTGTGTCGTCAAAGCCAAAATGTCTTTAGCGAAGCGTCTCAGATAGCAACTCTGTCAGCTTTTCGAAGGCGCGATCCCCTTGTTCAGGATTGAACGCGAGGCTGTCAGGCACCGTCCAGCCGTGATGCGCTCCCGCGTAGGTTTCGCTCTCATAGCGCCCGCCCCACTCGACCAAGGCCTGTTCAAATTCCTTGATGGCCGCGGCATCCATGCTTTTGTCGTCTTCGGCATGGCCAAAATAAAGCCGCGCATCTACCTGTGGTAAAACCAGATGCGGACTCGCAGGATTTCCAGCCTTGTATAAGCCACCGCCGTGGAACGAAGCTGCCGCGCCCACCAGGGACGACCTTACTGCCGCCGCCCGCAACGCCATCGCTCCGCTAAAGCAGTAGCCGACCACGCCCACCTGGCCCGGACGAAAAGCCGGTTGTGCCTCAAGAAAATCGACATAGCCCGCAACATCTTTCTCCTGCGCTTCGGGAGTGAGCGGCCCCGTCAGCTCGGCCATGCGCTGCATGGTGCGCGGTTCGCCCGACACCCGAGGAAAATCAAAGACCGGAGGCCGGCTCGTGCGATAGAACGGATTGACCAGAAGCACGGTATAGCCTTCGTGGGAGAGGCGTCGAGCCATGCTGCGGTGCGCCTCGCGAATGCCGCCGATGTCGGGCAGATGGAGCACTCCAGGCAGCGGCGTTGAGGCCTCGGGCGAAAAGAGAACGGCGTCGGCTGTGCCGTCGGGCATGGGAATGGTGAGGTCCTGCTCGGTCATGGGTAGCTCCTCTGTTGGACTGTATAACACCTGTCGTTACAGAGTAAGATGAGGAATATGAGCCTCT
>NZ_DATKQC010000162.1:0-4277 GCF_035532915.1 Edaphobacter sp.
GGTCGCCTTTACCGCCGCACCCGAGCCCGTCGCCCCCTCCGAACCCACAGAACCCTCCGTCGCCACGGCAGAGCTGCTCGAACGCATCGATGGCGACCGCGCCTTTCTCGCCGAGCTGCTCGATCTCTTCCGCGAAGACTATCCTGCGCAGATCAACGCCGCCCGTGAAGCCGCCCGCACCGGCGACGCCGCCACGCTGCAACGGGTCGGCCACGCGCTCAAACGCGCACTGGGAAATCTCGCCGCGCCGGTCTCCGCTCGCATGGCCGGACAGATCGAAGCCATGGGCAGAAACGGCAATGTGCAATCGGCAACCGCCGCCGTCAATGAGCTGGAGCTGGAGCTGGATCGCGTCATCACCATCCTCGACAGCCTCTGTATGGAGACGACCCAGTGAAGATTCTCCTTGCAGATGATGATCCCGTCTCGCTGCGCCTGATGCAGCGAACGCTCGAGAACTACGGCTACGAGGTCGTCACCGCGACCGACGGGGTGCAGGCCGCAAAGATCCTGTGCAATCCTGGCGGCCCACGGCTCGCCCTGATCGACTGGATGATGCCCGAGCTCGACGGTCTCGGCGTCTGCCGCGAGGTCCGCGGCCGCCACGAGGACGCCTACATCTACATCCTTCTGCTCACCTCGCGCCAATCGAGCGACGATATCGTCAGCGGACTCGAGGCCGGGGCCGACGACTACCTCACCAAGCCCTGCCACGCCGCCGAGCTGAAGGCCCGCCTGCACACCGGCCGCCGCATCCTCCAGCTCGAAGACAAGCTGGTCGAGGCACGCGAGGAGATGCGCTTCAAGGCGACCCACGACGCGCTCACCTCGCTGTGGAACCGAGGCGGCATTCTCACCCTGCTGCGCGCCGAGTTCAGCCGCGCCACCCGCCACCGCACCCCGCTGTCGCTGCTGATCTGCGACATCGACCACTTCAAGAAGATCAACGACACCTATGGCCATCCGGTCGGCGACGAGATCCTGCAGCAGGTCTCCCACTACCTGCGCGACCTGGTACGGCCCGAGGATTGCGTCGGACGCTTCGGCGGCGAAGAGTTTCTCATCGTACTCGGCGACTGCAGCAGAGCCACGCTCGAGGTGCGCTCAAATGAGATCCGCGAAGAGATCAGCCGCGTCCCCTTCCTCACCCAGGAAGGCTCGGTCTCCGTCTCGCTGAGCTTTGGCGCCATCACCATCGAGCCTCCGTGCGAAGCCGTCGATATCGACCTCTACGTCAAAAAAGCCGACGCCGCCCTCTACCGCGCCAAGGCCGCAGGCCGCAACTGCGTCGTCTTCGCCGAACAACCCGTCGCCGTCTAAACCTTCACCACCAATCGCTCAGCATCGGGAAAAGACTTAACCCCACCACAAAAGCACATCCTCTCAACCGAAGCAGTCCCCTCATGCAGGGAGCAGAATGGGAGAGGGGAGCGGCGAAATGGAGATTGCGGGAGATTGAGACAGCGAATCTTTGCGTGGGCATTGGCGCGCTTCAGTCAGGGCTATGAGCAGTTCGTCGCGCCTTATAAGCAGCGGCTGTTTGCCGAGCTGCGTGGGACCGTGGTCGAGCTGGGGCCGGGGACGGGCGTGAACCTTCGCTATCTCGACCGCGAAGCAGTGCGCTGGATCGGCGTCGATCCCAATCCCTTTATGCGGCCTTATCTTTTGCGCGAGGCCGAGCGTCTGGGGATGGCGGTGGACTGCCGGGTAGGCTCGGCCTATGCGTTGCCGATGGAGGACGCGAGCGTCGATGCTGTGATCGGTACGCTGGTTCTGTGCTCGATCGGCGACCGGCAGCGTGCGCTGCGCGAGGTGCTGCGGGTGCTGAAGCCGGGCGGGCGGTTTGTGTTTATCGAGCACGTTGCTGCGCCGCGTGGGAGCAGGCTGCGACGGGTGCAGCGGCTGGTTGCTCCGCTGTGGAGGCCGCTGGTCGATGGATGCAATCCTTGTTGCGAGACTGCGGTGGAGCTGGAGCATGCGGGCTTTGCAGCGGTGGAGTACGAGGCGATGGTGGCGCCGCTCCCGGTGGTGAGTCCCCAGATTGTGGGCGTGGCGAGCAAGAGCGGCTGAGGGGGCGATGACGTGCGGTTGGGGGTGCTTTGGGGTGAGGCGTGGTGTGCCTTGCTGCTTTGGGGGTGGGGAGAAGCAGGTACCGCACCGCTCTGCTCGCCGAAGAGATCGAGCTTCGCCGCCATACTCGGCGGTCTCGTTGGGGAGCGGACTGGGCTCCTGGCTGCGAGTTCTGCGGCTGAGGCGAGGGCGGTGTCTGGGGACATGGCGCTCTCCATTTTGGGTAGGATCGCGGTTCGCTCTTCGGGACTGGTCTCGCTCTCGGGCGAACGCTTTTTAAAGCTAATCGGCATAGCAGGAGCTATTGCGTCGTGGTCGTAGATTACTTGATGTCGGAGGATGCTTTACTGGCGTTCTTCGTGAATGGGCGGAATGAATTGGTTGTTATACCTCTTGGTTCGATGTATAGTAGCTTTTCGATGGCACCTCGCGAAACCAATCCGAATTTTATGAACGGCGTTCCTGAACTACTGATTCTCAGATTGGTTCAACAAGAGGAGATGTATGGCTATGAGATCGTCCAGGCGATACGTGGTCGCACCGACTCGGTGATCGCGGTTGGCGAAGGCGTGGTTTATCCAGTGCTTCACGGTTTGGAACGCGACGGTGCACTAAGGTCACGGCGCAAGACCGTCAATGGGCGCAACCGAATTTACTATTCCGTGACGCCTGCCGGGACACGACGATTGGCCGATCTTGCAAAGGGGTGGACTAATCTGACGGCAGCGATCCAAACGATTTTGACAGGAGAAAAACATGGCGAAGCCGTTTGACGAACTGCGCGAGCGCCTGTTGCGGGCCGGTGTTGCACCACGGCATGTACGGCGCTACCTGTGCGAACTCGGCGATCATTTGTCTGATCTCAAGGTGGATGAAAGAAACGCAGGTCGCTGCGCAGCGGACGCGGAAGCTGCGGCGCTGATCCGGCTTGGCCGCACCGACGATCTCGCGAACGCCATGATCGAGCAGCGGCAGTTTCGATCGTGGAGCAACCGGGCTCCATGGGCAATCTTCAGTCTCGGTCCGCTTTTGATGCTGGCGGTTGCCTACTACATCGCCATGTTTCTTCTGTGGTCGGGTTGGCAGATATTTCTGCCAGGAGCCGATACGCCGTTCGTTCGGATCGATGGGTTTGCGATCTTCTATTTGGGAGTTGGCAGGCTGATCTATTTCGGCGCGCCGGTTTTCGTCGGTTGGATCGTCTTTCTCATCGCCGCTCGGCAGAGATTCAATGCGCTGTGGCCAATCATTAGCACGATTCTGGTCGCCTTCGTGGGAGGCGCCGCCCAGGTTCGTGCCAGCCGCACGGCGATCCCAGGCGGACTCGGGCACATTCGTATGTTCTTCACGCTTCCAAGTTCGGGTGAGCTTTTGCTGGACCGCCTGGTGGGTGCCGTGATCGTATTCTCGCTCGGGATGGTGCCCTATTTTATCTGGCGACTGCGAAGAGTCTCACTTTCCTAGCGGCAGTACTCGCGGTTGCGCTTATAACAAGCTCTCCGGTTCGCATAGCCCTGTTGCATACTTCAATCGATCGTGAAGTTCAATATTGACATATTCCCCATAGGCATATAAATATTATGCCTATGGAGAATATGCCTGAATCCGTTAGCCCTGCCAGCGCTCTTCCGATGCTGATTCTTCGTGTTCTCCAGACCGGAGGACTGCATGGCTATGCCATCGCACAACGGATTCATCTGCTCTCGAGCGAGGTGCTCGCGGTGGAGGAGGGGCTGCTTTATCCCACGCTGCAGAAGATGTTGCTGAAGGATTGGGTCGAGGCGGAGTGGGGCATCTCCGAGACCAATCGCAGAGTTCGTTTCTATCGCATGACCGCGAAGGGGCGGCAGCAATTGAAGAGAGAGCTTGTCAGCTACGATCGCGTGAACCAGGCGATCCGGGACATTCTTCGAACGGCTTAGGCCGAGGCGGTTACGGTTCACGGAGGTTCACGCATGCGCGATCTGCTTCGTAAGATTCATTACCTGATCAACAGGCGCCGTCTCGATGCGGAGCTTGAAAACGACATGGAGTTCCATCGCGAGATGGCGGCCCGCGCAGGTCGCAACAACTTCGGCAACATGCTGCGGCTGCGCGAGCAGGCGTTCGAGGCAAGCGGATGGACGTGGCTGGACCGGCTGATGCAGGACCTGCGCTACGGCTGGCGGATTCTCACTCGCGCGCCGGGATTTACGCTGGTGGCGGTG
>NZ_DATKQC010000163.1:0-8202 GCF_035532915.1 Edaphobacter sp.
AACTGGCCGGTGTGATGGCACACGAGACGGCCCACGTCTGCGCCCACCACGCTGCCCGTGAGATGACCCGCATGAACTACATGCAGATCGGCTCTGTCCCGCTCATCATCTTCACCCAGGGCTCGTGGACCGGCTATGGCATCTACGAGGCCTCGCAACTCGCCATCCCCGTCACCTTCCTCCAGTTCTCGCGCAACTTCGAGGCAGAGGCCGACTGGCTCGGTCTTGAGTACATGTACAAGGCTGGCTACGATCCGCAGGCCTTCATCCAGTTCTTCGAAAAGCTCGACGCTCTCGAGAAGCACAAGCCCGGCACGCTGGCCAAGGTCTTCTCCGACCATCCTCAGACCCCTGATCGCATCGCCCGCTCCGAAGACGAGATCGCCACCATCATGCCGCCTCGGCCCGACTACATCGTCACTACCAGCGAGTTCGACGACGTCAAGGCCCGCCTCGCGCGCCTCGAAAACAAACGCAAGCTCAACGACAAGAATGGCGGCAACAAGCCAACCCTCCGTCGCGTAGGCGGCACCAACAACGATCCCAACAGCCCCAACAATCCGGCCAACTCCGGCGACGACCGTCCAACCCTCAGCCGCCGCGATTAGTTGTCCTCATAACTCTAACAAGAAGCGCCGCTCTCTCAGGAGACCGGCGTTTCTTGCATTGCGTTCGTCATCATCTCTTTCACTCGCGCTGGCCGATACAGATCTTCAGGGATTTCCGCCAGCCGTGAGTGATGTACCTGCTCTCCGAGTCCATAGAACTCGCAGAAGCTCATAATGAGCGGTCGCCACTTGCTGGGATTGATGCGGTTCCCCTCCGGCTCCATCAAGAGCTGCGGATGCGCATGCACGCGCAGGATGCGCACTTCAAGCGCAACCAAACTCCCATTCGTCTCCGGAGCGAAGGGATGCGCTGCCGTCAACTCTGCCTCCATCTGCAGCGGACATTCACGAACGAGAGGCGCATCGACCAACTCTGCGTCCTCCGCAGTCAACCCCGAAGCGCCAAACTTGTCTGCGCAAAAAGTGTAGCCTTTGGCCTGTTTATGCGGAGGCACCGGGTCGGAACCCGTAAGCCGTGCAAGCCTATTCACCTGCGACACCTCTGCCACCGATGGCAGATTGATCGTGCACTGCCGTGTGCGCTGCAAATTCTGCGGCGTCTTGGAATTTGCTCCAAAGCCAAGCATGCAGTTCCACCCCAGCCACCATGCCGAAGAGATGGGCGCAAGGTTCGGCGAGCCGTCCTCATTCAATGTGCCGATAAGAACGACGGGAGTGCCAACATAAAGAATCGAAGGATGAACAGTCCGGTGAATGGGGGGATGAACGGTGCGATGCATTGCGTGATTTCCTTTTCGAGATGAGATTCTCTCGACCATAGGTGAACCCGCGCTGCGCAACACTCCGAATCTTGCACTCAAACTCGATGCAGCGCCCTGCAACAGGCGCCGCGATAAAATAGATCCATGACCACCAAGAAGACCACGGGCTACACCGACGACCACGCCGCATCCGGCCTCGACATTAAATTCCCCGCCATCGAGACCTGGAAGAACCAGTTCAAGGCCTACGAGATCCTCGTCGACGATCCCGAGTTCACCAGCGTCTGCCCCAAGACCGGCCTGCCCGACTTCGGCCGCATCACGATCCGCTATATGCCGCGCAAGACCTGCCTCGAGCTCAAGTCGCTGAAGGAATATCTCTTCACCTACCGCAATCTCGGCATCTTTCAGGAGAATATCGTCAACCAGGTGCTCGACGATGTCGTCAAAGCCTGCGATCCGGTCTGGGCCAAGGTAGTAGGCGACTTCCGCCCGCGCGGCGGCATCTCCACCGTCGTCGAAGCCTTCTATCCGCGCCCTAAAAACTCCAAAGGCCCGATGTAATCGCGGAGTGATTCGCGGGAGTTCAGATGCGCAGGAAGATCTTTCTGCGGTACATCCAGAACAGGATCGACCAGTAGATCAGCAGCGCGACGATGCCGAACATCAACGGCTCCAGCCCCGTTCCAAATATTTGGAAGACCCGGTAGCCCAGATGGATATGCAGATTTCGCTCGATGGCCTCTCCGAATAAGTCGGCGATCAGGTAAGCCGCGATCGAATTCATTCCGACGACCACCAGCGGAAACGCCCAGCGGCGATACGCCTTCACGTCGATCACCCACGAGAACACTGCAAGGAAGTAGAAGCAGAGTCCGCCACTGAACAGCGTCCAGGCCGGCGTCCAGATGCGCTTCACGATAGGGCATATTCCCGTTACATGCAGCAGCAGCGCCGCCGCGACAAGCAGCGTTCCGGCAATCAGGAAGCGCTTCACCGGAATCTTCGGTGCAGCCGAGCGAAACCATTCGCCCGCTCGCAGCCCGAGAAGCATCGTGCCCAGCGTTGGGATGAAGCTCAGTGTAAGATAGCCGCCCTCGTTGAAGACGAAGCGTGATGCGCGTGGAAAAATGTTTAGAAACCAGACGTCGAACGCCTGTCCGAGGTTGCTGTTCTTGTTCCAGTGAGCGGCAAATCCGCTGAAGTTGTGGTGCCACGTCGCAGGCACGCCAACCGCGGCGTAGTCGAAGTTCGGACCCGGCGCAGGATAGAGCGCCCATGCCAGCCAATACCCGAAGAGAATTGTTGCCAGCGCAATCCACTGCCACTTCGGTCGGCAATACGCCAGCAGGAACGCAAACGTGTATCCCATGCCGATCTGCGTCAGCGTGTCTTCAAAGGTGAAATAAGTTTGCCCGCTATGGGTGGAGCGAAGAAAGATCCCCAGCGCAATCAAAATCAAACTTCGCCACAGCGTATGCGCCAGCTGCTTTGGAAAGCTCTGCCCTTTGCGGATGCGGCTATGAATGGAGTAGGGAAGCGCAACGCCGACCAGAAAGGTGAACGACGGCTGGATCATGTCGTGAAGACCCACCCCCGCCCACTCCACATGCGTCTGGTTGTAGGCCAACACATGCCAGAAGAGGCTGTGCGGAAACGCGCGCGCGACGGCGGCGAAGCTCAACACCTCGCCCATCATCAACAGCATCACCAGCCCACGGTAGGCATCGACGGCGACGTTGCGTGGAGGTGTTGGTGTCGCCGCCTCCGGCGTCACGGGCGGAACGAGGTTCGCGTGTGCTTCGCTGATGGTGGCTTGCATTCATTCGCTCCGGTCGGCCTTTGAGCCTTCGTAAGGTAGCACATAAAATCTGTGATTGCCCACAAAATCTCAACATTGCGAAATAAAAATGGATTATAACGAAGTGAAAACGTATCGCATCAAAGCGAAAACGTAGTATAACGAAACGACCAACAAAGTGCATCGAGATTCAAGGGAGAAGAGCATGAGCGATGAATTGCGTGGCGTATTGGATGATCTTTCAAGAAGAAACTTCCTTCGCCTCGGCGGCATCACCGCTGTCGGCATGAGCGTTCCGCAGCTTCACGCCGAGGCTGCAAAGCCACATGGCGCAAGCATGATCGGCAAGCCGTTCGCCGCGAAGAACCCAAAGATCGGCATCGTCGGCACCGGCGGAAGAGGCACCAGCCTGCTTGAAAATCTGCTCGCCGCCGATGCGCAAATCCTCGCCCTCTGCGATGTCGTGCCCCAGCATGCCGAGCACGCGCAGTCGCTCGTCGTAAAGGCCGGACAGCCCTCTCCCGAGCTCTACACCAAAGGTGATCACGCCTTCGAGTCGCTCGTCGCCCGCGACGATCTCGACCTTGTCATCATCGCAACCCCGTGGAACTGGCATGTGCCGATAGCCGTCGCTGCCATGACCCACGGCAAGCACGCCGCTGTCGAAGTACCGGCTGCGACCACCATCGAGGACTGCTGGAAGCTCGTCAACACCTCCGAGCGCACCCAGCGGCACTGCATGATGCTCGAAAACTGTTGCTACGGCTACAACGAAACCCTCATCCTGCGCATGACCCACGAAGGACTCTTCGGCGACCTGCTCTATGGAGAAGGCGCCTACCTTCACGATCTTCGCGAGGAGCTTTTCTCCGACAAGGGCGAGGGATTGTGGCGCCGCACTGTTCACACCGAACGAAACGGCAATCTTTATCCGACCCATGGCCTGGGCCCGGTGGCGAACTACATGGGCATCCAGCGCGGCGACCGGTTCGACTACATCGTCTCCATGAGTACACCGCAGCGCGGCCTCGATGACTATCGCAAGGCGCACCTGCCGTCGTCCGATCCCCGCTGGTCCGAGCGCTACATCACCGGAGACATGAGCACGTCGCTCATCAAAACCGCGAACGGCCTGACGATTACGCTCCAGAACGGTACCGTCAATCCCCACCCCTACAGCCGCACCAACCTGATCGCCGGCACCAAAGGCATCTTCGCCGACTACCCGCCGCGCATCTACCTCGACGGACAGGCCGGTGGCGAGGACTGGGCCACCATCGACTCGTGGAAGGAGCATCAGCATCCATTGTGGAAGCGCGAAGGCGAGATCGCGCAGAAGCTCGGAGGCCACGGCGGCATGGACTACATCATGCTCTACCGTCTGCTCGAATGCATGCGCGAGGGGCTGGCACCGGACATGGATGTCTATGACGCCGCCACCTGGTCGGCACCCGGCCCGCTTAGCAGGCTCTCGCTGGCCGACGGCAGCGCGCCTGCTAAGTTCCCCGACTTCACCCGTGGCCGCTGGCACGAGCGCTCCGCATCGCAGATCGCCACGCAAACCTAGCTATAGGGGCAGCGGAGATAACCATGCTGTGCGAGCATTTCGTTCCCTTTGACATTCGACAGGAGTCGATGTAATCCTATTGTCGAACGTCGAGGGGAACATGCCACCATCCACCGATCTGCTTCAGGGAACGCTCGATCTTCTTATTCTCAAAACAGTTGCCCTCGAGCCCACGCACGGCTGGGGCATCGCGCAGCGCATCCAGCAAATCTCCAACGATACCCTACAGATTGGCCAGGGCTCCCTCTACCCCGCGCTCCACCGGCTTGAATACAAGGGTTGGATTCAAGCCGACTGGGGGACTTCCGAAAACAATCGCAAGGCCCGCTTCTACTCTCTTACCCGAACCGGCAGGAAACAGTTAGCCGCCGAGCTCGAAAACTGGAATCGTCTCACCACCGCAATTGAACTGGTTCTCGAACAGGCTTAGGAGACCCCTAAATGTTCAACGAATTGCGAACACGCCTCCGTTTTCTACTCGCCCGCAAAACTCATCGCGACGTCGATGACGAGCTGCAGTTCCACCTCGATCAGCAGATCATCGCAAACGTCGAAGCCGGAATACCCCCAACCGAAGCCCGAAGGCAAGCCGCTATCGACTTTGGTGGCATCGAACGTACCCGCGAAGAATGTCGCCAGCAGCGCCCCGGCTTTCTTTTGGAGGCGCTTCTCCAGGATGTTCGCTATGCTATCTGCGGTTTCCGTCGCAATCCCATCTTCACGATCACCGTCGTCGCTACTCTCGTGCTTGGCATCGGAGCCACCACGGCGGTCTTCAGCGTCGTCGACCGCATCCTCTTCCGCAGCCTGCCTTACGCGCACGCAGATCGCCTTGTCACGCTCGGCCTGGTCCAGCCCCTCGAAAAGCAGGAGTTCATGCTGGGCGCTTTTTACTATGACTTTCGAGACAATCAAAAGCCCTTTGCCGCGATGACCTCGGAGGGAGCGGTAACGCCCGAGTGTGACCTCACGGATCGAAATCCCGCGCAACTGAGCTGCCCGCATGTTGAGGCGAACTTTCTGCCGACACTTGGAATCTCGCCAGTGCTGGGACGCAACTTCCTGCCGGAAGAAGGCCGCCCGCACGGCCCGGCTGTAGGCCTGATCTCCTATGGACTGTGGCTCACCCACTACAACCGCGATCCCGGCATCCTCGACAAGACGATTGAGATCGACGGCAAACCTGTCCAGGTGATTGGCGTTCTGCCCAAAGACTTCGAGATGCCTCGACTGCAGGCGGCCGATGTGCTGCTCCCCATGGCCGTCGATGAGGCGGAGGATCGCAGCGGGAACTCCGGTCTCGGAGGTCCCAGGCGAACCTTCGCCAGGCTCAAGCCTGGAGTCAGCGTCGCGCAGGCCAGGGCCGAGCTCGAACCTCTATACCAGAATGCCTTGAAGATCATTCCGGTGAGTTTTCGCAGTCAGTTTAAATTCAGCGTTCGTTCTCTTCGCGACCGTCAGATGGAGGATGTGCGCGTAGAGGCATGGGTCCTCTTGGGAGCGGTCCTTGCCGTGCTGTTGATCGCATGCGCCAATGTGGCGAGTTTGCTGATGGCGCGCGGCGCTATGCGTCAGCGTGAGTTGGCCATTCGTTCCGCTCTGGGCGCCAGCCGAACTCGGCTGGCGAGTCAGGCGTTGACCGAAGCTCTTGTTCTATCTCTGGCTGGAGCAGTGGGTGGCTGCATTCTTGCGGAGGTGCTTTTACGCATCTTTATCGCCATCGCCCCTGCCAGCATTCCTTACATCGGAAGAGCGCAGCTTGATCTAAGAATTATTGTTTTCACTGTTGTTATTTCCATTCTTAACGGGATGTTATTTGGCCTCGCGCCCGCCTTGCAGAGACCAAACGGGCAGGCGTTGAGTGGACGCTCTCTCTTGCAGGGCTCTCATGCTTCTCTGCGCCGATGGCTGGTTGTGGCACAGATCGCTGTAAGCATGGTTCTTCTGGTGGGAGCGATGCTCCTATTTCGCAGCTTCAGCAATCTGGAAAACCAGCATTTGGGAATGCGCACCGACAATGTCCTCACCATTCGCGTGACTCTCGGAGAGCACAACTATCCCTCCGCACAAGCGATGATGATGTTTTTTCAGCAACTGCAGAAGCGGCTTCAATTCGGCCCCGGAGTCAGTCACGTCGCAATCAGTGATTCGCTGCCGCCGGAGGACAGTCATAGTAGCTTCCGCTACGACTCGATTATCGTCTCGGGCAGACCGCCTTCCACTGAAATAACAGGTGGATTGGTGACCTCCCGCTCGGTCTCGCCGGAGTACTTCCCCGCGTTGGGTATTCCCATCGTGCGAGGCGAAGGCTTCCGCGAGGAACAACTCAATTCAAGCGGCCATTTCATCGTGCTCAGCCAACAGCTTGCCGAGCGCCTTTTCCCGGGAGAAGATCCCCTCGGCAAGCGGTTGAATTTTGATCTCCCCTCCGATCCGAACCGTACCTGGTACACCATCGTCGGAGTTGCAGCCAATGTAAAGAACGGCGGCCTTACGGGAGAGGAGGTGCCCGAATACTATCTGCTCAGGCGCAATCGCGCTGAGGATTGGGCAGGACACGGTGTCTGGGGAAGGACCTCCGTAATCATCGTGCGAACATCGCTGCCGTCCGCGACAATCTCGCCGTGGATCCGCTCGCAAGTCGCTGCGCTTGATCCAACCTTACCGGTTGACATTGCAACCCTGCAGCAGAGGGTCAGCAAACTAGCCGATCAGCCAAGATTTCAAACCCTCCTCGTCGGCTTCTTCGCTGCAACCGGCCTCTTGCTGGCGGTCATTGGACTTTATGGGGTGATCTCCTTCCTTGTGACCCAGCGTACCCAGGAGATCGGCGTGCGCATGGCGCTTGGAGCCGGCAGAATGGATATTCTGCGCCTTGTGGCGTGGGAAGGGATGCGCCTGATTGGCCTGGGTGGAGTTTTAGGTTTGTGTATAGCGCTTGGCATTTCACAGGTTCTCAAAAGCCTGCTCTTCAGCATTGGGCCGCACGATCCCATCACATTTCTAAGCGTTGCGCTGCTTCTGAGTGTGACTGCTCTCGCGGCAACCTTCATTCCCGCCCGTGCAGCAATGAAGGTGGACCCCAATGTCGCCCTTCGCTATGAATAGACAGACAGGTCCACCCTTGACAGCCCCATAAAATAAGCGCGCAACAAGAAGCTGCTTTCACTTTCCCCTGCAGACTCTTGCGCAGTGCCTGCTCCTCCTGCTTTACGGTCCTTCCTCTTCCCATCTGTTAGGTGATGTGCATCAGTGGCTTACAGAATCTCAAAAGATGTGCGAGTAACGGCCACCCAATTGCTTTCCATGGAGATGCTTCTTCAGGCCCCCAATCTCACGATCGAGGCATAAATTTATGAAGCTCCTACGAAGTTCTCTTACGCCAGTTCTCTGCTCCGCAGTTCTGCTGGCAGCAACCGCGTTCGCTCACGCAGATATCACCAGTGCAATCGTCTATCAGGGCATCCCGAATGCAGGCAATGCGGCCGATCCGGCAAACCAGGC